>JALHOE010000092.1 GCA_022843175.1 Deltaproteobacteria bacterium
GGCGACGGGCGCGGGCGCGGCGACGGGCGCGGGCGCGGCGACGGGCGCCGGTGCGGGTTGCGCCTCGGGCTCCCTCGGCAGCGTCGCGTCGAGCATGGCTGCCAATGCGCCGATGCTGGTGTGGTCCTCGAGCAGCTGCCGCAGGCTGAGCTTCACCGACAGCGACCGCCCGACCTGCAGCGCGAGCTGGGTGAGCGTGAGCGAGTCGAGCCCGAGATCGAGCCACGGGACGTTCGGATCGCTCCCGGAGACGTCCTCGCCCGATACCTCTTCGATGAGCTCGCACACCCGCGCGACGAGGCGACCCTGGCGAGAGGACGAGGCGGCTTGCGGGATCGCGGACATCGAGGGCTCCTCAACAACAGGCACGATGGGGACGAGTGGGGCGACGGAGACAGCGGGCGCGACGGAGACGGCGGGCGCGACGGAGGCCGCGGCCGGATCGGGCCGGCGCTCCGCATCGATCCAGTGACGCTGGTGCTCGAACGGGTAGGTCGGCAGCGCCACGCGGTGGCGACGCTCGTCGCTCGCGAGCGCCGTGACGTCGACGGGCCCGCCGAGCGCCCACAGCTGACCGACGGCCGCGGTCACGCTGTCGCACTCCTCGTTGGGCGAGTCGGCGAGGCTCGGGATCGCGACCGGCAGGGGGCGCGCTCCGCTCACCGCCTGACGCGCGAGCGTGCTCAAGGTCGCGCGCGGACCGATCTCGATCAGGAGCCGTCGGGGCGACTCGAGGAGGCGCGCGACCGCGGGCGCGAACCGCACCGGCGCGCGCATGTGCTCGACCCAGTAGTCCGCGCTCGTCGCCTGCTCGTCGCGGAGCCAATCGGCGGTGACCGTCGAGAGGATCGGGATGCGCGGCGGCGACATCGGCACCCTCGCGACCCGCTCGCGGAACGGCGCGACGATCGGATCCATCATCGACGAGTGGAACGCGTGCGAGGTGACGAGGCGCTTGCACACCACCGAGTCGGCCTCGAGCGCGGCGGCGAGCGCGTCGATCGCCGCCGTGGGCCCCGCGGCGACGCACAACGTCGGTCCGTTCTCGGCCGCGATGCCCACGCCGTCGCGCAGCCGGGGCGCGAGCTCGGCGGCCGGGAGCCGCACCGAGAGCATGCTGCCCGCGGGGAGCGCCTGCATCAGCCGGCCGCGCTCGCGCACGAGCTCGAGCGCGTCCTCGAGCGTCATCACCTCGGCGAGCACCGCGCACACGAACTCGCCGACGCTGTGCCCGATGAGCGCCGTGGGCCGGACGCCCCACGACATCCACAGCCGGGCGAGCGCGTATTCGAGCGTGAAGATGGCCGGCTGGGTGAGGCTCGTCGCGGTCAGGGCGACGGCGTCGGTGGAGAAGAACCGCTCCTTGAAGTCACCGCCGAGGATCGCGCAGCACGCCTCGTACGCCTCGCGGAAGACCGGCTCGGCACGGTGGAGGCCGAAGCCCATCTGCGCGTATTGCGAGCCCTGACCGGGCGCGAGAAACGCCACGTCGACCGGGTCGCCCGACGCCGCACGCACCCCGGCGCGCGTGGGCACCGGCGAACGCAGGAGCCGCGCAGCGTCTGCGTGGGTGCGTGCGACTGCGTAGCGACGATGGGTGAACGCCCGCCGCCCGACGCGGGTCGTGAACGCGATGTCGGCCAGCGGGACGTCCGCCGCGCCCTCGAGGTGCTGCGCGAGGCGCTCGGTCGCTGCCTCGAGCGCGGCCGGGGAACGCGCCGAGACCACGATGAGCTGCGCGGGCCGCGCCGAGCTCTCCGACGCCGCGCGCGTGGGTGCCTCCTCGACGACCGCGTGCGCGTTGGTGCCGCCGAAGCCGAACGCGCTCACGCCCGCGCGCCGGGGCACGCCCTCGGGCGAGGCCCACGGGGCGAGCGCGGTCTGCACGAAGAACGGGGTCTTGCCGAAGTCGATCTTCGGTGTCGGCCGCGAGAAGTTGATCGACGGCGGGAGCACCCGTCGGTGGAGCGCGAGCGAGACCTTGATCAGGCTCGCCGCGCCCGCGGCGATCACGGTGTGACCGACGTTGCTCTTGAGCGAGCCGATCGCGCAGAAGGCGGTGTCGCGCGTGCTCCTGCGGAACGCGCGGGTGAGGCCCTCGATCTCGATCGGATCGCCGAGCGGGGTCGCGGTGCCGTGCGCCTCGACGTAGGAGATCGAGCGCGGATCGATCGCCGCCGCCTCCTGCGCGGCCGCGATGACCGCGGCCTGCCCCTCGACGCTCGGCGCCGTGAAGCTCGCGCGCCCGGCGCCGTCGTTGTTCACGGCGACGCCGCGGATCACCGAGTAGACGGTGTCGCCGTCGGCGAGCGCGTCGGCGAGTCGCTTGAGCACGACGACCGCGACGCCGTCGCTGAAGACCGTGCCCGCCGCGCCCTCGTCGAAGGTGCGCGTGTGCCCGTCGCGCGAGCCCATCGAGCCCT
Source organism: Deltaproteobacteria bacterium (assembly GCA_022843175.1). Lineage (GTDB taxonomy): Bacteria > Myxococcota_A > Polyangia > Polyangiales > JADJMO01 > JALHOE01. The sequence goes on from JALHOE010000092.1 coordinate 2,424, forward strand.
CTTGATAGAGGTGACCGCTGAGCGGCGGGCAGGTGATCGCGACGCCGCCCGCCAGCGCGAGGTCGCACTGGCCGCTGCGCAGGCTCTCGATCGCCATCGCCGTCGCGACGAGCGACGTGGAGCACGCCGTGTGAATGCTGACCGCCGGCCCGCGCAGGCCGAGCCGGTGCGCCACGCGGCTCGTGAGGTAGTCCTTCTCGTTGGCGAGCATCACGTTCATCTCGCCGAGGCGAGCGACGAGATCGGGGCGGGTGCTCACGTGACGCTGGAAGTACGTGGCGTTGTACATCCCGCCGAACACGCCGATCGGTCCCTCGACGCGCTCCGGCACGTACGCCGCGTGCTCGAGCGCCTGCCAGCACACCTCGAGGAAGTGGCGGTGCTGCGGGTCCATCAGCCGCGCTTCGAGCGGAGAGATCCCGAAGAACCCGGCGTCGAACTGGTCGACGTCGTCGAGGATGCCGCGCGCGCGCACGTACGCGGGATCGCCCCGCACGTCCGCCGGGACGCTCGGATCGACCTCGTCTGCGCCGAAGAAGCGGATCGACTCGGTGCCCTCGCAGAGGTTCTTCCAGAACGCCTCGACGTCCCGCGCCCCCGGGAGACGACTGGCCATGCCCACGATCGCGATCGGCCCCGCGTCGCCGGTCGCGCGCGCGCGGACGTGCACCCGCTGCTCGGGCTCCTCGAGCGAGCGCGCGAGGCCGGCTGGCGTCGGCGCCTCGAAGAACCGCACGTGGGAGAGCTCGGGCAGCCCCTCCTCGCGGAGCCGCGCGAGCACCCGCAGCGCGAGGAGCGAGTTGCCTCCGAGATCGAAGAAGCCGTCGAGCGCGCCGACCCGATCGATGCCGAGCACCTCGGCGAACACGCGCGCGATGGTGATCTCGGTCGAGCCCTCGGGGGTGCGGTACTGCTCGCGGAGGTCGGGGCGACGTCGCTCCGGCGACGGCAGCGCCGCGCGATCGAGCTTGCCGTTGGCGGTGATCGGCAGCCCGGGGAGGTGCACGAACGCCGAGGGGACCATGAACGCCGGCAACGAAGCGGCGAGCGCGTCACGCAGCCGGGGCGCGGAGGCCTCGCTCCCCACGTGATAGGCGACGAGCCGCTTGCCCTGCCCGTCGTCGCGGGCGATCACCGCCGCTGCATCGACGCCGGGGAACCGCATCAGCGCGGCCTCGATCTCGCCGAGCTCGATCCGGAAGCCGCGGATCTTCACCTGGTGATCGACGCGACCGACGAAGTCGAGCTGCCCCGTCTTCGTCCATCGAACGAGATCGCCGGTGCGGTACAAACGCCCGGCGCCGGGGAGCTCGAGGAAACGCTCGGCGTCGAGCTCCGGTCGCCGCAGGTAGCCGCGTGCGACGCCCCTGCCCCCGACGCACAGCTCGCCGACCTCGCCGTCCGCGACCGGGCGACGCTCGTTGTCGAGCACGTGGAGCTGCGTGTCGGCGATCGGCCGCCCGATCGGGATCGACGTCGCGTCCTCGGGCGTGTCCCGCGGGATCGAGTAGGTCGTGGTGAACGTCGTGCACTCGGTCGGGCCGTAACCGTTGATCAGCTCGGTGTCCGGGAGGGCGGCGAGCGCGCGCCGCACGTGGCTGACCGAGAGCGCCTCGCCGCCGGTCAACAGCTGCCGGAGCCCGCGCAGGTGCTTCGGATCGTCGTCGACGATCGCGTTGAAGAGGGCCGCCGTCAGCCACGCGGTCGTGACACCGTGGGCACGAATCACCCTCGCGAGGCCCGGCCCGGTGGGGATCGGGTCCGGGTAGAGCACGCATTGCCCGCCGTGCAGGAGCGGCCCCCAGAGCTCGAGCGTCGACGCGTCGAACCCGAGCGGCGCCGCGTGCAACATCCGCGTCTCGGGACCGAGGCGAACGTAGTCCGCGCGGCCAACCAGACGCACGATGGAGCGATGCTCGATCTGCACGCCCTTCGGCGTCCCGGTCGAGCCCGAGGTGTACATCACGTACGCGAGGGAGTCGGGGCGGCTGCGCGCGGGGACCGGCGGCCCGTCTCGCTCGACCAGATCCTCGACGAGCAGGCACGCCCCGTCGAACCGGCCCGCGTACGCGCGTTGGGTGAGGACGAGCGGCGCGCGCGCGTCGGCGACCGCGAAGGCCAGCCGCTCGGGCGGATGCGTGGGATCGAGGGGCAGATACGCGCCCCCCGCCTTGAGGATCGCGAGCACCGCGATCACCGCCTCCGGCGAGCGATCGAGGCACAGGGCGACGGGAACATCGGGGCCCACGCCGCGCGCCACGAGCTCTCGCGCGAGCGCCTCGGAGCGGCGATCGAGCTCGCGATACGTGAGGCTCCCCGTGGCCCACGCGATCGCGGTCTTCTCCGGCCCCGCGGCGACCTGCTCTCGGAAGAGGGCGTCGACGGTGGCGTCGGGCCGGTAGTTGGTCTCGTTGGCCGAGTGTGGGCTCATGCGGCCACCTCCTCGATGCGGGCCATGAGCTTGTCGAGGATCTCCGCCGGCACGACGGCGTCGTTCACCGCCGCGTCGCTGTTCCAGGGCACGCTCGTCGACGCAGGGATGAAGGACACGTTGCGCGCCATGGCGTGACGGGCGCGGAGGCGCGCGACATCCGCCGGCTCCGACGTCGTGACGACCGAGACGTGCTCGGCCCCGAGCGACGCGAGCGCCGAGAGATCGCAGCGGGCGAGCGCCTCGAGCTGCGGGTGCGACAGCGAATGACCGAGCGCCTCGGTCGGAAAGCCCTCGGGGCTCGTGGGCGGGAGCGGGATCTCGCGCCCCATCTCCTCGGTCAGGTAGCCCGCGTGCGCGACGGCGAGCTCGCGGAGGTACGCCGCGCCGTCCACCACCGGATCCCACAGCAGCAGGTGCTGCGTGCGCGGCGCGCTGCGCGAAGCGGCGAGCGCGGCGAGCGTTCCCCCGAGGCGCAGACCGACCACCGCGAGCCGCGACGTTGACGTCCTCTTCGTGAGCTCACGGGCCGCGACGTCGACGCCCTCGATCCAATCCTCGAACGTTGCGTCCGACGCCGCGCCCGCGGAGTCCCCGGCGCCGAAATGGTCGAAGCGCATCACGGCGAAACCCGCGCGCGAGAGTCGATTCGCGAGGACTCGATACGTGCGATGCACGCGCAGGGCCTCCTCACCGAATGGGTTGCAGAGCAACACCGCGGTCGATCGAGCGGACTTCGAGATCGGCGGATGGAGCGCTCCGAAGAGGATTCGAGGGCGCGATCCAAAATAGAGACAATCCACGACGGGCGCGCAGCTTAGGTCGCGCTTCGGAGCGGTCGCAAGGCCTCTGGCGGTGCGGATCGTTCCATGTCACTCACGCCACGATGCCCGGCAGGGACGAGATCGTCGTGCGCTTCGGAGAGGCCAATTCGCTCGTGGGAATCGTAACGCCCGCGGGCGACCGCGCGAGCAGCACAGCCGTAGTGTTGCTCAACGCCGGGGTGATCCACCGCGTCGGGCCGCACCGCATGAACGTTCGGCTGGCGCGTCACCTCTCCGCCCGCGGTTTCACCGCCATGCGCTTCGATCTGAGCGGTATCGGCGACAGCCGAGCCGCGGTGGGCGACCTCTCTTTTCGAGAGCGGTCGGTCGTCGAGACGCGCGCCGCGATCGATCTCCTTTCACGGGAGCACGGAGCGAGCCGCTTCGTGTTGTTCGGACTCTGTTCCGGCGCGGACAACGGCCTCGCGACCGCGCTCGCCGATCCGCGCGTGGTCGGACTGGTCATGGTCGATCCGTTCACCTACGTCACCAAGCGCGCGCTCGGTCGCAAGCTCGTGGCGAAGGCGAAGAGCCTCGGCGGCGTGGGCCGCACCCTCGCATGGGGGCTCTCTGTCGCGCAGCGCACCGTCCGCGCGAGGCTCGCCGCACCGGAGCCGACCGAGGCCGCCGAGCCCACGCAGTACGGGCGGGTGGCGCCGAGCGCAGCAGAGTTCCTCGGCTGGCTGAAGCAGCTGCTCGACCGTGGCGTCGGCATCCTCGCCCTGTATTCGGGCTCGCTCGGAGAGCGCTACAACGACGAGGACCAGCTGTTCGAGGTCTTCCCCGAGCTGCGCGGCCGGATGGATCGCGCGTGGTTCCCCGACGCCAACCACACGTTTACGGCCGAGGCAGCGATGTTGCGACTGATCGAGCGCACGACCGATTGGGTGGTCGGCCGGTTCGCGGTCTCGTAATCCGCCAAGTGATGACCGCCCCTCCCCGTTCGCTCTCGAAGCTCTTCGCGTTGGCGGTCCTCTCGTCGACCGGCCTCGCCACGGCCGCGCCGCCCGCGCCCGCGGGGCCCCACCCGCGCATCTTCCTCGGCAAGCCGACGCTCGACGCGATGAGGGCGAGCGCGAAGTCGGAGCGCTCGGGCGCCGCGCGCGCGATCGCGGTCTGCAAGAAGGTCGCGTCCGAGCCGGCGGCCTACCAGCTCAGCGGCTATCAGGGTGACAACTGGGCGTTCCCGCTCTCTGCGTGCGCGCTCGCCTATCAGCTCACCGGCGACGCCGCGTACGCCGCGACCGGCATCAAGCTCTGGCGCGCGAGCCTCGACGACGTCTTCAAGATGGGCGACCGCGCGGCGTGCGTCGTCGGCGCCAAGGAGGCGCAGGCCATCGCCTCGGTGCGGCGCGACACCGGCTACGCGATCCGCTTCCTCGGCCCGCACACCGCGCTCGCCTACGACTGGCTGCACGACGCGCCGGGGGTCGACGAGGGGCTGCGCGCACAGTCGCGCGCGTGCTTCCGCGCCTGGGTCGAGTGGTACACCCGCGAGGGCTACCTCAACGAGATGCCCGGCTCGAACTACCACGCCGGGTTCGTCGCGGCGAAGACGTTCATCGCGATCGCCGAGGCCGGCGAGGACGGCGCGGCGAGCGACAAGATGTGGACCGAGACCGTCGACGACGTGTTCGGCAAGCAGCTGATCGGCAAGGGGCTCGCGCCGCTCGGCGCGCTCAGCGGCGGCGATTGGCCAGAGGGTTGGCAATACGGCCCGCTGAGCGTCGTGCACTACGCGCTCGCCGCGCGGGCGGTCGAGGAGCAGGGCGTCGCGCTTCCCGCGATGCACCAGTGGGCGAGCGACCTCACCCTGCGCTTCGTCTACGGGCTCACCCCGACGCGCGACGGCGCGTACGTCGGCGGGGACACCTCCGAGGACACGCTCTACATCCGGCCCAACGCGCGCATTCTCACGGCGACGCTGGCCGGTCCGGGCAGCGATCTCACGGCAAGCTGGGCTTCGTTCCTCCGCGCCAACATCGCGCGCGACAACGACGACGCCACCGTGTTCGACGCGCTCGCCGACGCCCGCGCCGCAACGCCCGCCGATCCAGCGACGGCGGGCCTCCCGCTGTGGTTCCTCGCGAAGGGCACGCGCACGCTCTACGCGCGCACGTCCTTCAAGAGCGACGCGTTCTTCGCGGTCTTCACCTCTGCGCCGCGGCAGGTCGACGACCACCAGCACCCCGACGCGTCGAACTTCGTGCTCACGCGCGGCGCCGATCACCTCATCGTCGATCCGTCACCGTACGGCTCGCGCTCCACGCTCACGAGCAACGCCCTCGCCGTCGACTCGCCGCTCTCCAAGAGCGAGTACCGCCCGAGCCAGACGCCGTGGAGCGAGGCCGACCTCCCGTGGGCGCGCGCCACCAAGTCGGGCGTCTTCGCGGCGCGCAGCGACTTCGCGAAGGCCTACGCGTTCGCAGGGATGCCGAGCGACGTCCCGTTCGCCCGACGAGATTGGGTGTTCACGCCCGAGGGAGAGATCGTCACCATCGATCGCACGCGCACCGACGCGGCGGGCCGCCTCACCCACCTCCGCTTCCGCTCGCCCGCGCAGCTCGCGCTCTCCGGCAAGGTCGCCGAGGGCACGGTCGGTGCGTCCCGCGTCGCGATCCACCAGGTGAAGGTGTCGGGCGGCGCCGCGGCGATTCGCTCCTACGCGCCGGTCGACGACTGCGAGTCCGGCCCGTTCGGCGCCTGCACCAACGCTCGCGTGAAGGTCTCCGAATACGCGCTCGAGCTGCCCGGTCCGCGCGCGCTCGCGATTCACGCGATCGACGCGCTGTCCGGCTCGGAGCCGGCGTCCGAGTCGCTGTCGCTCAACGACGATCCGGCGAACGACGGCGTGGTCGGCGCCACGGTCCGACGCGGCAAGACCCTCACCGTGGTCGTCGCGTCGAGCGCCAACGACGGCGCGCACGGCGCCACGATGAGCTACGGATTCGCGGCGAGCATGCCCTCGCGCCACGTGGTGTTCGACGCGCCGGAGGACGCCGGGGGCAAGTCGAAGCTCGTGGCCTCCGCGGCGGGCGGGCGCTGTGTCGTGACGATCACCGCGGGCGGCAGCACGGTCGGTCACCCGTTGATGTTCACGGTCTCGCCGGCCGACGGCGGGTGCACGATCACCGAGGAGGTCGACGCGGCTCCGGGCGCCATTGGCCCCGGTGACACCACCGTCCCGAACCCCACGGCGGCGGCCCCGGGGTCCGAATCGAACCCGGGCGGCTGCGGCTGCATGACGCAGCGTCCTCGCACCGCTGCGTCCTACGCGGCGCTCGCCGGCGTGCTGCTCACGATCTCGCGTCGGCGTCGTCGGCGCGACCGCTGACGGCTCAGCGCACGCTCCGCGCGCGCGGCTCGGGTGGAGCGTATTGCGCGGCCGCTGCGCGGAGCTCCTCGGCGATTTCGTGCGCCAGCTCGGCGGGCTCGACGAGACGAGCGGCGTTGCCGAAGGACAGGACCCAGCCCTTCATCTCGGTGGTGGAGCGGACCACCATCGTGAGCCGGCAGCCCCCGCCCGGCAGCGGCTCGCACGTGGCCTCGCGGCCGCCCTCGCCGGGAAAGCGGCGCGCGCGCACGTCCTCCGCAGCCCAACCGCGGAAGTCGATCACCACCCGCGTCTCGGTGCCACCGTGGTGGAGGCCGAACTGGCCCTCGAAGTATTTGTCGACCGCGAAGTCGTCCGGGAGGGCGAAGTGCTGCAGCGGGTCGGCGTCGGCGTCGAGGATGCGGTCGACGCGCAGCGTGCGGATCGCGCTCCGCTCGGCGACGAAGCACACCGCGTAGATCATGTCCTTGTAGATGACCATCGCGTACGGATGGACGGTGAGCGCCTCGGCCTGGTCGGGCGCCTTGCGGTAGGCGATGCGGCAGACGCGGAGCTGGGCGCACGCGTCGAGCATGGTGTCGACGACCTCGCCCGAGTGCGCGTCGAGCGGCTTCATCGGCGCGGACGGCAGGTAGAGGAATCGGTCCTCCAGCCGCGTGTCGGGATCGATCTCGGCGCCGCGCCGCGGCGCGCGCTGCACGTGGGAGAGGAGCTGGTCGACCGCCTGGCGCACGACCGCCTCGAACGTGGTGCCGTCGAGCATGCGGAACACGCGGCGCGCCATCAGCAGGCCGTAGATCTGCGTGCGGTGGAGCTTCACGCGGCGCGGGAGATCGCGGGTGGGGATGCGCACGACCACGCCGCCGAAGCCGTCCGGGTCGGGCGAGCGCTCGAGGTCGACCTCGCGCTCGAGCTCGCGCAGATAGCGGCGCACCGAGCGGTCGGTGACATGCAGCTTGCGAGCGATCTCGATCATCGAGAGCCCCTTGGGGTGGTTCTCGAGCATCTCGCGCAACTGCGAGAGGCGACGGTACTGGGTGTAGTGACCCTTGGGACGACCGAGCTTCGCCATGCAGCGCGACGGAAACACTACCTCAAGTCGATGACGCGTCGCACCGTGATTTCGCCCGCCGCGCGCGACATGCTCGCGCGCGATGCGTTGGCTCTGGTGGATCGCGTGCGTGGGGTGCGGCGGCGCCGCGCCGGTCGACGCCGATCGGGTGCTCGACGCGCGCACGATCGTCGAGGACACCAGCACGTCCGTCGTCGACACCGCTCCGCCGCCGAAGCTCGGGCCGCCCTACCCGATCGTCCTCGCGCACGGCTTCTTCGGCTTCGAGGACTTCGCGGGCGCGGGGTTTCTCAGCTATTTCTACGGCGTCAAAGCGCACCTCGCGGCGACGGGCGAGGCGCGCGTGTACACGCCAGCGGTCGACCCGTTCAACAGCTCGGGGTACCGCGGCAAGCAGCTCGCCGCCCACATCGAGAAGATCCTCGAGGACACCGGCTACGCGCGCGTGAACATCATCGGCCACTCGCAGGGCGGGCTCGACGCGCGCGTCGTCGCGCACGACCACCCGGACTGGATCGGCGCGGTGGTGACCATCGGCACCCCCCACGACGGCGTCCCCCTCGCCGACATCGCGCTCCGCATCCAGCCCCACTCCGACGCCGAGCGCGTCATCGACACGCTCTCGAAGCTCGCCGGCCGCGCGCTCTACGACTCCGTCGGCAACGAGACCTCGATGGCCGCGGCCATTCGGCAGTTCGCGACCGAGGCGATGAAGTCGTTCAACAGCAAGTACACCGACGCGTTCGGCGTGCAGTACTTCTCGATCGCCGGCCGAACCGGCCTCCACAGCGGCGGCGCCGACTGCGCTGCGCGTGACGCGCCCTTGTTCATCACCCGTTGGAACGCCGAGCTCGATCCAACCGACCCGCTCCTCAGGCCGACCGAGACGGTGCTCTCGGGCTTCGCCAACGCTCCCAACGACGGGATCGTCCGCGCGCGCGACGCGCACTGGGGCACGTTCCTCGGCTGCATCCCCGCCGACCACCTCGACCAGATGGGTCAGATCGCCGGCGACGTCCCGGGCCCCACCAACAGCTTTCGCCACCTCGAGTTCTATGCGGACGTCGTCAAGCTGCTCCGGGCGAAGGGGCTCTGAGTGATACGCTGACCGCGTGCGCGTAGCGATCGCCGCAGCCCTCGTGCTCCTGCCGGCGAACGCCGCGGCAGCGACCTACGAGCTGCGCGACGCGTCGACCGACTTCAGGATGACGGTCGGCGCACCCGACGGCGGGTTGTGCGTCGCGCATCCGCCGGAGAAGCGTTCCGGCCACTGCGCAGACCTCAACCTCAGCGAGCTCGCCCCCGGCGCCACGGAGACGGTGGCGGTCGTGTCGCGGCCGGGGTGGGAGCTCACCGTCGTCGTCTCCGGCGACACGTCCCTTCGCAGCGGCGAGTGGACGCCGCGCGAGGCGCGCGAGGCCGCGGCCGAGTTCTTCCGTCAGCTCGGGGCGCAGCGGAAGGTCGAGCGCGTGCCGTTCGAGCAGCTGGTGATTCATGGCGTGCAAGCCTTCCGTGTCCGGGTCGACGAGAGCGACACCCGGTCGCGGATCTACTTCTTCGTCGGCGACGACGGGCTCACGTCGGTGCGCTTCGCGTATCCGCCGGCCTTCGACGCCGAGGCCGGCGTGATGATCGACGAGATGATCACCACCGCCCGCGCGAGGCCGGCGAAGTCCACCACCGCCCGGCTCGCGTCGTCTCTGCTCACGCTGCTTTCGGGCGCGCCGCTCGTCGTCCTCGCCGCCGCGCTCGCCGGCAGGAAGCGCGACGGGTGACCGATTACCGCAGCATCCCGCCCGACGAGCCCGAGGAGCGGTTCGTCGTCGTCTACCGCGCGGCCGACGCGACCGACGCCGAGATCACGGCGCAAATGCTCCGCGACCATGGCGTCGGCTGTCGGCTCATCGGCACGCGCAACGCGTCGCTCGTCGGCGTCGGCGCGCAGATCACGCCGATGCGGATCGAGGTCGCCGAGTCGCGGCTCGCCGACGCGCGCGAGCTGCTCGCCGCGATGCGGCCCGAGACCGAGACCGACGACGAGGAGCGCGGCGAGGAGCCGCGCCGCGCGGTGTTGGCGCTCGGCTGCACGATCCTCTTCTTCGGCGGCAGTCACCTCTACGCGCGGCGTCCGTGGACGGCCGGGGTGCTCGCGATCACTCAGCTGTCGGCGTTGCTCCTCCGCGGCAAGCCATGGCCGGGCGAGGCGATGGGCTACGGCGCGATGGTCGCAATCCTCGTGCTCGACGGAGTGTTCGGGGTCCGCGCGGCGCGCGCGCACAACCGGGGCGAACGGCCGAGCCCCCTGCGCCAGGCGCTCGCCGGGCTGATGTTGGCGCTGGCGGCGGCGGTCGTGGGAACCCTGGTCGCGCGGCTCGCATCGGCCTGACGGGGCATCCGGTGCGTGTTAGGGTGCCGTCGCCGCAGCCGCTCGGGTGGTCGCCGGCTCTTCCCCCGAAACGGGGAAGCGCGGGAGGAACGTCCGAGCTCCACAGGGCAAGATGCCGGGTAACGCCCGGTGCGAGCAATCGCGAGGAAAGTGCCACAGAAAACAAACCGCTCGGCTGCTCCCGCAAGGGCGCCGTCGAGCAAGGGTGAAACGGCGGGGTAAGAGCCCACCGCGTCTGCGGTGACGTAGACGGCACGGCAAACCCCATCTGGAGCAAGGCCACGTAGGAGGGTGAACGGCCCGTTCGATACCCTCGGGTAGGCTGCTGGAGGGGCGCAGCAATGCGCCTCCTAGAGGAATGATCGCCGCCGCGCCGAGGGCAACCGAGGCGCGGGACAGGACTCGGCGTATGAGCGACTGCGGCCACGGAGGCCGTCCCCCGGCAACGGCGGACGGCCTTCGTGCTATTCGGACTCCGCCATGCGTCGCGTCGCGCTCGCCCTCGTCCACTATCCCGTCCTCGACCGCGCCGGCGCAACCGTCACCAGCGCGGTGACGAACATCGACGTGCACGACCTCTCCCGCTCCGCCAAGACGTTCGGCGCCACCGAGCTGTTCGTCACCACACCGGTCGAGGCCCAGCGCACGCTCGTGCAGACCATCCTCGGCCACTGGACGACCGGCGCGTCCGCCGCCCGCATCCCGAGCCGCAGGGACGCGCTCGCGATCGTCCGGGTGGTGCCGCAGCTCGACGACGCGATCGCCGCGCTCGGCGGTCGCGATCGGGTCGAGGTGTGGGTCACCGCCGCGCGCGAGGACGCCGGGGGCCGCGTGCTCGAGTACGCAGAGGCCCGCGCGCGCCTCCGCGGCGACGACCCCCGCGCGGTGCTCCTGGTGTTCGGCACGTCGTGGGGCCTCGTGCCCGCCCTCGTCGACGCGGCCGACGGGCGCCTCCCGCCGATCGTCGGCACCTCGGGGTACAACCACCTCAGCGTGCGCGCGGCGTGCGCGATCACCCTCGATCGGTTGGTCACGTGAGCGAGCTGCGGTTCGTCGCCGGCACCGTCGAGATTCGCGGGGTCGATCCGAGCCTGCTCCCGCCGTCGTGTCTGTGGGACGTCCGCACCGAGTGCCATCGCGCGCCGGCCAGCGCCTACGCCGACATCGTCCGGGCGCTTCATGGCAAGGTGGTCTACGAGGACCGCGCGCGTCGCTACGAGGAGCTGCCCCACGGGGCGCGCGTGCACCGCGAGCCCCGCCCCTACCAAACCGAGGCGATCGCGGCGTGGCGCGCGGCCCGCGGGCGCGCGGTGGTCGTGCTGCCGACGGGCGCGGGCAAGACCCACGTCGCCACGCTGGCGATCGACGACAAACGGCGGAGCACGCTGGTCGTCGCCCCCACGCTCGATCTCGTGCGCCAGTGGTACGACCTCCTGCGCACCACGTTCGCCATGAAGATCGGCTTGGTCGGCGGTGGCGAGCACGACGTGCAGCCGATCACCGTCACCACCTACGACTCGGCCTACCTCCACGTCGAGCACCTCGGCGACCGGTTCGGCATGCTGGTGTTCGACGAGTGCCACCACCTCCCCGGCGCCACCTACGCGCTGTCGGCGCGCCTCGCGCTCGCCCCCTACCGCCTCGGCCTCACCGCGACGCCCGAGCGCACCGACGGCCGCGAGCGCGAGCTCGACGAGCTCATCGGCCCGATCGTCTACCGCCGCGACATCACCGATCTCACGGGCGCGTTCCTCGCCGAATACGAGACCGAGACGGTGGTCGTCGATCTCGCGCCCGACGAGCGCGCCGAGTACGAGTCGGAGCGCGCGATCTACCGCGGGTTCGTCGAGCGCAACGGCATCCGCATGGGCTCGCCCACTGGCTGGAGCGATTTCATCATGCTGTCGTCGCGCAGCGTCGAGGGCCGCCGCGCGATGCAGGCCTACCGCCGGCAGCGCGAGCTCGCGTTCACCGCTCGCGAGAAGCTCGCCTACCTCGAGCACCTGCTCGACGAGCACCGCGGCGACCGCGCGATCATCTTCACCCAGGACAACGCCACGGCCTACGCGGTGTCCAAGCGCTTCCTCGTCCCCACCATCACCCATCAGACGAAGATCAAGGAGCGCAGCGCGATCCTCGCCGGGCTCGCGGCCGGCACCTACCGCGCGGTCGTCACCTCCAAGGTGCTCAACGAGGGCGTCGACGTACCCGACGCCAACGTCGCGATCGTGTTGAGCGGCAGCGGCTCCGTTCGCGAGCACGTCCAGCGACTCGGCCGCGTGCTCCGCAAAAAGGGCGACAAGCGCGCCATCGCCTACGAGCTCGTCACCGGCGCCACCACCGAGACGATGACCAGCGAGCGCAGGAGAGAGCACGTTGCTTGGCGCTGACTTCGTCCACGCCCGTCGCCGCGGCACCGAGCTCAAGCTGGTCCGCCTCGACGAGCGCGCCCGCGCCCGCGCCCTCGAGGTCGCGGCGGCGCTGCTCTCCACCGCCGCCGCGCTCGCCGGAGCCGCGCGCGACGAGGTCGAGGGCGCGATCAAGGACGTCAGCGCTTCGTTCGACAACGGCCCCTCCGATCGTCGCGTGATCGACGGGCTGTGGAAGCTGCTCGACGACGCCATCGTGTGGAGCTCGAGCACGACGTCGCTCGATCCGGTCGAGGTTCGACGCGCGGTGTTCGAGCTCGCGAGCGCCCGGCGCGGCGCCGGCGTCTTCGACCGCGAGGCCGTGCTCGCGGAGATCGCCGCCGCACACAGCGAAGAGCCGGCGGCGATCGAGCAGGCGCTCTACGCCGATCTGCGGCAGGCCCAGCGGCTGATCGAGGCGCCGCCGTGGAGCGCGGAGACGTTGGTCGCCGCGTGGGAGAGCGCGCAGGCCCAGGCGGTGCTGCTGCGCGCCGTTCGCATCGAGGTGTGGGTCGCGTGCAGCTCCGCGGGCGCGTACCGCGCGCTGTTCCACCGCCTGAAATTTTTGCGTCTGCTCCACGAGGTGCACCCGGCCGGCAAGTGGCCGAACGGCGCGCGCGAGGGCGGGCACCGCATCGTCATCGACGGCCCCTTCAGCATGTTCGAGAGCGTCACCAAATACGGCCTCAAGCTCGCGATGATCATCCCGGTGCTCGAGAGCGCAGATTCGTTCCACCTCGTCGCCGAGGTGCGGTGGGGCCACGAGCGCCGTCCGCTCACGTTCCGGCTCGACGGCGGCGCCGCGAAGAGCGCCGAGCCGCCGCCGCTGAGCGACGACGTTCAGGCGCTCCTCGATCGATTCCGCGCGGCCGAGAGCGAGTGGAGCGTGAGCCCCTCGCCCGAGGTGCTCGAGCTCCCCGCCATCGGCCTGTGCGTCCCCGACCTCGTGTTCGAGCACCGCGACGGCACCCGGGTGTTCCTCGAGGTGCTCGGCTTCTGGAGCCGCGAGGCGGTCTTTCGCCGGATCGAGCTCGTCGAGGCCGGCTTGCCGCAGAAGATCCTGTTCGCCGTGAGCAAGCGGCTTCGGGTGCGCGAGGATCTCCTCGAAGAGGGCTTGCCCGGCGCACTCTACGTGTTCAAGGGGACGATGAGCGCACGCGCGATCCTCGAGCGCCTCGAGGCTCTGCGGCGTCGGTCCTGAGCTGCTCGGTCGGAATGAACCGTAGAGGCGCTGTGGAGGTGTTGCGACGCCCGCTCGAACGCCGTCGCTCGCGTCAGCCTGCGGCGAGCGCCGCCCGGATCACGGCGATCGTGTCCTCCGGCAGGCCGAGGAGCGCCGTGAGGCCGCGCTGGCTCATCGCGCTCCCGACGTCGTCGCGCCGGTAGTAGACCGGGAACAAGAGCTCGTCGCCGTCGTCGGCTTCGATGCCCAGACCGCGGAGCGACGCGAGGTCGACCTCGTCGCGTTCGCGCGGAGTCTGCGCGGCTTGAACGACCACGAACAGCTCGAGGATCTCGGTGTTGGCGTTGGGGATGACCTCGAAGGTGCGCGCGCCGAGCGCCTTCTTGGCAGCCTCGAGCAGCTGCTCCGGCGAGGGCTGCCCGTCGTCGAGCTCGTCATCGCGCGCATCGTCATCGTCATCGTCGTCGGTCGGCTGCAGCCGCTCCGGCGTCGCGCGGCCCTCGGCGTCGAACGCGCAGCCGGTGAAGGCCGTGCACGGCCCGTCGTCCACCTCGAACACCCGGAGCCGGCGAGCGCCGACGTCGAACAGATAGAGGTAGCTCGCGTCCGGCAGCTCGTCGTCGAAGGTGGCGGTCTCGCCGCTCCAGGTCCCCGTCCAGGTCGCGCCGTCCTCGCCCCGGTTGTCGAGGTAGAAGCTCGACCACCCCTCGGGCACGTCGTCGACGATCTGCCGAACGGCGCTCGCGAGATCACCGCGGAGCTCGGCGACGCGGTCGATGAGCGCCTGCCCGAGCTTGCCGGTCTGACCGTCCCAGTGGTTCCACACGCCGCGCCAGCGCCCGTCCGCCGTCGTCCTGCCGATCACGGCTCGCGTGCCCATCGAGGGCTCATAACACGAGCTACTTCGAGCAACACCGGAAGCCGACACATCAGTTGCCAGCAGCGCGCTTCGGACGACGCTGCGTTTCGCTTCCACACGAACGGCTTCGTGGATCGCCCTCCTATGCGCGCTCGGGGGGTAGCCGTTCTACTTCGGAGGCGCCTGCACCAGCGACATGCTTCGCGTGGTTTGCGAGAAGATGCGCAGCGGCCTCGGGACCCCCATGGACGGGCGCACGAACGTCTCGCCCCACGCGATGTGGCGGAACAGGATGCTGCCGCTGACAAACTTGGCGAGGTCGGCCTTGGACACGCGAACGTCGGGGTGAAGCTCGGTGAGCTTGCACTCGATGGTCTTCACACCGGAGAGACGCACCATCATCGTGCCGTTCTCGCGGAAGGAGATCGGAAAGTCCGCGTCGCGATCGTAGGTGAGGCTTTCGGCCGCCGCATCCGGCACGGCGAGGCCCAGACGCCGGAGACCGGTGAACGACTTGGCCACCTTGGGGGCGCCCGGGATCTCGATGTCGAGCAAGAGCGGCGTGGGGATCATGAGCGCGGGATCGGGCGGGGACGCGTACCGCCCCTCGCCCTCGTACGCGAGGGTGAAGACGGGCGTGCCCTCGTGCGAGAGGATCACCGGCGACTCGATGATCGCGGTGTACGGCGGCACGAACACGGGCGTCGGCCGCGGGTATTCCTTGTGCTCGGCGCACGCGCCGTCGGCGAGGTCGGGCTGAACGACGTCGTTGATGAGAGAGTCCAGGTAGGACTTCACGTAGTTCGCTTGGTCGAGCGTCCGCGGATCGAAGAGCTGCGCCGTCGCGTACGGCATGTTGGTCCCGAGATCGACCGTCGCCATGATCTCGCCGAGGAGCGGTTTCTCCGGTAGAGGCGTCTCGCCGTACGTCTCGGGGACGCCTGCCTCCGGAGCGCAGGGGATCACGAAGGGGACGGGACCGGCGTGCAGCGCGTCGCACGTCGCTTCGACCTGGTACGTGCCGTTCGCCAGCGCCGGCACGGAGCCCGAGACCACCACGTCGCTGCCGAAGGTCGACTGGGTGGCGGCGACGACGGTGCGACTCGCGCCGGCGAATACAAGCGTCGCCGTCGTGCAGCTCTTGACCCCACGCATCGCGAACGAGATCGCGTCGCCGACGGAGCCACACGAGGAGTAGAGCGTGCCCGGCACGAGGGTCTTGTCCTCGTCTTCGCCGCCGCACTTCATGCCCTGCGAGAGGAAGGCGAAGAAGCAGACCCCCACCGCCGCGACAGAAGTGCTCCTACGCCCCATCGGAGGAGCGTAACAGCGGAGCGCCAGCACGATGCTCTCATCGGAGAGCCTACGGCGTCCGACTCCGACACGGAGAAGAAGAACCTCGCGCTCGCCACCTCGGTCTATCCGCTCTACGAGAAGAAGGACGAGAAGGGCTACCTCGCGATCCTCGACGACAAGATCGTGAACTCCGATCAACTCGCGCCCGAGGACGTGAAGGGCAAAGCCGAGGTCAGGAAGCAGTTCGTCACGTTCACCAAGGCGTTCCCCGACCAACAGTTCACCGTCACGAGCTCGTTCGCGTTCGGCGACATCGTCGTGGCCGAGACCGAGATGACCGCCACGTTCAAGGGCCCGCTGGGAGGGCTCAAGCCGACGAACAAGTCGGGAACCGTGCACGGCATCGACGTCACGGAGATCAAGGACGGCAAGGCGATCAAGTCCACCACCTACGGCAGCGCGAACGAGGTGGTGAAGGCCTTCGAGATCCCGATGCCCGGCAAGCCCGGCGACAAGAAGCCCGGCGACAAACCCGAGGGCAAGCCGGCGGAAAAGGGGCCTGCCAAGAAGTAGGTCATCGAGGTCGCGACGAAGCGACCGAGCTCGGTCTCGCGCTGGTCATCGGGGACGGCTCCGCCGGCACCCACGCCGGCGTCACGCTCATCGTGCTTGTCCCGATCGTCGTGCGGCCGCGAGGCCGACCCGCGCGGGGCGACGGTGCCGGGCAGCATACCGCAGGCGCAGAGGGAGCTCGGTCATGCCGTGGGAGCTGGTAGGCGCGTGAGGTCGTTCATCGTTTCGTCCCGATGAAGAGCACGTGACGCGAGCCGCCGGACCGCACGAGCTTGGTTCGCGCGTTGAATCCGACCTTCCGCATGCGGCTTGCGAACGCGCGGTCCTCGCCCGCCGACCACACGACCAGGACCCCGCGCTCGGACAGCGCCTCCTTCGCCGCACGCAAGCCGGTCACGCCGTATAGCGCGGCGTTGCTCCGTTTGCTCAGCGCCCAGGGACCGTTGTCGACGTCGAGGACGATCGCGTCCCAGCCGCCGCGCTTGATCGCGGCGCGCACGTCGCCGATCACGACGTCGGCGCGCGCGTCGGTGAGTGCGTCGCGCGAGAGCGGGGCGAGGAACGTGCGGTTCCACTCGACGATCGCGGGCGAGATCTCGGCCACCACGATCGCGGCTTTCGGCAGCGCGTCGAGGAATGCGCGCAGCGTGAAACCGAGCCCGAGACCGCCGATGAGCACGCGCGGTCGCTCGACACCGGCGAGCTGGTGCTGCACCACGTCACACAGCGCGTCTTCCGAGGTGTGCGCGCCGCTGGTCATCAACACGTGACCGTCGACCCGAATGACGTACTCGTCGTCGCTCCCGTTCGCCTCGCGTCCGGTGCGGTGACGTTGGAGGACGAGCGCGGTGCCGTCCTCGGTGGCGGTCGCAAGGGTTTCCCAGGGTCTCATCGAATCGTCACCGGAGGGATGAGGCGGGTTCGACGCGCTGGTGGGATGGCTTCAAACGGTACTCATCGGCGCACCGGTTCTCTGCGCGGAGCTCGTCGCTGCCGAGGTCATGGTCTGGAACTAGAGACCGGTGACGCCCTTTGGCGCGCCGGGGATTGCGCCCTTCTGCGGATCGAGGAGCTCGAGCGCGAGGTCTCCGTCGACGGTGCCGATCACGTCGGCGCGGGCGACCGATTCGAGATCCTTGCGCGCGGCGTCCACGCCGCCCGCGCCCCAGCCGACGACCGCGATCACGAGCTTGGCGCTGACGAGCCGTCGCGGCGTGGGCGCTTTGGCGATGAGCGTCGCTGCATCGAGCTGGCCGAGGGCGAACTTGGCGAGCCGCCCGGCCGCGTCGTCCTTGGCGGCCGCGGAGGTGAGCACCTTGGTGATCTCGGTGTCGTCGGCGAGGCCGGAGCGCTTGCCGATCGCGCGCGCGAGCACCGCCGCGCGGACCTGGTCCTCGGTGGAGAGGCCGAGCGCGATCGCCCGGCGGAACGCCTCTTTGCCGCGCGACGCGTTCTGGGTACGGATGGCGCGCAGGAAGCGCATCATCGCGAGGCGCGAGAGGGCGCGGGAGTCGCTCGCGCCGGCGCTCTCGGCGGCCGTGGCGGCCTCGTCCTCTTTGCTCTCGGCGCCCTCGAACCGCGTGAGGACCGCCGCGATGCGCGCGTTGACCTCGGCGGCGGACGCGCCCTTCGCGGTCTGACGCATCGGCACGAGCAGCTTCAAAGCCTGCTCGTACGCCGCACGCGCGGCGTTGGCGTCGCCCGCGCGACGCGCGTAGTCGCCGGCGAGGATCGAGAGATCGGCCTGCAGCGCGGGCTCGCCGTCGGTGCCCTTGGCGGCCAGCGCCTTGTCGATCGACGCACGCGCAGCGGTGAGGTCGCCGTTCTTGGCCTCGATCCGCGCGCGCCCCGCGAACGCGGTGGCGAGCGGCTCGACCGCGAGCGCCTCGTCGAAGAACGCGCGCGCGTTGCCGGGACGACCGGCCTCGCCCTCGATGAGGCCCATCAGCGTCTTGACCATCGCCGACGACGGCGAGACGCCGCCGATGCGATCGGCCGCGAGCAAGAGCGGCTCGGTCGACGCGTAGGTGCGGCGGGCGGCGTCGTAGTCCTCGCGGTCGGCGAAATCGCGGATGGCGGCGGCCGAGACCGCGATGGCGCGCCCGAGATCCTTGGCCGGCGGGCGGCGCGGATCGTCCTTGGTGCCGAGGAGCGCGCGCGCGAGCACCGCCGGCGCCGCGTCGCCCGAGCCGGCCACGAACAGCCCCCGCGCGACGACCTCGGCGAGCGGACCGCTCTGCGGATGATCGCCGGTGGCGGCGAGCGAGGTGCCGAGCACCGCGTCGGACACGGCTTCTTCCATGCCCTCGAGCTTGGCGTTGGGGAGCAGCGCGGCGACGACCTGCTCGTAGCCCTCGAGCGAGGGCGTGGAGCCGGCGTCGAGCAGCGCGCGTCGAAGCGCGTCGGGGATGAAACCCTGCGACTGCGGCGCGGAGATCGCATCGACCGCGCCGCCGACGTCGCCGTCGCGCAGGTGACCGGCGACGAGCCGCACACCCGCGGTGCGATAGCCGAGGACTGCCGCGTAGACCTCGTCGCCGTAGCGAGCCGGCGTGCGCTCGCCCTCTTTGAACGCGACGACCTGGTCCATCCACTCGAGGAGGGTCTTGTCCGCCGCGCCGCGGTCGGCGTCGCTCGGCGAGTAGGCGAGCGCATCGCTGCGACGCACCCCCTCGCGCGCGATGGACACCAGCGCCGACGGTGGGAAGTCGGCCGGCGAGCCCGTCCACTTGGCGATCGCGTCGAGGTGGCTCTTGGGCTTGGCGTCGGCCGGCCGCGCGACCGACCAGAAGAGGTAGAGGCCGATCGCCGGGCCCTCCTCGCCGCGTGCGGCGGGACCGGTGACCGCGCTCTCGAACGCGGCGACCGCGTCGTTGGAGAGCGACTCCGGAGCGGCCTTGTTCGTGCGCATGATCATCGCCGCGAGCCGCACCGCCGCGAGGCCATGGCGCTCGCGACCGGCCGCGAAGAGCGCGCGCGAGCGGATGAGGAGGCGCTCGGCGAGCGGACGCGCGAGGTCGGTGCGACCGGGCGTGCCGTTGCGCGAGAACGCGAAGTGCGCGGCCGCGAGCGGGAGGTCCTTTTCGGAGATCGGAGCGCCGGCGCGGCCGTCCCAGGACGGCGCCACCGGGGGGCTCGGGTGGCAGGCGATCGACGAAAAGGCGACCGCCGCACCCAAAGTCAGCGCGACGAGCCGATGCGAGAGCAGCGAATGCAAAGCCACGGGAGAGCGACAATACTCGATGCCGGGCCGGTCCGTCCCGCTCGGTTATTCGGCTGCGGCGCTTTCGCCGAGCAGACGGGTGATCAGGTCGCGCGACTCGTCCGCGAGCTCATGGAACAGGATGCCCATGCCGGCCGGCTCGGCCTCGACGCGGACGACCTCGCCGGTGCCCTCGATGGTCTCGATGTCGTCCATGATCAGCGTGAACCGCAGGTTCACCTTGGTGCCGACGGGCAGCGGGCTCTTCGACTTGATGAAGACCCCCGTCTTGCTGATGTTGGTGACGTACTCGTGAATGAAGGCGTCGAACGACTCGAACTCTTTGTTGATGGTGAGTCGGTCGGCGCGGCGGTCGATTTGGGCGTCGGCTTGCGGCATCGTGGCTCGTCGGTGCCACGCCGCGGCGCCAGGGGGCAAATTATGCGTGGGGCGACGTTCGGGCGCGCGCGTCAGCGAGCGCCTTGGACGTTCAGGCGCTCGCTTACGCGCGCGCCTATTTTGGCGAATTGGCGAAGGAGATGGGCGCGCGCGTCAGCGAGCGCCTGAACGCCCCAAACGCTAGAGCAGCTCCGTCAGCTTCCGAACCACGCCGCCGCCGCTGTAGAGCATGCGGACGGCCTTGGTGAACCACTTCAGGCTCTCGTTGGTGTACGGGTGCCAATACACCTCGCGCTCGAGCGAGCCGAAGCGGTCGACGTTGACGTGGCGCGCCTCGCACATGTCGCGGAGCGCGTCGTCGCCGTGGACCCGACCGAGGCCGGACTGCTTCACGCCGCCGAACGGGGTCTCGACGAAGGCGTAGTTCAGGATGACGTCGTTGACCACGACGCTGCCGGCCTCGACGCGCTCGGCGATGCGGCAGCCGCGCTCGCGGTCCGTGGTGAACACGTACGCGTTGAGCCCGAGGTGAGAGTCGTTCGCGTGGCTCACGGCCTCGTCCTCGGAGCCCACCTTCATGAACGGGACGATCGGCCCGAAGATCTCCTCCTTCATGACGGTCATGTCGTGGGTGCAGTTCGCGAGCACGGTCGGCTCGTAGAACATGCCCGGCCCCTGCTTGCGCTTGCCGCCGGCGCGGAGCACCGCGCCCTTGGCGAGCGCGTCCTTGACGTGCGCCTCGACGACCTCGATCTGCTTCGGAAACGTCATCGCGCCGACGTCAACCTCGGCCGAGGAGGGATCGCCCTGGCGGAGCTCGGACACGAGGCCGACGACGCGCTCGAGCAAGCGGTCGTGCACCGACGCGTGGGCGTAGACGCGCTCGACCGAGACACAGATCTGGCCGGAGTTGGCGAAGCCGCCGTAGACGATGGCGCGCGCGGTGCGCTCGATGTCCGCGTCCTCGCAGGCGATGAGCGGGGCCTTGCCGCCGAGCTCGAGGGTGCAGGGGATGAGGCGCTCGCCGCACATCGCCGCGACGCGTTTGCCGGTGGCGACGCCCCCGGTGAAGATCACCTTGTTGACCCCGGCATCGATCAGATCGGCGCCCGTCTTGCCGTAGCCGTGGACGACCTGGAACAGGTCGGGCGGCAGGCCCGTGGCGTCCCAGATCTCCTTGCACTTCTGGACCGACAGCGGCGTGATTTCGCTCGGCTTGCACACGACCGCGTTGCCGGCGATGAGCGCGACGAGCGCGTCGCTCATGGTGAGCACGATGGGGAAGTTCCACGGGCTGATCACCGCGACGACCCCGCGCGGCACGTAGTGCACGTAGGAGCGCCGGTGCTTCATGAGCGCCATTTCGATCCTCTTCGGCTCGAGCAGGCGCTCCGCGCGCTTCGCGAAGTACGTCGCGGTCTCGGCGACCACGAGCACCTCGGAGATCAGCGACTCGTGGCGGGTCTTGCCCGTCTCGCGGACCTCGATGTCGACGACCTCCTCGGCGCGCTCGACGATCGCGTTGCGGAACCGCAAGACGCGCTCGGCGCGCTCGGCGATGGGCAGCAGGGCCCACGCCTCTTGCGCGCGGCGAGCGCTGGCGACCGCGCGGCGCACGTCCTCGGTCGTGGCCACGGGGACCTCTCCGAGCAGCGCGCCCGTGGCCGGCGCGTAGCTGCGTAGGGTTTCACGACCCGCGCGCGTGTCCTTGCCCTCGGAGACCCTGGTTTCGGTCGCGATCGCCATGGAATGGACGGTACCGCCCGTCCGTGGTGCTCGCAACGCAGGCCCCGGCGAGCACGAGCAGAGGCTTCGTGAAGTTTCCCTCGTGGGGGGCGCCAAGTATGCAATACTCCTCGCCTCGTAACGCGATGGCGTCTTCGCAGCCCCCGTCGATCCAGGATCTGAAGCGACAGCTCATCGCTGCCGGCTTGGAGATCTACCGTACGCGTCCAGACGCCGTGCATCTCGCCGAGCGTCCGCGCGACAACCAGATCCTCGACGCCGGGATCTCGGTCCGCCCCTGCCCGCCCGAGGGCTCGTTCGAGCTCCGGGTCGTCATGCGCGCACAGCGCGCGGACTTCCCCCGCGAGTCGAGCGAGGCGCTCTACGAGCGCGTCCGTCAGATCGCCGCCGTGGACTTCGTCGCCGCCGGCTTCACCGAGATCGAGACCCGCGAGCAGAAGATGCTCGACCCGGGAGACAAGACCAAGACGCTCGATGTCTGGTACGAGCTCGTGTTCTCGCGCGTCGTGACGGACTTCGACGCGGCCGTCGCCGAGGTCAAGCGCGTGCTGCCGATCGACAAGTTCGTGAAGGGCCACTCGGACTAGTCGGCGCTACTTCGGGCCACGCCAGCGTTGGACGCGGCGTGCCCACACTCCGCCGCCCTGCTCCGCCGGCGTCACCCTTGCCTGGCGCCACAGCTGCATGCCGAGCTGCTTGACGAAGGCGGCGTCGGCCGGCTCGAGCGGGGCGACCTCCGCGTGCTCGCGCGGCTCCGAGCGCGGGATCTCGAGCGTGCCCTTGCCCGTTCCGACGTCGATCGCGAGCGACAGCGTGTAGCGCGCGTGCGGCGTGAACGCCTCGCCGTCGTAGCGGGCGGTCGTGTCGTCGACGCCGCGGAGCTCGAGCGCGACGCGGACCCCCTGCTCGGGGAACGTGCCGGCGATGGCCATCAGGGCTTGACCACCGACGAGGCGGGCGCGGGCACCGGGTTCGGGCCCGGCGTGGGCGAGGCCGGCGGCTGGGTGGCCACGCCGCCCTTCGTCTCGTCCTGCTTGATGGTGTAGCGGACGATCGCGCGCAGCACCTGGTTGCGCTCGACGTTGCCGAGGATCGACTTCATGTCCTCGTAGAGCGACGGATCGGTGAGGAGCGCGCCGATGGTGCCCTTGCCGGCGCGGACGTCGGCGACGATCGCCTTGACGTCCTTCATGATGGCTCCGACGTCCTGGGTGAGCTTGCTCCCGTCATCGCCGTAGATCAGCTCGTGCGCGGCGCCCTTGCCGGTGCGGATGGCCTCGAGCGTCTTGGCGAGCTCCTCGCTGGACTTCGCCAACGACTTCGCGATCTGCTCGCCGTCCTTCGAGTAGAGGAGCGTGTGCGCGAAGCCGGGGCCGTCCTTGGCCTGCTTGATCAGGACCTGCACCTCTTTGGCCACGGAATCGAAGCTCCGGCCCGCCTTGGCGGCCTCGATGAACACGTGGTCGAGGTGGTCGGCGAGCTTGGGATCGGTGGTGAGGCGCTTGATGAAGCCGTCGTGGGTGGCGGCGTCGCTGAGGAGGATGCGGACCGCGGAGAGCGTGCCCTTCATGTCCTCGCCCACCTTCGGGTCGGCGGCGACCTTGGTGGCGATCTCGAGGTTCGCGAGCGTCTTCTTGGCGAGGTCGGCGATCTCGTCGGCCTTCTGCACGAAGCGGCCGAGGTCCTGCGGAGGGATCGCGGTGATCTCGCCGCCGTCCGGGATCAGGGGGCGCCCGTCGGTGCCCTGCGAGATCTCCAGCATCTTGTCGCCGAGGAGACCCTTGTTGGCGATCGTCACCGAGGAGTCGTCCTTGACCCGCTCGTAGGCGACGCGGACGACCGTGAAGTAGACGTGTAGCCGCTTGTCCTGCGGGTGGACGAACTTGACGTTCTCGACCGTGCCGACGTCGACGCCGCCCATGCGCACCGGCGCGCCCGGCTTGAGACCGGCGACGTCCTCGAAGGCCGCGTGCAGGCGGAAGTGTTTGTCGAAGACGCGCCGCTCGTCGCCGACCATGAAGATGATCGCGCCGGCCACGATCAGTCCGATCAGGACGAAGATGCCGACTTTGACCTCGCGCTTGAGGGCCACGCTCCTCTGCATCTAGCAAGCTGGCGCAGGGGCGCAAAGCCCGCGCACGCTGAGGCCTATCCGCATCAGCCCTGCTGCAGCAGCGTAGTCACGTCCTCACCCGGCGGCGCGATGCCCTGGATGAAGTTCCGCACCCGAGGATCCTCGCTGTTGCGGAATCGGTCGGGGTGACCCTGCATCAGGATCTTCCCGCGGTAGACCATGGCGAGGCGGTCCGAGACGTCGAACGCCGTCCCCATGTCGTGCGTGACCACGATGGAGGTCACGTCGAGCGCGTCGGCGATGCCCTTGATGAGGTTGTTGATGCGAGCGGTGTTGATCGGGTCGAGGCCGGTCGTCGGCTCGTCGTAGAGGATGACCTCTGGTTGCACCGCGATGCACCGTGCGAGCCCCACGCGCTTGCGCATGCCGCCCGAGAGGTCGGCCGGCATCATCGGCTGGATCCCGGGTAGACCCACGAGCTCGAGGCTCCGCGCCACGCGCTGCTGGATCTCGTCGTCGGTCATCGACTTGAGGTGCTGGTGCTCGTGCAGCCCGTAGGCGACGTTCTCACCGACATTGAGGGAGTCGAACAACGCCGCGCCCTGGAACAACATGCCGATGCGACGGCGGATCTCGCCGTAGGCGCGGTCGCTGACGGTGGTGAGCTCGTTGCCGTCGAACGTGATCGAGCCGCTGTCGACCCGGAGCAGGCCGATCAACATCTTGAGCATGACGCTCTTGCCGACGCCGGAGCCACCGAGGATCGTCAGCGTCTCGCCGCGGTTGACCACGAGATCGAGGCCGTCGTAGACGACCTTGGTGCCGAAGCGCTTCTTGACGCCCTTGAACACGATCAGGGGCTGATCGGTGACGGTCCGCCGGCTCGGGGGGGAGGTGCTGTCCATTTCCATCACCTGCGAAGGCCGCTCGGGTCGCTGCGCGAGTTGCGGACCGAGGTCGGCGCCGCGCTCGAGGGGCTCTGCCCGCTGATCGTGCCACGCCGGAAGACCGGCTGCTCGAGGCCGTTGATGAGCGCCTCGACCATGGGGAGATCGTGGCCATGGAGCGCGATGAGGCGGCCCTCCTCGACCCGACCGATGAGCCCGTAGGTCGCGTGCTCGGCGAGCACGGCCACGACCTCGAGGCCCCCGAACGGCGCGCCGTCGGAGAGCCGCGAGACGCCGGTCATCAACGAGAGCACGTCGCGATCGCGCGACTCGCGGGACGCGCCGCCCGCGCCGCCCATCGCGTCGATGGTGGCGGCGCGGACGCCCTGCGCGAGGCCGAGCGAGGGCTCGGTGGAGTCGGCGGTGGCGTGGATCGCGATCGTGGCGTCGCCGGCGCGGGTCGACTCGCGGACGATCGTGTCGAACAGCGACCAGCCCTCGCGCAGCGGCACCTCGAGGGGCACGAGCGGTCCGACGCCGCCGCTCGGCCGCTTGTCCGACGCGAGCCAGCTCATCGCTTCGCGGAGGAGCCTGCTCGCCGCCGCCGTGGCGTCCCACGGCGACCAGCGCTCCGCGCGACGGCGGGCGATCCGGAGCAGGCGCGAGAGATCTTCGCCGTCGAAGGGGAAGTTCGCGAGGCCGACCCGCACCGGCGGCGGCCGATGCGGTCCGACCTGCTGCTGCACGCGATCGAGGATGCGGCGACGGAGCGTGCGCGAGCCCTTGGAGCCGGTCTCCGGCAAGAGCAGGAGCAGCTCGCGCTCGTCGGCGCGGGCGACGACGTCGGTGTCGCGCACCGCGCCGAGCACGACCTCGACGAGGGCGCGCGCGTCGTAGTCGCCGGCGGCGTCGACCGTGGCGAGCGCGAAGCGCCGGCCGGGGCGCCGCGCGAGATCGATCTCGCGCCCGGCGAGGTCGACGAAGTAGGCGAACGAGTAGGCCGACGTGGTCGCGTCCTGGATCGTCGCGCGTTCGGCGCGTTCGAGGGTGAGGCAGCGCTCGATCGCCGCCCGTACCTCGGCGATCACCGGCATCGTCGACTCGACGCCGGCGAGCCCCGCGTCGAGCTCGCGGAACGAGCGGGCCTCGGCCACGCTCGCCGTCTCGACCGTGGGCGGCGGCATCGCGGGCGGCGGCACCGAGTGCGCGAACCCCGGCGCGACGCGCCCGAACGCGCGGAGCACGTCGTCGCCGGTGAGCTCGCCGAGGAGGACCCACGACGCGCCGAGCGAGGCCGCCTGCTCGACGAGGCGCACGTCGTTGCCCTCGCCGTCCGGCACGATCGCGACGACGACCACGCCGGGGACCACCGACTGGAGGAAGTGCACGAGCCCGACGCCCGCGCCGCGCCCGATGGTGACGTCGAGGAAGGCGATCCGCGGCTGCTCGGCGGTCGCACGGGATAGCGTCTCGGAGGCGCCGTCGGCGCGGACGAGCTCGACCCGCTGGCCGGGCGTCTCGCCGAGCAGCGAGAGCGCGCGCGCGATGGTGGTGTGGATCTCGGGCCGCTCCGAGGCGATGAGCACCTTGGTGACGACCGTCGACTCCATCAGCTGTGCGCCCACGCAGCGTCGGCGATCGCGATCCGACCGGCGAAGACCCTCCGCGCGCGGCCGCGCATCGAGGCGCGCCCCTGCTCGTCGATGACAATCTCGAGCGGTCCGCCGGGCAGCACCACGACGATTCGGTCGCCGGGCTTGGCCTTGCCGCGCGCGACGCACGCCGCGGCGACCGCGCACGCGCCGGTGCCGCACGCCATGGTGCGCCCGACGCCGCGCTCGTAGACCGATACGCCGAGGGTGAGGCCGAGGCCGGGGATGTCCGGCTGCATGACCACCCGCTCGAGGTTTACCCCCTTGGGGAACGGCGGCGAGAGCTGCAGCTCTGCGCCGAGCCGGTCGATGTCGTCGTCGCCGACGCCCTCGAACGCGACCGCGTGGGGATTGCCGGCGTCGACGGTGATGAGCTCCACCGAGCGATCGTCGAACGGCACCGACACCGGCTCGCCGACCCGGATGATGCCCATGTCGACGGTGACGTAGAACTCTGCCTCGCCGCTCTCGCTGCGGACGGCGTCGACGCGGCAGGTGCGCATGCCGGCGTCGGTCTCAATCGTGAGCACCCCGGGATCGGCGCGGCGGGTGGCCACGTGGAGGGCGACGCAGCGGAGACCGTTGCCGCACATCTCGGGGCGCGAGCCGTCGGCGTTGCGCACGACCATCCTCGCCTGGCCGCCTTCGGCCGTGGCCGGGCCGACGAGAAGCACCCCGTCGGCGCCGACGCCGCGATGGCGATCGCAGAGTTTGGCCACCGTCGCCGGATCGAGGTCGGCGTCGGGATCGGGCGTCTCGACCAGGATGAAGTCGTTCGCCGTGCCCTCGTACTTCCAGAAATCGACGGTGGTCACGCTGCCGGCAGTCTATCAGTGATTTTCTTGATCGCCGTCGCCACGTCGATGCCCGCGACGTCGACCTGTTTGTTGCGACCGGTCTGCCCGCGCACGATGGAGACCGACCGTCGCGGCACCCCCAGCGCGGCGGCGAGGAGCTCGACGATGGCGTCGTTGGCCGCGCCGTCGACGGGCGGGGCCGCGACCGCGACCTTGAGCGCCCCGTCGTCCATCACCCCGGAAATGGCGGAGCGCGAGGCGCGCGGCTGCGCGCGAACGATGAGCCGCACGCCGTCGGCCGTGGCGCGCACCGCCTTATCAACCCCGCTCATCTGCGTTACATCGACTGGAGCCGTGTCCGCGTCCACCCCCCTTCCCCACCCGCTCGTCCGCACGCCGGAGGAGTGGAGGGTCGCGCTCGCGGCCCTCGGCGAGCGGCCGTTCCGCGCGATGCCGGTCTTCCAGTGGATCCACCGGCGCGGCGTGATGGACGCGCGGCAAATGTCCGATCTGCCGATCGCCCTCCGCGACAAGCTCTACGAAGAGGGCCTCGCGCCCGTCCTCGAGACCACGACGGTGCGGCGCTCGCTCGACGACACGCGCAAGCTGCTCGTTCAGTTCGCCGACGGCGCGACGGTCGAGACCGTGCTCATCCCGTCGGTGAGCGGCCCCGGCTCCGCGGCCGAGCAGAACGCCGACGCGGCCGCCGCCGATCTCGACGAGGACGACGCGGCGCCCGAGGTTCGGCGGGTGACCCAGTGCATCTCGACGCAGGTCGGGTGTGCGATGGGCTGCGTGTTCTGCGCCTCCGGCGTGGCCGGTCTCAAGCGCCACCTCGGCAGCCACGAAATCGTCTCGCAGGTGCTCGAGGGGCGCAACGCGCTCGACCCGAGCGAGCAGCTCCGCAACATCGTGCTGATGGGCATGGGCGAGCCGCTCCACAACTACGACGAGACGGCCCGCACGCTCCGCCTGCTCAATCACAAGGACGGCATCAACCTCTCGACCCGCCGGGTCACGGTGTCCACGTCGGGCCTCGTCCCCGAGATCGATCGCCTCGGTAAGGAGTTTGCCGGCCAGGTCACCCTCGCGATCTCGCTCCACGCCACGACCGACGAGCGCCGCACCGCGCTCATGCCGATCAACAAGAAGTATCCGATCGGCGAGCTCCTCGCGGCGCTCCGTCGCTATCCGCTCCCCAAGCGGCGCCGGTTCACGATCGAGTTCACCCTGGTCGCCGGTCAGAACGACGACGTCGCCGAGGCGCGACGGCTCGCGTCGCTGCTTCGCGGGATGCCGGTGAAGATCAACCTGATCCCGATGAACCCGATCGAGGCCTCCACGCTCGCCCCACCGGACCTCTCGGGGGTCCTCGCGTTCCAGAAGGTGCTCCTCGACGCGGGCTATTCGTGCTTCGTCCGGCGGCGCCGCGGCGACGACGTCGACGCCGCGTGCGGTCAGCTCGCCCTGCTCGGAGCCAAGCCCCGTCCGAAGCGTCCGTTCGCCTCCGACAAGAGCTGATGCGGGCGCGGCTCCTGGTGCTCGCGGCCGCGTGTGCGATCGCCGCCGTGGTCCTCGCGATCGCGATCGGCGAGCCGGTGAGCTGGTCGCGGGTGCTCGATCCGAGCACGGTCGATCATTCGATCGTCATGCGCGCCCGGGTTCCGCGGGTCCTCCTCGGCCTCGTGGCCGGCGCGGGCCTCGCGGTCACCGGCGCGGCGTATCAGGGGCTCCTCCGCAACCCGCTCGCCGAGCCCTACGTGCTCGGGGTCTCGGGCGGCGCGGCGCTCGGCGCGACGATCGCGATCGCGGTGGTGTCCTCGTTCTCGCCGCTCGCGGCCTC
>JALHOE010000093.1 GCA_022843175.1 Deltaproteobacteria bacterium
TGCGGATCGGCGCCGACGCCGCCGCGTGGGACGTGCTCCGCCTGCCGACCAGCTTCGCCGAGCGCCCGACGCCGGCGGTGCTCGGCCTCGCGCTCGCCGCCGCCGGCGCCAACCTCTCGTTCAAGGCGCACGCGCGCAAGGTCTCGAAAGGGCTGCTCGGGGCGGCGTTCCTCGCGATCGCGGTCTACTACCTGTGGCCCGCGCGCGGCGAGTCGCCGTTGATGACGGTGCTCCGCGCGCTCACCCAGATCGGCGACCTCCCGGTGCGCTTTCAGATCGGGCTGATCATGGTCGCCGGGTTCGCCCTGTTCCCGCTGATCGCCGTCTCGGTCGCCGCGGTGCACGCGTTCGTCCCGGCGCGCGGCGAGCAGTCGATCGCCGGGCTGCTCAACACCTTCGGTCTGCCGGCCCTGATCGGGTTCCTCGTCTATCGCGCGATGCTCACCGCCAACGGGTCGGCCGAGATCCTCTCCGCGGCCGCCGGCGCGGCGCTCCTCGCGGCGCTGCTCGCGGTGATCGCCGCGTCGATCGAGGCGCTGGTCGACGGGATGACCTCGGGCTTCGAGCCGCCGCCGAAGCGCGCCACGGCGATCGCCGGCGGCGGCGCGCTCCTCGCGATCGCCGCGCAGGTCGTGCTCGCGCTCCCGCCGTCGAAGGGCGTCGACTGGGCGCTCGCGCCTGCGACCGACGACGCGAGCAAGCTCTTCGCCGAGAAGGTCCCCGCGTGGTCGACGGCGCGCGCGGCGTGGGACGCGCGGCTCCAGAAGGAGAGCGGCGCGAGCGAGATGCTGAGGGTGAAGGGCGCGGCGCGAGAGATGGTCGCGAGCGCCAAGGCGGTGAACGCCGGGCTCGGCGCGGCCCTCGAGACCCTCGCGCGCGAGGCCGACTCGCTCGATGTCGCGGGGCGACGCTGGTACCGCCTCGTGGCCGACGTCAACGAAGCGAGCCGCCGCGCGGGGCTGCCGTTCTACCTCGACCCGACGGTGCACATCTTCTCCACCAAGCAGGGCCTGCGCCGCACCTTCCGCGTCGCGAGCTACCGCATCGAGGCCGTCCATCCGGTGCGCGCGGGCCGCACGGCGTACGCGACGCTGCACGTACGCGGGCTGTTCGGCGGCCGCGCGCACGGCGCCCGCCTCGGCTTCTCGCGCGATCTCGATCCGTACGCGCTCGTCGTGCTCGACGAGATCGAGTCTGCGGACAAGGAGTACCGCGACGCCGCGGGCAAGGAGTCCCCGAGCTGTGGGCTTTCGTTCGACGTCGACGCGCAGCGGGCGCTCCGTCGCTGCGGCGACGCGCTGGCCTCGCTCGCGTCGGACAAGCTCAAGGACCAGCTCGTGACGATGACCGAGCGGCACGAGCTGCAGCACCAGATCGACGGCCCCCACCTCCCGCTCGCGAGCCACATCCTCCGGCGGATGCCGGGGTATCACGAGGACGCGCAGGGGCGCGCCAACCGCGAGCTCTCGGCCTACCTCGCCGAGCTCACGAGCGACGCGCCGCCCCGGCTCGCGCTCGTGCACCTCATTCCCTTCGCGCTCGTCGCGCGCGGCGGGGCGGAGCACCACGTCGCCGTGATCGTCCTCACCGCGCTCACCGGTCGCAAGGTCCCGCGGGTCGATCGCGCGGAGGGCGTCGACGCAGCCGAGCTCGGGGCCGCGATCGACGAGCTCCTCGCGATGGACGACGCCACGCTGCGCGCACGCGCGGCGGACGTGTGGCGCGACGCGTTCGGAAAGAAGCTGCCGGAGCTCGCGCGATGAAGGTCCCCGCCGCGTGGCGCCCGCTGCTCGCCGAGGTGCTCGCTTCGCCCGAGTACCGCGCGCTCGAACGGTTCGTCGACGAGGAGCGCGCGCGCGGCCCGGTCTACCCGGCGGCGAGGGACGTGTTCGCCGCGCTCGAGCGCACGCCCCCCGAGCGCGTGCGCGTGGCGATCCTCGGGCAGGATCCGTATCACGGCGAGGGACAGGCCCACGGTCTCGCGTTCTCGGTGCGGCCCGGCGTGGCGCGCCCGCCCTCGCTCCTCAACATCCACCGCGAGCTCGCGAGCGATCTCGGGCACGACATCCCCGCCCACGGCTGCCTCGAGTGCTGGGCCGATCGCGGCGTGCTCCTCCTCAACACCGTCCTCACGGTGCGCGCGGGAGAAGCGGGCTCGCACGCCGGCAAGGGGTGGGAGGCCGTGACCGACGCGGTGCTCGTCGCACTCGCGGCGCGCCCTTCGCCCGTCGTGTTCGTCCTGTGGGGCGCGCACGCGCAGCGCAAGGCCAAGCTGCTGGAGCGCGCGCCGCACCACGTGCTCCGCGGCGTGCACCCGTCGCCGCTCTCGGCCCACCGAGGGTTCCTCGGGAGCCGCCCGTTCTCGGCGGTCAATCGCGCGCTCGAGGAGCGGGGAGAAGCGCCGATCGACTGGCGCATCACCTGAGCGCGCACAGCATCGCGACGCCGCCTGCTTACCCCCCTCGGACTATCCTTGCACGATGAGCGAGGACGAGAGCGAGCGGCGCGAGCGACTGGCCGACATCACTGCGCAGATCTGCCGCGCCGCCGCCACGGCGAGCGACGAGGCCCTGACCGACGTCATCGCGCAGACGAACGCGCACCTGGGCATCGACTACAACGAGCACGGCGTGACGAGCACGTACGTGCCCCTCGCCGAGCACTTCGCCGACATTCGCGCTCTCCGCGAGGCTCTCGATCGGCACGCGTTCGAGGCGCGCCCCGCGGCCATCCTCCTACTCGCGCGCATCGATCCGGCAGCGCTGCTCCCGCACTGGCGGGCGATGTCCTCGCTCTCGAAGCGCGGGTTCTATGCGATGAGCTGGGCAGGAGGAGTGGCGCAGGCTGCGACGCACGTCTGGTACGCGATGATCGCGCTCCTCCCGCCGGACGAGCTCGGGGAGATGTTCCTCCGTGGCGAGACGTCGTTGCGTGGCGTACCCGACGATGTGCTCGCGCGGTTGCCGGTGGCGCGCATCGTCGCAGCGATCCGCGATCGCGCGATCGCAGGGCTCGATCACGACGACGCCAAGCGGCTCGCGAGCCATCCCGAGCTCACCTCGGTCGAAGCGCGGACGAGGGTGCTCGGCGAGCTCCTCGCACTGCCGAAGGCCGCCATCGCGCGCTACGCGTTGATCAACAACTTGATCGAGCAGCTGGGCGAATCGCGAGACGAACGCGCGCTCCCGGTCCTCCTCGCCGCGAGCCAGGACGAGGATCCCCGCTTTCGCGCGCGCGCCGACTCCGCCCTGATCACCATGCGGCACATGCCCTCGCTCGATCGCATCGGCCGCGGCGTCGCGGAGGCAGCCGCGAAGGGCGTGCTGAAGTGGGATCCACACCACGTCGCCCCAGAGCTGCAGCGCCCGATCCAGGCCGTCTTCGCCGTCGATCCAGAGACGGCTGTGGATCGCTTCGCGCCGTATCTCACCGACGACGCTCTGAAGGCGGAGTCGAACGCGAAGCTCGTGAACGACATCCTTTCGGTCGGCCGCGGCCTGCTCGTTGCCCACCACGGCGTGCGCATCGCGTCGGGCAACGCGACGTGGATCGATGCAGATGCTCGCTGGCGCGAGGTCTGCGGCCGCCTCGCGACGCACGCACGCCTCGGCCCGGTCGTGTCGCCGCTGTTGAGGGCGTGGGGAATGGCGCCCGATGCACCGAAGCGAAAGAGCGCGACGAGGAAGAAGGCGCCGCCGAAGAAGGAGTGAGCCATGACCGTCACGCTCGATGCCTTGCTTTCGTGCCTGGGTGCCCCCGACCCGGGTGTGTTGTCCGAGAAGGTTATCTCGCGTCTGCGCCTCGACGAGGGTCTACCGTTGCCCGTCGTCGCGCGGGCCGTCCTCGCGAAGCGGAAGCCCGCCTGGCGCGTCCCCGGGATGTGGACGCGCGGGGCCGGAACCTCTCTGCGAGGAGTGAGCATCGACAAGCTCGTTCTCGCGCAGTTGAAGGCCTCCGACTTCAATCCGCGGAAGTACTGGGAGCTCGGCGCGCTCGCGGAGGCCCTGCCGGGCGCCTGCCACCCCCTCGACACCGACCTGCCCCTTCCGTTCCTCTACGTCGGAGGCGCCGCGAGCGACGACTACCCGGTCCTCACGCTGCAGCAGTCGGACGATGTGCTCGACGTCGTCGTCGAGGCACCGAGCCTGCTGGTTTACTACGCGATGCAGCTCGGGCTCGTGCCCTCGCCGCGCTACACCGGAGGGCTCTTCGCATCGCCCGAGCTCGCGAAGGCCATGCGCGCGAGCGTCAAGCGGTGCGGGCTCGAGCCGAAGGACGACGGGTCTCGGCTCTTCTTCGAAGCGCCACGAAGGGACGAACCGGAGCGTCCCCCGCGCGCGCCTCGACTCGAGCCGTCACCAGACGGAGGCCCGCCGCGAGCTCCCTCTTGGATCGGCGACGTGTTCGTGGCGTACACGCACGTGCTGCGCGAGGCGTGGGCCTTCGTGCAGTGTGCAGGCGACGCCGCGCTCCTCGCCGCATTCGAGGCTGCAAAGGCCGAGAGCGGCATCGCGCAAGTCGAGGCCAAGAAGGCGAAGACGCTGCGCGGCCGACTCGGTCAGGTTCAGTACGACTACTACCATCCGAACATCCTGTTGCTCTTCTGGATGGCGCTGGAGCTCGATGCCAAACGCGGCGAGGCGCTCCTTCGCGAAGCGCTCTCCGTTCCCGTCGAAGCCGACTATTCCGCCGCCGGGCTTCGGCCCTACTTCGTCCACATCGCAGCCCGGAAGTTCTGGTCGGCAGACGAGACCCGCAGGGCGCTCTTGGACGAGCCCCTGATCCAACAGGGTGATCCGCGCAACGGTGGAATCGTCCACGACCTCGGACGCGCGCTGGCGGCGGCCAGCGCGATCACCACCGACGAGATCCGACGGCGCGCCGAAGCCCTCGCGTCGGGCAGCGTCCCCGGCAAGCCGAACGAGATCATCGACTCGCTCTGCGTCGCGTGGGTCGCGCTCCTGGCGCGCGATCACCGCGCCTTCAAGCCGGTGGTGCGCGAGCTCGGCGCGCGTATGGCCGAGCACGTCGAGCCCGCATGGAAGCCCTTCGTCCTGCAGTGCACCGACGCGGCCGTAAGACTGACCAGAGACACGTGACCTTGCCTGCGACTTCACCGATCCGATCTTCCGTGCGGTGATACGTTCGCCGCGGTGACCGCCCTCCTCTACGGTGCGTACGGATACACCGGCGAGCTCACCGCCCGCATCGCCAAGGCGCGCGGCATGCGCCTCATCCTCGCCGGTCGGGACGCCGCGCGCACCGCGGAGGTCGCGCAGCGATGGGGCATGGACCACCGCGTCTTCGCGCTCGACGATCCGCGCGCGCTCGACGAGGGCCTGTCCGGCGTGACGGCCGTCCTCCACTGCGCCGGCCCGTTCGCGCACACCTCGCGGCCGATGGTCGACGCCTGCATCCGCAACAAGGCGCACTACCTCGACATCACCGGCGAGATCGCCGTCTTCGAGGCGTGCGCGGCCGAGGGCGAGCGCGCGCGCTCGGCCGGCGTGATGCTCCTCCCCGGCGCCGGGTTCGACGTGGTCCCGAGCGACTGCCTCGCAGCGCACCTCAAAGCGCGGCTGCCCGACGCGACCCACCTCACCCTCGCGTTCCGCGGTCTCGGCGTCGTGTCGCACGGCACCGCCAAGACGATGGTCGAGAACCTCGACGCGGGAGGCCTCATCCGCCGCGGCGGCGCGCTCACCCGGATCCGCACCGGCGAGCTGACTCGCGAGATCGACTACGGCGACGGCAAGCCGCGCATGTCGATGGCGATCCCCTGGGGCGACGTCTCGACGGCCTACTACAGCACGCAGATCCCCGACATCGAGGTCTACATCCCCGCCCCGCGCGCGATGCGGGTCGGCGCGCGCGCGCTCGCCGTCCTCGGACCGCTCGCGGGCTCGAAGCCGGTGCAGAAGCTCCTCAAGCGCGCCGTCGACGCGCGGCCCGCCGGACCGAGCGACGAGCAGCGCGCGCGCGGCGGCTCGCACCTCTTCGGCGAGGTGAAGAACGCCCGCGGCGACGTGCGCGTGTCGCGCCTCCGCACCCCCGACGGCTATTCGCTCACCGCCGACTCGTCGCTCACCATCCTCGCGCGGGTGCTCGCCGGCGACTGCAAGCCCGGCTTCCAGACGCCGTCGCTCGCCTACGGCGCAGACCTCGTCCTCTCGCTCGAGGGAGTCACCCGTGACGACCAGTGAGGGCCCGCTCACGCAGCCGTTCGCCTGGAACCTCGTCTCGGGCAACTACAGCGAAGACGTCGTCCCCCAGTTCACGCCCTACGCCGCCGACGCGGTGCGCCTGCTCGGCGTCGCGCCCGGCCAGCGCGTGCTCGACGTCGCGTGCGGCCCGGGCACGCTCTCGTTCATCGCGGCCCGCACCGGCGCCGCGGTCACCGCGGTCGATTTCGCCGAGGAGATGATCGCGCGGCTCCGCCAGCGCGCCGCCCGCGACGGCGTCGACATCGACGCCCGCGTCGGCGACGGCATGGCCCTCGACCTCCCCGATTCCACGTTCGACGCGGCGTTCTCGATGTTCGGCTTGATGTTCTTCCCCGACCGGGCGCGCGGCTACGCAGAGCTGCTCCGCACGCTGCGCCCCAACGCGCGCGCGGCGATCGCGAGCTGGCGCGCGTTCGACAAGGTCCCGGTGATCGTCGAGCTGTTCGCGTCGCTCGCGGCCGAGCTCGCGTGGGCGCCGTTCGGCAAGGGCTCTGCCCCGCCGCTCACCGACGGCGAGGAGCTCGCGTCGGAGATGCGCGCCGCCGGGTTCCACGACGTCGCGCTCCACGCGATCACGCACACCTCGCACGCAGCCTCGCTCCGCGCCTATTGGACCTACGTGCAGCGCACGATGGCGCCCATGCTCCTTCTGCAGCAGAAGGTCGGCGACGACTGGCCGCGGATCGAAGCGGCCGTCTACGAGCGCGTCGTCGCCAAGCTCGGCGAGGGCCCGGTGGTGCTGCCGTTCACGGCCAACCTCGCGGTGGGCACACGGGCCTGAGCGCCTGCGATCGACCGCCCAGCTCTCCAATCCGCGAGCGGATTGCGCTCGATACGGAGCGCTAAGCCTTCTTTCTCGGCGCGAGATCCGCGCGACGCTTCGCGAGCAGTACGCGGAGGGTGCGCAGCTTCCGTGCGTCGAACCCGATCGCATCGAGGTCTTCCTCAAACCGCGGCGCCACGTCGAGCAGGTTGTCCAGCATCGAGTTCACCGCGCGTTCGCGCAGGCCATGACGCGCGCCGAAGGTCACGAAGTGGCTGCGCCGCAAGTTGTCGTCGCGCGCGTCCAGTCGGAGCGCCATTCGCTTGTCGCCATACGGGAACGTGCTCAAGAGATCGTAGGCCGGGGAGAGTTCGATGAGGCCATCCGGACGAGCTCGCACCGACACGTTCTTTCCGTGGAGGTCGCCGTTGCCGATCAGGTAGCTGAAGGCGATCACACGCAAGAGGTTGGTCTTCGCGACCAGGGGAGCCTCGCAGACCTCGAGTGCGTTCATCACCTCCGAGGTTGCGAGCAAGTACTTATCAGCCGGGTAGCGGTCGAGGATCTGGCATGCGTCCTCCTGATGCAGGCGCGCGATTCCGGCCTCCGTAACCACGCGATCGAATCGCGCGACGAGCAAACCGGGGGCCCCAACCCGGTCGCGCACGACTCGGAACTCGGGGACATCGATCCCCGCCATGCGCGCCATCGCCATGAAGTGCGCCTCGTTGGCGATCAAGTGCGGGACCGCGGGTGGCTCGAGCTTGAGGATCCACGCCGCCGCTGAGCCGACGAGCGGGAAGGAGATCATGGCCGCCGAGATCTTCTCCTGCACGCCGGGGATCGTCGGCTCGGCGCGCGGAGAGGCGAGACTCTTGGCAAACAGGTTCGCGAATTCGACCTCGGCGAGGGAGTCCACGGCGACCGTCGGGGCAGAGGAGCCCTCGAGCGAGTCACCGACGGGGACCGCCGAGACATCGCCGATGCAGTCGGCCCCCGAGGCCGAGAGCAGGGTGAGGAGATCGTCCTCGGAAGCCTTCAGCCGACGAACCATTGCCTTGAGGCGCGCGCCCTCCGGCAAGAGGCCCGCAAAGAAGGTGTGCAGGTTCACACCCACCGTCTCGTGCCGCGCCGTTGTCGCCGGGAGGTTGAAGGCGATCGACTGGCCGGGGTGAGCTGCTACCCACGCGGCGTCATACGTGAATACGGAGCCGCGCGTGGTGCGTTCGATCGATCCGGCGCGCTCGTTTCCTCGATAGACGTCGAGCGTCTTTGCCGCGCTCACTTCTCGCTTCTCCGCAGGCGTTCATCGATACGCAACCAGGTCTTGCCCGGCTCAATTGCGAGCTGCAGCCCGAGCACCTCGAAGACCTGCATCACTTTGTCGAGCCGAAGCGTGCGCTTCCCGCGCTCGACGTCGTAGACGAAGTCCGCGCCCACGCCGGCGAGCTCTGCCAGTCCGATTTGAGTGAGCTTCAGCGTCTTGCGCCGCGCGCGAACCGCCGCCGCCAGGAGCTCGGGCCATTCGGGCGATCGCATGGAATTGTCCCATTATCGTCGCTTTCGGGCGGTTGTCACACTGAATCCATGCAATCGCATGGAGTTCATGGAATCCAGCTCTCTTTGGGAGCCGATGAGCGCGCATTTCATGCGATCGCATGGATTTTCGGGACGCCCCCCCGGGGCCCGGGGGACCGGACCCGTGACGGCGCGTCGACCCGCGTGGCGCGCGGACGAGCGCTTTAGTGCCGTTCGCCGAGGTGCTCGATGAGTCGGCGGAGGCCCGCCTCGACGCTCACCGACGGCGCGTAGCCGAGCTCGCTGCGGGCGCGCGTGATGTCGGCCAGCGAGTGGCGGATGTCGCCCTCGCGCGCGGGCTCGTGCTTCGCGGAGATCTCGCGGCCGACGATCTTGGCGATGGTGCCGAGCAGCGCGTTGAGGCTCGTGCGCTCGCCGCGGGCGATGTTGAACGCGCGGCCGCTGGCGCCGGGGACCGTCGCGGCGAGGAGGTTGGCGGAGACCACGTCCTCGACGAAGACGAAGTCGCGCGACTGCTCGCCGTCGCCGTAGATCGAGACCTCGCGGCCGGTCATCGCGCGGTCCGCGAACACACTGATCACGCCCGAATAGGGGGAGCGCGGGTCCTGCCGGGGACCGAACACGTTGAAGTAGCGGAGCGAGACGCCCTCGACGCCGTAGAGCCGCGGCCACGAGAGGACGTAGTGCTCGCCGGCGAGCTTCTCGATGCCGTAGGGCGAGATCGGCGCGGTGATCGAGAGCTCTCCCTTCGGCAGCGTGGGCTCCTCGCCGTAGATCGCGGCCGAGCTCGCGAACACCACGCGCCGCACCTTCTGCCGGCGCGCCGCGAGGAGCACGTTGAGGGTGCCCTGGATGTTCACGTCGTGCGAGCGCTGCGGGTCCTCGATCGAGGCCGGGACCGAGACGACCGCCGCCTCGTGGAAGATGACCTCGCAGCCGCCGGCCACCTCGTCGACCATCGCCGCGTTGCGGATGTCGCCCACGACGAGCTCGGCGCCCTCGGGGACGTTGTCGCGTTTGCCGGTGGAGAGATCGTCGAGGACGCGGACCGCGTGGCCCTCGCGCAGCAGACGTTGGACGAGGTGAGATCCGATGAAGCCGGCACCGCCGGTGACGAGCGCGCGCACGCGCGGGACTTTAGCACCTCGACCGTGACCGGACGGTCACGCTCGCGGGCGGCGAGCGACGATTCGCGACTTTCGCGGCCGGTATGCGCCTTGCTCAGGGCGCGCGCCATGCGCTTACTCGCTCTCTTCGTCGGCCTCGTCGCTGTCACCCTTCCCGCCGCCGCGTCTGCCCAGGAGTCCCCCGCGAAGGAGACGCGCACCGCGTCGGTCACCTTCTCGCCGATCCACCTGCTTTTTCCGATCGCCGAGGTCACCGCAGAGTTCGCGCTCACCCCGAAGATCGGCGTCGCCGGGATCGTCGGCTTCGGCTCGGTGCCGTTCAAGACCACGGTCACGAGCGGACGCACCACGACCGAGAACACCGAGCGGCTCCGCGCGTGGGAGCTCGGCGCTCACTTCAACTACTACGTGCTCGGCACGTTCGATCACGGAATGCAGCTCGGCGTCGAGGCGCTCTATCTGAAGGTCGCGCGTCCAGCGTCGGGCACCGTGCAGATCGCCGCGGCCGCCGACGGCTTCGCCATCGGTCCCTACGTCGGCTACAAGCTCATCACCCGCGTCGGCTTCACCTTCGAGGCCAACGGCGGCGTGCAATACGTCGCGGCGCGGGCCTCGGCGACCGACGGCAACACGACCGAGACCGCCTCCGACAAGCGGGTGATCCCGCTCCTCAACCTGAACGTCGGCTGGTCGTTCTAGCGAGCTTCTCGCAGGCGATCGTGGCGATGTGCTCCATCACGAAGCGCATCGCGTCGTCGTCGGCCACCGCCTTGCGCCAGCGGAGCTACTCGCAGCGCTTGTAGCCGGACCCGCCGGGAATGTTCTTGCAGGTCTTGCCGCCGGTGCAGTCGCCGTTGTCGTCGCAGAGCTCGCTCTCGGCGATGGTGCACGAGGCCTTGCAGTCCGCGCCGCTGATCGCGCCCGCTGCGCCGAGGCAGCACTTCTGCCCGCCGCCGCACGAGTCGGGCGAGGAGCAGTGGATCTTCCCGCCCGCGCACGCCGCCGTCTTGTCGATGCACGTCTGCGCGCCACCGACCGTCGCGTTGCAGCACACCTGCGTCGCCGGGTTGCAGGTGACGGTGCCGCACTTGATCGGCGCGGGCGCCGCATCGGCCGGTGCGTCCGTGGCCGGGGCGTCGGCGCCGCCGTCGGGCGCGTCGGCTGCGGGGGCATCGCTGCCGCCCTCGCCGGGCGCGGTCTCACCGCCGGTCTCCATCGGCGGGGTCGTCTCCTCGGTCGTCGT
The DNA here is from genome assembly GCA_022843175.1 of Deltaproteobacteria bacterium. GTDB lineage: Bacteria > Myxococcota_A > Polyangia > Polyangiales > JADJMO01 > JALHOE01. The sequence continues at coordinate 10,897 of JALHOE010000093.1, forward strand.
GGAGTCCGCGATCGAGGTCTCGTCGACCATCGAGTCGGCTTCGTCGAAGATCGTGGGCTCGTCGCCGCTGCAGCCGAGCACGAGGAGCGGGGAGAGGAGGAGCCAGGCGCACTGCTTCATGACGGGGATTCTAACGACCAGGATGATCCGGGCCAATTTCCGCTTGGGCATCCACGGCTCGAGCGGGGCGTGCCCCCGGCGGCCAGCGGTGGCATCGGACGCGGGTGCCCATGGTCGTCACCTCGCCGTCTTCGGAGATTCCGCTCGCCCTCGTCGATGTCCCCGCGCGTCCCCTCGGTCCGCGCGACGTGCGCGTGCGCGTCCGCGCCATCGGCGTGAACCCGGTCGACTGGAAGATGCGCAGCGGCGGTCCGCTCCGCCTCGCGCACCGCTTCGTCGGTCCGTCGGGGCCGCTGGTCGTCGGCGTCGACTTCGCCGGTGAGGTCGTCGAGGCCGGTCCCCGCGCCGATCTCGCGGTCGGCGCGCGCGTCGTGGGCGGCACCGACTTTTCGCGCAAGCAGCTCGGGAGCTACGCCGACGAGGTCGTGGTGCGCGACGAGCAGTGCGCGGTCCTGCCCGACTCGGTCTCCTTCGACGCGGCCGCGTGCCTCCCCGTGCCCGGCGCCACGGCGATGCGTGCGTTCGAGGTCGCGGGCGGCGCGCCGAAGAGCGTGCTCGTCCTCGGCGCATCGGGCGGCGTCGGCATCGTCACGCTGCAGCTCGCCCGCGCACGCGGCATGCGCGCGGTGGGCGTGTGCTCGACGCGCAACGTCGCGTTGGTCGAGAGCCTCGGCGCGACGGCGATCGACTACACCCAAAGCGAGCCGCTCGAGGCCGCGCGCGCACACGGTCCGTTCGACCTCATCGTCCACGCGGTGGGCACCGCGACCTACCCGCTCGGCCAGTGTCGCAGCCTGCTCGCCGCGGACGGCATCGTCGCGCTGGTCGTGGTGCGCCCGGCGGACTGGCTCGCGGCAGCCTTCCTCCCGAGCGTCACCACCGTGCTCGGCCGCCCGAACCGCAAGGTGCTCGCGCCCCTCGTCGACCTGCTCGCACAGGGGAAGATCGAGCCGCTGATCGAAGCCCGTATCCCGCTCGCCGAAGCCGAGCGCGCCCACCAGATCTCGCGCGCCGGCAAGGTCGTCGGGAAGCTCTTGCTCGTGCCCTAGCGGCTCAGCGCGCGCGAATGCGACGCCACGAGTCGCGCGGCGGCGCGTGGATGCCGTGCGCCGCAAGCGGCACCGCCGGATCGTCGATCACCTTGATCGGCGGCTGGCCGGTCGCGAGCTGGACCGCGAGCGCGCCGGCCTGAATCGTCATGCGCATGATCGAGCCCGCGGCCACCGCGAGGTACGAGGTGCCGACGTTCTGCAGCGGCTTGCCGGGGCGGGCCGACCGCTTCGCCCACGCCTCGCGCGCGCCCGGCTCGATCGTCTTGATCGTGCGCCAGTCGTGGATGATGACCGTGCCCTCGTGCTCGGCGAGGAAGCCGAGGGCGATGATCTCGTCGAGCACGTCGTGGAGCGCTTCGACGCCGACGATCGACGCGTGGTCGTGCGCGCACTGCGAGACGATCGCCCCCGGCGCGTCGACCACCCAGATGAACCCGTACTCGGGCTGCATCCACTGCCGCGGCCAGCCGATGAACGGCGCGCGCTGTCGCAGCTCGGGCTCCACCCGAAAGAACGTATCAGGCTACGCGCGCGCTGGCCGTGGCCAGGTAGGCGTGGACGCGCTCGGCTGCCTTTCGGCCCTCGGCGATCGCCCACACCACGAGCGACTGCCCGCGGCGCATGTCTCCCGCGGCGAACACGCCCTCGACGCTGGTGGCGAAGTCGTCTGCCTTCACGTTGGTGCGCGCGTCCATCTCCACGCCGAGCTGCTCGAGCAACCCCGCGCGCGGCGAGCCGGTGAAGCCCATGGCGAGGAGCAACAGATCGCACGGGATCTCGAACGCGCTGCCGGGCTGCTCGACGAGCTTGCCGTTCTCGAGCCCCACCCGCACGGCCTCGAGCGCGCGGAGGTTGCCGTCGGGGTCGCCGAGCAGGCGCTTGGTCATGACGCCGAACTCGCGGACGCCGCCCTCTTCGTGGGACGACGACGTGCGATACACGAAGGGCCACTCCGGCCACGGGTTCTGCGGGACGCGGTGCTCGGGCGGCCGCGGCATCAGCTCGAACGACGTGACGCTCGCGGCGCCGTGGCGGTGCGAGGTGCCGACGCAGTCGCTGCCCGTGTCGCCGCCGCCGAGGATCACCACGTGCTTGCCGGTCGCGAGGATCGACTCCTGCTCCGGGATGACGTCGCCCGCGACGCGGCGGTTCTGCTGGACGAGGAACTCCATCGCGAAGTGCACGCCCTTGAGCGCGCGGCCCTCGACGGGGAGATCGCGGGGAACGAGCGCGCCGCCGGTGAGGACGATCGCGTCGAACTGCGCGCGGAGCTGGGGGCCGGTGACCGCTTGGCCCACGTGCACGCCGGTGCGGAACGACACGCCCTCGGCGCGGAGCTGGTCGAGGCGGCGGTCGAGGAGGCCCTTCTCCATCTTGAAGTCGGGGATTCCATAACGAAGCAATCCACCGATGCGGTCGTCCTTCTCGAACACCGTGACGTCGTGGCCCTTGCGGGCGAGCTGTTGCGCGGCGGCGAGGCCGGCCGGGCCGGAGCCGATCACCGCCACCTTGCGACCGGTGCGGATCGGCGCGCGCTGCGGGCGCACGCGCTCGTCGTCGAACGCGCGGTCGGCGATCTGCCGCTCGATCTGCTTGATGGTCACGGCGCCGGGCGGGTGCCGTCCGGCGTCGCCGCTGGCGTCTGCGTTGGGGATCGTCTCGAGGTTGAGCACGCACGACGCCTCGCACGGCGCCGGGCACACGCGGCCGGTGACCTCGGGGAAGTTGTTGGTGGCGTGCAGCGCCTGGGACGCGTCCTCCCACCGACCGGTGAGCACCAGATCGTTCCAGTCGGGGATGAGGTTGCCGAGGGGGCAGCCCTGGTGACAGAACGGAATGCCGCAGTCCATACAGCGCGCCGCCTGCTCGCGCAGCTTGTCGTCGGGGAGCGGCAGCTCGAACTCGTGGTAGTCGTGGACCCGCTCCTCGATCGGGCGGTAGTCGTTCTTCGAACGACGAATCTCGAGAAACCCGCGCGGCTTGCCCATTACGCCACCACCCTGCCCGCGTCGGCGTTCGACACGCGTTCGCTCCTCCACCACACCCCGCTCGGCACGTACGGGCGCGAGACCGGCGGCGCGTCGCCGGGGGCCGCAGGGATGCCCGCGGTCTCCGGCGTGCGCTGGTCGTCGAGGATCCGCTTGAGCTCCGACGGCATGACCTTCACGAACACCCGCGTCGCGGCCTCCCAGCGACCGAGGATCTCCTTGGCCTTGGGCGAGCCGGTGCGCGCGACGTGCTCCTCGAGCAGCTTCTTCACGTGCTCGATGTCGGCGACCTCCATGACCTCGAGCGAGACCATGTCCTTGTTGCAGCGGTTGACGAACTGGCCGTCCTCGTCGAACACGTAGGCCATTCCGCCGCTCATGCCGGCGCCGAAGTTGCGGCCGGTGGTGCCGAGGACGATCACGGTGCCGCCGGTCATGTACTCGCAGCCGTGATCGCCCACGCCCTCGACGACCGCCGCGGCGCCGCTGTTACGGACCGCGAAGCGCTCGCCGGCGCGGCCGTTGAAGAACGCGCGGCCGCTGGTGGCGCCGTAGAGCACCGTGTTGCCGACGATGACCTGGTCCTCGGCGCGGAACGGCGCCTCTTTGGCCGGGTGAACGACGAGCACGCCGCCCGAGAGGCCCTTGCCGACGTAGTCGTTGGCGTCGCCGACGAGCTCGAGGGTGAGGCCGCGCGCGCCGAACGCGCCGAACGACTGCCCCGCGCTGCCGGTGGCGCGCACCACGATGGTGTCGTCGGCGAGCGGCTCGGCGTCGTAGGACGGATACTTGCGGGCGATCGCGCCGCTGAGCATCGTGCCGAACGCGCGATCGCGGTTGCGGATCTTCACGTCGATGAAGACCTTCTCGTGCTTCTGCGCCTGCTTCACGCGGGCGATGAGCGCGTGGTCCTGCACCTCGCGGAGGTTGTGGTCCTGCGCGGCGACGTTGTGCACCGCGTTGGTCGCCGCCTCGCGCGGGCGATAGAGCACCTCGCTGAAGTCGAGCCGACCGGCCTTGCGGCGCATGCCGTTCTCGCTTCCATCCGAGCGGAGCGGCCGCTCGAGCTTGCGGGGGACGATCATGTCGGTGCGACCGACCGCCTCGTCCAGCGTGCGGAAGCCGAGCTGCGCGAGGAGCGCGCGCACCTCTTCGGCGACGAACATCATGTAGCGAATGACGTGCTCGGGCTTGCCGGGGAAGCGCTTGCGCAGCTCGGGATCCTGCGTGGCCACGCCGACCGGGCAGGTGTTGAGGTGACACTTGCGCATCATGATGCAGCCGCTCGCGACGAGCGGCGCGGTGGCGAAGCCGAACTCCTCGGCGCCGAGGAGCGCGCCGACCACGACGTCGCGGCCGGTCTTGAGCTGACCGTCGACCTGCAGCCGCACGCGCCCGCGCAGGTCGTTCATCACGAGGACCTGCTGCGTCTCGGCGAGACCGAGCTCCCACGGCGAGCCCGCGTGGTGGATCGAGCTCACCGGTGACGCGCCGGTGCCGCCGTCGTGGCCGGAGATGAGGATCACGTCGGCGTGCGCCTTGGCGACGCCCGCGGCGATGGTGCCGACGCCCGCCTCGCTCACCAGCTTCACGCTGATGCGCGCGGTGGGGTTGATGTTCTTGAGATCGAAGATCAGCTGCGCGAGATCCTCGATGGAGTAGATGTCGTGGTGCGGCGGGGGCGAGATGAGGGTGACCCCGGGCGTGGAGTGGCGCACCTTCGCGATGATCGCGTCGACCTTGTGACCGGGGAGCTGCCCACCCTCGCCGGGCTTGGCGCCCTGCGCCATCTTGATCTGGAGCTCGTCGGCGTTGACGAGGTACTCCGCGGTGACGCCGAAGCGCCCCGAGGCGACCTGCTTGATCGACGAGCGGCGCTTGTCGCGGAAGCGCTCGGGATCCTCGCCGCCCTCGCCGGTGTTGGAGCGGCCGCCGAGCGTGTTCATGGCGATCGCGAGCGTCTCGTGCGCCTCTTTGCTGATGGAGCCGAACGACATCGCCCCGGTGGCGAAGCGGCGGGCGATGTGGGTCGCGGGCTCGACTTGCTCGATCGGGATCGGATTGCCGACGAGATCCCAGGCGCCGCGCAGCGTCATCAGGTGGCGCGACTGCTCGTTGATCTCCTTGGCGTAGGCCTCGTAGCTCTCGTGCTTGTCGCTGCGAACCGCCGTCTGCAGGTTGGCGATCGTCGAGGGCGTCCACAGGTGGGGCTCGCCCATGACGCGGTAGTGGAGGTGACCGCCGACATCGAGCTTGCGGTCCGGCGTGGGGCCATAGGCGCGCTGGTGACGGAGCAGCTGCTCCTCGGCGATCTCCTCGAGGCCGATGCCGCGGATGCGCGACGACGTGCCGCTGAAGTAGCGGTCGATGACGACCTGGTCGATCCCGATCGCCTCGAAGATCTGCGCCCCCTGGTAGCTCGACACGGCCGAGATGCCCATCTTCGACATCGTCTTGAGGAGGCCCTTGCGGAGGGCCTTCACGTAGCCGTGCACCGCCTTGTCCTCGGCGATGGGCTTGGGCAGCGCGCCGTCGCGCGCGAGCTGCGCCACGGTGTCGAGCGCGACGTAGGGGTTCACCGCGCCCGCGCCGTAGCCGATGAGGAGCGCGAGGTGCTGCACTTCGCGCGGCTCACCGCTCTCGACGACGATGCCGGCCTTCATGCGGCGGCCGTGGTGGATGAGGCGATGGTGGAGCGCCGCGGTCGCGAGGAGCGAGGGGATCGGCACCCAGTCCGGCCCCACGTCGCGGTCGCTGAGGATGAGGATCGAGGCGCCGGCGTCGATCGCCTGCTTGGCCTCGCGCGCCATCTGGTCGAGCGCGTCGCGGAGGAGCTCGCCGGGCGTCGCGTCTCCCTCGTCGCGGGAGGGCTTCTTGAACCGCATCGCGATGGTGCACGAGCGGAAGTCCGAGAGGAGGTTCTTGCGGAGCTTGGCGAGGTCGTCGTTGGTGAGGATCGGGTGCTGCAGCTGCAGCATGCGACACTGGCGCGGCGTCTCGTCGAGGAGGTTGCCCTCGCCGCCGACGCACGAGACCATGCTCATCACGATCTCTTCGCGGATCGGATCGATCGGCGGGTTGGTCACCTGCGCGAACTGCTGCTTGAAGTAGCGGAAGAGCAGCTGCGGGCGCTCGCTGAGCACGGCGAGCGGGATGTCGACGCCCATCGACCCGACCGGCTCCTCGCCGCCGACGGCCATCGGCGCGAGCTGCATCTTGAGGTCTTCCTCGGTGTAGCCGAAGACCTGCATCAGGCGCTGGAGGTCCTGGTGGGAGAGCGAGTACGGGCTCTTCACCGAGGGCAGCTCGCTGAGGTCGATCTTGTTCTCGTCGAGCCACGCGCGGTAGGGGCGCTGGGTGGCGACGCGGTGCTTGATCTCCTCGTCGCTGATGATGCGTCCCTCGTTGGTGTCGACGAGGAACATCTTGCCTGGCTGCACGCGGCCCTTCTGGGTGACGCGCGCCGCGTCGAGGTCGAGGACGCCGAGCTCGCTCGCGAGCACGACCATGCCGTCGGAGGTGACGACGTACTTCGCGGGGCGGAGACCGTTGCGGTCGAGCATCGCGCCGATCACGTCGCCGTCGGTGAAGGTCAGGGCAGCGGGGCCGTCCCACGGCTCGACGAGGCACCCGTGGTACTCGTAGAACGCCTTCTTTTCGGGCGTCATGTCGTCGCCGGCGGAGTTGCCCTCGCCGGACGCGTCGGCGAACGCCTCGGGCACCAGCATCATCATGACGTGCGGGAGCGAGCGGCCGCTCGCCACGAGGAAGTCGATGACGTTGTCGAGCGACGCGGAGTCGCTGCCGCCGGGGCGGATGATCGGCTTGAAGTCCTCGATGTGCTCGCCGAAGAACGGCGACTCCACCAGCGCCTCGCGCGCGCGCATCCACGCGCGGTTGCCGTTGAGCGTGTTGATCTCGCCGTTGTGGGCGAGGTAGCGGAACGGGTGGGCGCGCTCCCAGGTGGGGAAGGTGTTGGTGGAGAAGCGCGAGTGCACCATCGCGAGGCGCGACACCGTCTTCTCGTTGGCGAGGTCGGGGAAGAACGCCGCGACCTGCTCCGCGAGCATAAGGCCCTTATAGACCAGGGTCTTTGACGAGCAGGACGACACGTAGAAGTCGTCTCCGCCGAGGGTGACCGACGCGGTGCGACCCGCGCGCTTGCGGATCATGAACAGCACGCGCTCGAACGTCTCGCGGGGGGTCTTGCTGCCGCGACCAATGAAGAGCTGGCGAATCGCCGGCATCGAGTCGCGGGCCATCGGGCCGATCGCGGTCGAGTCGGTGGGGACATCGCGCCAGCCAATGACGCGCTGGCCATGGTGGAGGACTGCGCCCTCGAGGATCGCCTCCATGCGCCGGCGGCGCGCCGGCTCGGTCGCGAGGAAGCACATGGCCACGGCGTAGTCGCCGCGGGCCGGCAGCGGCTGCTCGCATACCTCCTTAAAGAAGTCGTGCGGGACCTGGATAAGGATGCCGGCGCCGTCGCCGGTGCACGGATCGCAGCCGGCGGCGCCGCGATGGGTCAGATTCGCGAGGATCTCGAGCGCCTGACGCACCACACCGTGCGTGGCGCGGCGATCGAGCGTCGCGACGAACCCAAGACCGCAGGCGTCTTTCTCGTGGGCGGGGTCGTACAGGCCCTGGCGCGGCGGGAGCGGCATTGGCGAAAGTATTGCGCGGCTAACGCACCGCGGCAACGGGGCCGTAACTTTCGGGCGCTACGGGGCTTTCTCGCGCACCGCCCCGCTCGCCGACGGGCGCGGCCGCCAGGTCCAGTGGTCCACCAGCACCGGGCGCTGACCCTCCCGCAGCGGGTCGACCATGCCGATGACCCAGCCGTCCACCGCGCTCCCGTCGCTCCGGATCCGCAGCCGCACGAAGTGCTTGAACCCCGGGTGCCCGAGCGCGGTGAACGCCTGCGTGCTCTCGAGGCCCAGGCGGGTGAGCGCCGCGAGGTAGGCACCGAACACGAAGGCGCCGGTGAACACGGCGATGAGCAGCGTGAACAACATCCCCATGCGGTGTGAGGTGTGGACGCCGAGCGCGAAGAGCGCGCGCCGGAACGCGAACGACGCGAACGGCGGCACGTTGCCCATCACCACGCCCGCCAGCAGCGCGAGCAGCACCACCCGGATCGCCTTCGGACGCGGCCGGTAGCGGACGTCACCGATGAGCGCGAGCACCACCGCGCCAATCACGCCCGCGACGAGCGCCCCGATCGCCTGATGACGGAAGCGCACGCCGATCTCGAGCGCGGGCGCGAACAGCGCGAGCATCACGAAGTGGGGCAGCCACCCCGCGCGCCCCACGGCGACGTGGAACGGAACGAACCGCAGGAGCGCGTGGCTCGCCTTCACGCCGGGGAACTGCTTGGCCGCCGCCGGCAGCTTGTCGGCGCCGAGCCGCGCGGGGTGGAGGAACGCGCCGCCGCCGCCCGCGGTGACGTGCATCGACGCGTCGACGGTGAGCCGCTCGTAGTGGTGGATGTCGCCGGACATGAAGAGGTGCGGCGTGTACTTCGGGTCGAGCTCGAGCGAGCGGACCATGGCCACGCCGGTCACGCTCTCCTCCTGGAACGCGTAGACCGGGTCGGGCAGCATCACCATCAAGCGGCGGTTCTCGCGGCCCTGACGGAAGTTGGCGAAGTACTTGCGCTGCCGGAAGTCGACCGAGCGGAGCTGGCGGTCGACCGCGAACAAATCGATGCCCGGCGCGAGGGGCAGCGCGAAGTAGCTCGCGGACTGCATCGGCACGTAGCCGTCGAGCACCAGCACCTTCTGCTTCTGGATGTGCCCGCCGACCACGAACTTCTCCACGAAGTCGACCACGTGCTCGAACCGGCTCTCGCGCTCGGGGACGACGTTCGGCTCCTCCTGATCGGGCGAGAGCTCGCCGATGCGGCGGCGGAAGAGGCGGCCGTAGCCGTCGAGCCCGTCGTACCAGTCGTGGTTGCCGGGGATGCCGAGCACCGCGCGGCGCGTGCCCGGCGGGTCCGCGTGCCGGACCGAGGCGATGACGCGGTTGAAGGGGACGATGAGGCGGTCGTTGATTTCGCCGGCGGTCGCGACCGGATACGCCGTGTCGCCGCCGAAGAACAGCACGTCGCCGCGCGGGAGCACGAGGTCGTCACCGCCGTCGGGATCGGGCAGCTTCCACGGGCGGAAGATGAGGCGCGCGACGGCCTCGCTCACGTCGGAGTCGTCGCCGGTGTCGGCCACGAAGTCGACGATCAGATCGCGACCGAGCTGCTCGACGAGCGTCTCGCCCTCTTTGGGCGCGCCGCTCGTGAGGTGCTGCGCGACCTCGCGGGTGAGCGCGTGCGGATCGTCGGCGTGCATCCAGTCACGCGAGTCGATGTCCTCGGTGGCGATGCCGCTGGCGATGAAGTGCTGGAGGTGCCCCCAGAACGACCCCACGCCGTACCACTCGATGCCGCGCGGCTTGCGCTTGCCCCGAACGAACCTCCCGTACGCGCGGTCCTCGGGCTCGGGATCGGGCCGCTCCGGCTCTTTCGGTCCCACTGCCGCGAGTCTAGTCGTTCGCGCATGGATTTGGGGCTCAAAGGACGGGTCGCGTTCGTCGTCGGCGGCAGCAAGGGGCTCGGGCGCGCCACGGCGCATACCCTCGCACGCGAGGGCGCGAGCGTCGCGATCTGCGCGCGCAACGAGACCGAGCTGCAGCGCGCCGCCGAAGAGATCGCGAGCGAGACGCACGCCCGCGTCGTGCCGATCGTGGCCGACGTCTCGCAGAAAGAGGACATCGCGCGCGCCATCGCCAAGACGGTCGAGACCCTCGGCGCGCTGCACATCGTCGTCGCCAACAGCGGCGGCCCCCCACCCGGCACGTTCGAAGAGCTCTCCGAGGACGACTGGAAGCAGGCCATCGACGTGGTCCTGCTCTCCACCGCGCGGCTCGTGCGCGAGGCGCTGCCGCACATGAAGCACGCCGGCTGGGGCCGCGTGGTGGTGATCACGTCCACGAGCACGCGCGAAGCGATCCCGGGGTTGCTGTTGTCGAACGTCACCCGCCCGGCGATCGTCGGCTTGTGCAAGACGCTCGCGCGCGAGCTCGGCGGCTACGGAATCACGGTGAACAACGTCGGCCCCGGCCAGTTCGACACCGAGCGGCTCGGGAAGCTGCACGAGCGGCAGGCGAGGGCTTCGTCCCTCGGGGTCGACGAGGTCCGCCGCCGCGCCGTCGCGCAGATCCCGCTCGGCCGGCTCGGCGCGCCCGAGGAGCTCGCGCGCATGGTGGCGTTCGTGGCGTCGGACGCGGGGAGCTACCTGAACGGGCAGACCATCCTGCTCGATGGCGGCAAAACGCCCGCGTACTGAGTCACGCAACAATTGGGTGACAGGCCTCGTCGGCGGAGCAGTGCTGCCCCCAACGTCGGCCATGCGAAGGCTCCGCGCACGAATCGTCATCGCCATCACGCAGAACGCCATCGCGCTCGCGTTCGTCGCGGTGTGGATGGCCGGGAACGCGCTCCTGTTCGCGCCCGGCCACACCCCGTTCGAGACGTTCGAGCTGCTCCTCGGCCTCACCTGGCAGGACTCTGCGTGGGGCCGCATCTACCAGCCGTTCACCCAGGTCGTGGTGTTCGGCGTGGTGGTGTCGATGGTGGTGAGCAACGTCACGCGCCGCCACCGTCCCGAAGCGACAGCGCGCCTGCTCGCCCGCGAGGCGCGCGATCACGTGGTGGTGATCGGGTTCACCCACCTCGGCGAGCGCATCTACGACGCGATGGTCGAGCGCGGCGACGAGGTCGTCGTGGTGGAGCAGAAGCGCGAGAAGGTCGAGTCGCTGCTCCACGACGAGGCGCCGCTCGTCCTCGGCGACGCGCGCGACGAGGACACGCTCGCCGCCGCCGCCATCGCGCGCGCCCGCATCGTGGCCGTCACCGCCGACGAGGTGGAGGTCGCCGCGGTCGTCGCCCGCCACGTCCGCGCGAAGAACCCGGGCTGCACGCTGATCCTCCGCTGCCCCGACGACGACGTCGGCGACGTGCTCGCCCGCGCCCACCGGGCGACGATCGTCTCCACGTCGAAGCTCGTCGCCGACCACGTCCGCGCGGCGGCGGTGCGGCGGGGAGATCGGCGCGCCGTCGTCCTCGGCGACAACAACATCGCGCACCGGGTCGCGCGATCGCTGGCCGAGCGCGGGATCGAGGTGACCAGCCTCCCCTGCGACGCGCCGAACCTGCCCAACGCCGATCTGGTGGTCATCGCCGACGACGACCTCGGCAAGAACCTCATCCGCGTCGACCGCATCCGCGACCGGCTCCCGCACGCGCGGATCGTGTGCCGCGCGTTCCACGAGCAGGCGGCGGAGATCCTCGGCCAGCCCCCGTTCAAGTGCGAGGTGCTGTCGTCGTCCCGGCTGGCGCTCGAGTGGTTGCTCGAGAGCGGGGCGCTCGCCAAGGACGCGCCGGCGTCGTCGCCCGGGGAGGTGTCGATCGGGACGCGGAAGCGCTCGCGCGCTTAGTGCTACTGCGTGAGGTGGCGTGAGGCGCTCGCTGACGCGCGCGCCCATCTGGTGACGGGCGAAGAGATAGGCGCGCGCAGGCGAAGAGACAGGCGCGCGCGAAGAGACAGGCGCGCGCGTCAGCGAGCGCCTAATTCCGCCTCATTCGCCGCTCGCGAAGCGCCGTGGCAGCTGCTTAAGTGGATCCGTGCTCGACTACGCGGCCCAGGTGCGAGAGCTGGAGAAGATGGCGAAGCTCTCGCCCCCACGCGCCGTCACGCGCGCGCTGCCCGCGCTCGGCGAGAAGCGCGGCCAGTGCCTGGTGTGCGGCAGGCCCGGGCGCGCGTGTGCGGCGTGCGAGGGCGTGAGCTACTGCGGCGTCGAGCACCAGCAGAGGGACGCGCGGTGGCACGACGTCGTGTGCGACGCGCTGCGCGAGCTCCGAGACGACCGCGCCGCACCGGATCCGACGCTGCTCCCCGACCTCCGCGTGATGCGCCCGTGGGACGAGTACGAGGGCACGCCCCAGCGCAGGCGACGGCTCTCCGATCTGGCGACGCGCCCCTTCACCCTCCGCTCGGCGATCGCGGCGCTCGGCGTCGCCGCCAAGACGGTGCACGTCATGGCCGCTTCGCAGCGCGAGGCCGACGTCCCGAAGGAGCTGTGGGGCGATCTCAACGTCACCCTCGTCGGTCCCGAGCTGCCGGCGCACGCGGGCACGCGCGCGTTGTACTCGCGCGCGCTGTGGAGCGACGGCGCGCCCGATCTCGTGATCGGCTTCGACGCGGGGCTCCTCATGTATCCCTCGTGGAAGCAGACGATCCTCGAGCTCCGCGGCTCGGGCGTGCCGTTCGTCATCACCACCTACCGCGACTGGGAGGCGGAGGCGGAGGCCAAGCTGCTCACCGCCGTGCGCGCGCGGTGCCTGCTCCCTCCGCGGCCCAACCCGTGGGCGAGCCGCGTGGCCAAGCGCTCGACGACCATCGCCAACGACGTCTCCTACGACAACGCTTGGGTGAGCGCCTGGGCCTGAGGTATCCGTTTCCTTCATGAAGGCCCCCGTCCACGTCGTCTACGGCGGCGCGCACCTCTTCACGAGCAAGACGCCGGAGAAGCTCGGAAAGCTCGCGCTCAAGGCGCTCGACGAGCACTACGACGAGCGCGTGTTCCCGAGCGAGCTGTTGCCCCGCGTGCGGCAGAAGCTCGAGCGCGCCCCGGTCGAGGATCTGCGCATCGACTTCGAGGACGGCTTCGGCGTCCGCGGCGACGCCGAGGAGGACGAGCACGCCGAGCGCACCGCGAAGGAGCTCCCCGAGGCGCGCGACTACCTGTGCGGCATTCGCATCAAGGCCGGCCCTCGGGGCGCGCGCACCCTCGAGCGGTTCCTCGCCGCCGGCGGCAAGCCGGACGTGGTGACGCTGCCGAAGGTCACCCGCGTCGAGGAGGTCGAAGCGCTCGCGAGCATGCTCCCCGAGCCGATCGGCATCGAGCTGATGGTCGAGGACGTGGGCGCGCTCTTCGTGCTGCCGCAGCTGATCGCCGCCGCGCGGGGCCGCTGCGTGGCGCTCCACCTCGGCACCTACGATCTGACGGCGAGCGCCGGCATCGCGGCGCCGCACCAGAAGCCCGAGCACCCGCTCGCCGACTTCGCCCGCAACATGATGCTGGTCACCGCCCGAGGGGTGCGCCTCTCGGACGGCGCGACGACGGTCCTCCCGATCGGCGAGCGCGCCACCGTGCACCGCGCCTGGCTCCGTCACTACGACGACGTGCGCAGGCACATGGCGCTCGGCCTCTACCAGGGCTGGGACCTGCACCCCGCGCAGCTCGTCTCCCGCTTCTTCGCGGTGTTCTCGTTCTATCGCGAGGCGCTCGCCGAGTCGCGTGCGCGGATGCGCGCGTTCCTCGACGCGTCGGAGCGCGCCACCCGGGTGGGCGAGGTGTTCGACGACGCCGCCACGGGCCGCGGCCTCTACGACTTCTTCGCCCGCGGACGCGCGTGCGGCGCGCTCGACGACAGCGACATGGTCACTTGACCCAGCCGATCTCGCGCGCGGTGATCGCGTTCACGCGCAAGAGGTCGAGCGAGTCCGGCACCTCGTCGCGCCCGGGCGCGATCGCGCGGCCGCGCGCCATGATCTCGGCGAGCTTCTGGGGGAACGGGGCCTCGGGCTCGGCGAGCCCGTCGGGGATGATGGTGACGCCGGTCGCGTCGTATTTGTCGAGCGCGCCGAGCGTGTGAAAGAGCTCGTGCGCGCTGACGAAGAGCGCGAAGTCGACCATCGATGCGTCGAGATCGACCTCCAGCGTCGCGATGCGCCCTCCCTGCTCGCTCGCTCCCTCGACGAACCGCACCTGCTCGCGCGAGCCCGGGCGGATCACCGCGTAGACGCGCGCGTCGTAGGCGCTCCCGTTCAACGCCGCGCGCTCGTCGATGTCCTTCACCCACCGCGAGAGGTTCCATGCTTGCTTGGCGAGATCGATGACGCCGTCGCTCGCCGGCGTGGGCAGCGGCTCGCGCAGGTCCACCGGGCCGCGGAGCACGAAGTAGAACGGCCGCTCCGGCGCCCCGCGATAGCGACGGAGCTCACCCGCGAGCCGCGCGTCGAGCGCCGGCACCCGCTCGCGCATCGCCTCGATCGCCGCAGGGTCGACCGCGCCGTCGCGCACGAGCACGAGCGCGACGTTGAGCGGGCGGGTCCACTCGTTGCGCGCGCGGCGGCTGCGGACGTTGGCGAACGCGTACAGCACGACGACGCCGAGCACGGCGAGGAGGATCGCAACCCGGACCTTCTGCGCTGGTAGTCTGAGCGGCATGCTTCGTCCGAGCTTCGTCGTCACCGTAGCGGTGGTCACCGCCGCGTGCACACCACCGCGCGGCCGCAAGATGGCGCCGGCGAACGAGACCGGCCAGCCGGTCGGGCCCCTCGACTTCGCGAAGCTCAAGCCGCTCAACCCGCGCATCGACAACCGCGTGGTGCGCGCCACCGGCGAGAAGTGTTACGTCCAGGTGCCCTTCGACAAGCCGCCCAAGTCCTGGCAGCCGCACAAGACCAAGCAGGTCGACTGCCCGCCCGAGATGGACGATCCCGCGTGGGATCACTGTCACGGGGGCGATCTCCACAAGCACGTCGACACCGGCCAGTGCGTCTGCGTGCGCGACGGCAACCCCCCGCCGCCGTCGGTCGCGGCCCCCTGCCCGAAGACGTGATCAGCGCACCTCGACGACGCCGGTCGCCGTTCTCGACGCGCAACCCGCCTCGCCGGGCACGGGCGCGTCACTGGAGGTGAACGAGAGCTTCCCGCTCACAGGAGCAGGAGCAACAGCTCACTGCGCAATCGTGGCTTCCTTGATCCAATCCATCTCGGGGAACTCCTTCATCAGATAGGCGTTCCCCTCCATCTGCAGCCGGCCCTGGTTCGGGCCCTTGCCCGCGGGCGCGCCCTCGCCGTAGCCCTTGTAGAGCGCGTCGACCACGTTCATGCCGTCGACGACCTCGCCGAACGAGGGAAAGCCCATCGGGTCCAGGCGCGCGTTGTCGACGAGGTTGATGAACACCTGGGTGGTGCGGGTGTCGGGGCCGCCCTTGGCGAAGGTGATGCGACCGCGCTTGTTGCCCTGCACGACGGGCTCGTCCTTGATCGCGGCGCCGCGCCACTTGGCCGACACGTTCGGATCGCCGTGGATCCCGAACTGCGCCATGAAGCCGTCGACCACGCGGAAGAAGCGGATGCCGTTGTAGTAGCCGATCTTCACGAGGTTATAGAACCGGTCGGCCGCGAGCGGCGCCCACTCGCGCGTGACCTGGATGGTGAACATGCCCTTGGTCGTGAGGAAGCGCGCCTTGTAGCTCGCGGGTGCCTGGTCCCTGGCGAGCGCGGGATCGAGCAGCGCGGCCGGGTTGGCTGGCTTGGCCGGCTCGTTGGCGCCGGGCGCGGGATCCTTTCCGACCACCGGCGGATCGCTCTTGCAGGAGACGAGGGCGAGGACGCAGAACGCGAGGAGTGAGCGGCGCATGCGGCGCTCTTAACCTGTCGGGCGGCGAGGCGCTAACGAGGCGTTGGGGGGCTGCAGCGGCGGCTTCTGCTTGCCGCGCCGGCGGGGATCTCGGACGACTACGAGATGCTGCGCGTGGCCACCGAGGACGATCGCAAGGCGCTGGCGCCGATTCTTGGCCACTGCTTCGGGTTTCCCCCCGAGGAGGTGCCGGACTGGCTTGCGCGAGCGGGGCACGAGAACGTGCGTGCGTACGGGGACGTCGGCGGGCTGATCGTCGTGCCGATGGGGCAGTATTTCGGCGGGCGGGCGGTGCCGATGACGGGGATCGCCGGCGTCGGGATCGCGCCCGAGGCGCGCGGGGGTGGCGTCGCCACGCAGATGATGACCGAGGTCGTGCGCGAGATCCGCGCGTCGGGGTGCGCGCTCTCGACGCTCTATCCGGCGACGGTGCCGCTCTATCGGGGCGTCGGCTACGCGCGCGCCGGCGCGCGCTACGAGATCGAAGTGGCGCCGGCGGCTGTGGCCACCCGGGATCGCGCCCTCCGCATCGAGCGGATCGAGCGCGGCGAGGAGGATCTCGACGTCCGCGCCGTGTACGCGCGGTTCGCCGCGCGGAGACCCGGCTTCCTCGAGCGCGGCCCGTACATCTGGGGTCGCATCTTCCGACCGCGCAAGGGACACCACCTCGCCTTCAAGGTCATGTCCGACCGCGGGTGCGAGGGCTACGTCGTGGTCTCGCACAAGATGGGCGACGGCGAGTCCGAGGTGAACATCGCCGACTTCGTCGCGCTCTCGCTCCCCGCCACGTCGCGCCTGCTCGATCTATTGGCTGGTTATGGATCCATCGCCACCACCCTGCGATGGCACGGCGCCGCGCCCGATCTGCTCACCAGCGCGCTCCGCGATCGGCGGCACAGCGTGCGGGTCACCGACTACTGGATGCTCCGCATCTGCGACGTCGAGCGCGCGCTCGGCGCGCGCGGCTATGCGGCCGACGGCGCGCTCGACCTCGAGGTGCGCGACGACGTTCTCCCGGAGAACGCCGGCCGCTTCCGACTCCAGGTCCGCGACGGCCGCGCAAGCGTCGACCGCGGCGGACAGGGCACCTTCGCGATCGACGTCCGCGGCCTCGCCGCGCTCTACAGCGGCTTCCACGACGCGCGCACGCTCGCCGACCTCGGCGAGCTCGAGGCGAAGGACGACGCGATGCTCGTCGCCGACCGCCTCTTCGCCGGCCGCGCGCCGACGACGAGCGACTTCTTCTGATGGATCGCGTCTAGCGGATGCGCCCGACGGCGACCCACTCGTTCCAGCTGCTCGAGTAGCCGTCGTAGTGCACGTAGTACAGGTTTCCGTTCCGCTTCAGGACGACGGCGGGGTACCAGCTGCCCTTCCAGAGGACCGACACCCGCGAGCCCGGCGAGTAGTACATCGCCGCGGGCGGCGGCGGGTTGTTGTAGGCCGGCGGCGGCGGGTTGTTGTAGGCCGGCGGCGGCGAGTTGTCGTAGGCGGGGCCGCCGGCGCCACGAATGCGGCCGGGCGCCACCCACTCGTCCCAGCTGTTGCTGTAGCCGACGTAGTGCACGAGCGTGAGGTTGCCGCTGGTCTGCCGGACGACCGCCGCATACCAGGTGCCCTTCCACAGGACCGACACCCGCGAGCCCGGCGGGTATTGCGCGTAGCCGCCGCCCGCGTAGCCGCCGCCCCCGCCGCCGGGAGGCGGGTTGTTCGTGTGAACGATGCACGCCTGTCCGAAGAGAAGGAGCGCGAGCGCGACGCAGAGACGGACCATGGCCGCGAGCCTAGATCGATCCGCGCGCCCACGCATGCGTGGCTCCTTCACCCAAACGGGTCAGGCGCTCGCTAACGCGCGCGCCTATCCGCACCCGCCCCCGCAGACGCCCTGCAGGCGCGCGCGTCAGCGAGCGCCTACGCGCCGCCGCCGCCGCGCCAGCGCCGCGACCACCGCCGCCACGGCGATCCCCCCTCCACCCCTCGCCGCCCCCGGCGCGCTGCAGCGACAGCTCGAGTCCTTCTCTCCACCGCCGCACGTCGACGACAGCCCACCTCGCGGCGTCGCGTCGCACGTGGCGCTCCGCCCCGCCGGATACGCAGTGCATAGCCCGCACACGTCATCCGCCGTGAGATCCCGCATGAACGTCTCGCCGGGCCGATACGACTCGAACATCGTCGCCTGCGCGTTGCTCCGCGCGGTGTGCGCGAGCCCGAGGAAGTGCCCGGCCTCGTGGGTCACGATCGAACGAAGATCGTACTGACCGGCGGGGACCGGATCGGCGACCGCCAGCTTCACCTCGCCGGGGTTGCTGTGGATCTCCATGTCGACGTCGTAGATCTCGCCGCCGTCGACCTTGAACGTCACCGTCGTGAGCGCGAGGGCCGAGTCCTCGTGCGGCCACACCCCGTCGCGGAACGCGATCACGTTGGCGTTGGCGCCGCCCTGAATGTGCTCGACCTCGCCGCACTCGACCGGGCCGAGGTTCTGCGCGGTGATCGAGGGCTTGCCCGTGCCGCACGCGGCGCCACCCTCGGCGCAGTCGTGCCGCGCCCACTCGGCGAACGAGTCATCGACCAGCTTCTGGGCGGCGGCGAGGTCCACCTGCACGCTCGCCGCGCGCGCCACCGAGTACCCGACGCACCTCGACGACCAGAACAGCGGCGCGTTGTTCGTGTCGCACGGACGGCTCGAGGTCGGGACGAATCCGGTGTCGGTCGTGGTGCGGCAGAAGGCGGATGCGACGGGTGCGAAGAGGACGATCGCGCAGGCGATGGCGAAGCGAAGCACGCTTCACCGTAGCACTCATTCTTCCCACGGGTGTCGTGCGAGGACGCGTTCGGCGCGCGCCGCGATCGCCGGATCGAGCCGTCCCTTGGCCGCGGCATCGAGCGCGTCGGCGAGCTCCGCTGCGCGGTCGAAGCGGTCCTCCGGGTTCTTCGCGAGCGCGACGGCGAGCACCGCGTCGATCTCGACCGGGCAGCTCACGACGGAGCTCGGACGCGGCGGCATCGCGTGGACGACGCGGTAGAGGATTTGCCCCTCGGAGTCGCCGGAGAAGGCGGGCCGACCGGTGAGCGCGCGGTAGGCGATGACCCCGACCGCGAACATGTCGGTGCGGTGCGTGATCTTCCCGCCCTCGATCTGCTCGGGCGCCATATAGGTGGGCGTGCCGATGATCTTGTCGCGCGTGAGCGTGGCGTCGTCGGTCACCAGCTTCGACACGCCGAAGTCGAGGATCTTCCACACGTCGCGATCGCCCTCCCTCGCGTGGAAAATGTTGCGCGGCTTGAGGTCGCGATGAACGATCCCGGCGCCGCGCGCCGCGTCGAGCCCCACGCCGAGCTGGCGGAGCAGCGACGAGAGCCGCGAAACGGACATGCGGCGGTGCTCGCGGAGCCAGTCGGCGAGGTCCTGACCGTGGAGCCGCTCCATCGCGATCCAGGGGAGCGCGGCGTCGATGTCCGCCACCGCGAGGATGGTGACGACGTTCGCCACGACCAACGACGCGGCGAGCTTGGCCTCGCGGAAGAAGCGCTGCACCTGCTCCGGCTGCGCGAGCACGTGATCGAGCAGCACCTTCACCGCGGCCGGACGGCCGTTGTGGATCTGGACCGCCTCGTACACCTCCCCCATCGCGCCGCGCCCGATGACATTGCCGAGGCGGAAGCCGCCGAGCTCGCGATCGGTGAACCGGCCGATCCCGCTCGCCTTGAGGGCCTGGGCGAGATCCGCGCGAGCCTCTTTGAGGAGCGCCTCGCGCTGCGCGATCTGGACGATGGCGTGGTCGTGGAGCTCGATCGCGCGCAGCGTCGCCGCGCGGCTCGCGCGCATGATCGCGTAGGTCGCGAGGAAGATCGCCTCGATCAGAATCAACATCGCCAGCCCGTCGACCGGCGACACGGCCGAGCCCTGCACGATGCCCCGATCGGGCATCAGCTTGGCGATGGTGAGGACGCCGAGGAACAGCTCGAGGAGCGCGCAGCCGAGCCAGACGGCGAGGGTGCCGCGCGTGTCGCCGCCGCTCGAGAAGAAGCACAGGCCGAACGGGATGATCACGACCGCCGGCGAGTAGAACCCGAAGTAGTGGATCGCCGCGAAGGCCGCGGCGATGCACACCGCGCCGACGAGCAGCACCTTGCGCAGGTTGTAGCGTTCGTCCTCGCGCAGGTCCCACGCGAGCCACCCGCAGGCGACGATGACCGCGCACAGCGAGAAGTAGAGCAGGCGCTTGGCGAACGGATCGCCGCCGAGGAACGTGATCGCGACCGCCACGAGCGCCGCGAGCACCATCGTCACCCGAACGAACGCCCGGGTCTGGGCGATCTCCTGCACGTAGAGCGTCTCGCGGGCCGTGACGACCGAGGTGCTGCCGCTGCCCCGCGTGCTGCCGGTCCGCGACGCGCTGTCGAGACCGGGCTCGCGCACCGCAGGCTTCGGCCGCACGTCGACGACCGTCGGCGACGCGTCCGCGAGCAGGCGCGACCCCTCGGGGGGGCCGCGCTCGGGCGCCGGGTCCGTCATCGACGGCAAGGATACGCCGGGCCCGCGCGGATTGACGCCTCCTCGGCGCGGAGCGAACGACGCCCCGGCACAATCGAACCCTGGAGGCTGAGGAACATGGCGAAGCGAGTTCTGAGCGCGGTGGCAGTTGCAGTGTTGTTCTCGGCGTGTGGCGGCGAAGAGGCCACCACGCCCCCGCCGGCCGCGCCCACGGCGACCGTCGCCGCGCCGCCGCCCCCGGCGCCCACGCCCACGACGACCGCGGAAGCGCC
>JALHOE010000094.1 GCA_022843175.1 Deltaproteobacteria bacterium
CGCCGCTGGCTGCAGCGCCGCCCCCGCCGCCGGTCGAAGCGCCCCCGGTCAGACCGTCGGTCGAGCCGAAGCACCCCGACCCTGCGCCCTCGGCGGCGCCCGCCCCGTCGCCCGCGCCGGTGGCGAGCACCAAGCCGAAGCCGAGCCTCCGAGCGGTGCCGGCCAAGCGTCCGCCCCCACCGCCGCCCCCACCGCCGCTCACCTGGACCCGCAAGGACGATCTCTAGTCAGTGCACGACGGCGGCGCGCTCGGGGGGGATCCGCGACGGGCGCGGGCCGCCCCGCGGCAACGTCACGGTGAAGGTGCTCCCCTCGCCGATGGCGCTCTCCACCTCGATCCGCCCGCTGAGCAGGCGGGCGATCTCGTGGGCGATGTAGAGTCCGAGTCCGAGACCCGCCCGCTCGGTCGTGGCGCGCTCGAAGCGGCGAAAGATCTTCTGCTGACTCTCCGGCGAGATGCCGATGCCGTGGTCCCGGACCCGTACCGTCGCGGTCTCGCTGTCGCTCGTGACGAAGATCTCGACCGGCTTGCCGGCGCCGTACTTGATCGCGTTCGAGAGCAGGTTGGTGAGCAGCTGCTCGACGCGCTTGCGATCCCAGCGGCCGACCACCTCCTCGCCGGCGTCGACCTCGAGGACGATCCTCGGCGCGCCGGGGAGCGTTGCCGACTCATTGGCGACGTCGCGAACGATCTCCGTGAGGTCGACGAGCTGGAGGTCGAGGCTGAGACGACCCACGCCGAGACGCGTGACGTCGAGCAGATCGTCGGCCAGCCGCGTGACCCGCGCCGTGCTCCGCTCGACGACCGCGACGAGCGCCTCGATCTGCTCACGGGGAGCGTGCCTGCGGATCATCCGTCCGAGCGACTGCACCGCCAGCGACAGCGCGCTGAGCGGCGTACGGAGATCGTGCGCCGCCATGGCCACGAACTCGTCGCGGGCGCGGATCGCCGTCTGGGCCTCACGGTACAAGCGGGCGTTGTCGACGAACATCGCCGCGCGCTGTCCGAGATCCTCGGCAAGGGACGCCGAGCGCGCGTCGAACCGCCGCTCCGGCGTCGAGCAGACGAGCAACATCGCGCCGAGCACCCGATCGCGCGCGCGCAGCGGCACCACAATCGCCGACTCGACGCCGAG
The DNA here is from genome assembly GCA_022843175.1 of Deltaproteobacteria bacterium. Lineage (GTDB taxonomy): Bacteria > Myxococcota_A > Polyangia > Polyangiales > JADJMO01 > JALHOE01. The sequence goes on from JALHOE010000094.1 coordinate 1,137, forward strand.
CGTCGTCGCGATCGCGCGCTGCCCGGAGTGGGCGAACGAAGCGTCGAGCCAGGCAGGCGTGACCCGGGTCACGAGCTCCGCGGGAGCGCGGCGGCAGGCGCGGTCGATCGCCGGGCACGAGGCAGCCGCGAACGCCTCTCGCAGCGTGGGCTCGTGGGCGACCCGATCGGGGCCGACGCCCACCGTCGTGAAGCGCTCGGCCCCTTCCCCGGACCGAATCGTGATCACGCACCAGCTCGCGAACGAGCGGGTGATGAAGTGAGCGAGGGTCGACAGCGTCTCGTCCCAGTCGATCGAGGCCGCCAACGTCGCGCTGACGTCCGAGAGCAGCTCACGCTCGCGCTCGTGCCGCTTGCGCTCGCCGATCTCTCGCGCGACGGCGACGAACACCGGCGGCTCCCGCACGTGGCTGACGTGCACGCGGGTCTCCACCGGATAGGTGCTGCCGTCCGCGCGACGGTGCTCGTGCTCGAACACGACTTGCTCCACCTCCCGTAGGTGGAGCGGCCGGACCCGCGTCGTCAGCTCGTCGAGCGTCATGCCGTTGAACACGTCGAGGATGGTCCGGGTGGCGAGGGCGTCCGCCGTCAGGCCGAGGTGGGCGGTGGCGGCGCGGCTCACGTGCACGATGCGAAGCGTCTGGAGCTCGAAGACGTAGAGCTCGTCCTCGGACTCGTCGATGACGCGCCCGAGCTCGGCCAGCGCTGCCTCCGCGCGCAGCCGCTGGCGACGCTCGGCCGCTTCGCGCACCTCGCGCTCGACGACGGCGACGAGCCTCCGGAGGTTGCTCTTCATGACGTAGTCGGACGCGCCCGCCCGCATCGCAGCGACGGCGGTCTCCTCGCCGATCACGCCCGACACGATGACCACCGGAATGCCCGGCGCGATCTCGTGGGCGATCGCGAGCGCGCCGAGCGAGTCGAGGTGGGGCAGCGCGTGATCGGCGATGATTACGTCCCACGGCTGAGCGCTCAGGGCGCTCCGGAGGTCGGGCTCCTCCTCGACCCTCACCCAGTCGATCGAGTACGCATCGCGCTCGAACTGCCGGATGATGAGGGTCGCGTCGTCGCTCGAGTCCTCGACGAGGAGGATCCGCAGCGCCGTCATGGCCCGACTCCGGTCCGGAGCGGCGGCGGCTCGTTGATCAGGAGCCAGTACAGCCCGAGGTCCCGCACCGCGTGCGCAAATTGGTCGAAGTCGACCGGCTTGCGAATGTAGCTATTGGCGCCGAGCTCGTAGCTCCGCTGGATGTCACTCGTCTCGTCCGACGAGGTCAGCACGACGACCGGCACCAGCCGAGTGCGCGCCTCGGCCCGAACGCGACGGAGCACCTCGAGCCCGTCCACCCGCGGCAGCTTGAGGTCGAGCAGCACGAGGCGCGGCAGAGGCTTCGTCGCGTCGAGCAGCTGATCGATCGCTTCCACGCCGTCGCGCGCGACCACCAGCTGGTTCTTGACGTGACACGCCTTGAGCGCCCGCACCGTCAGCAACTCGTCGTCGCGATTGTCCTCGACAAGGAGGATCACCGGGTGGTCGTTCGGCCGCATGTCCGAGTCCAGAGCAAGTGGTGCGCCTCTCGCGGGCGTGAGGTGTGCGCGGCAAGCGGCATGCAACACATCGCGCGCATGGCGAGGGATGAGGGGCCGACCGGGGCCGAGGCCGAGCCGGCGTCGCTCGACACGGAGCGAGCGCATCGGGAGCTCGCCGTGCTCCGTCACTTCGCCACGAGCGCGCGCGACGTGCTCGTCGTGCTCGACGCGTTCGGGACCATCGAGACAGTCAACCCGGCCGCCGAGCGGCTCTATGGCTATCACGCGAGCGAGCTGCGCGGGCGCCCGGCCGCGATGCTGTTCACCGCGAACGCGACGCAGATGCTGCACCAGGCAATACGGGAACTTGCAGAGGGAACGGCGACGACGCTCGAGCTGAACCAGGTGCGCGTCGACGGCGTTCGATTCTCCGCGCCGGTCTCGATCCACCGCACCCCCAGCGCGACAGCGCTCACCGTACGGCCGGGCACCGCCCGGACCGAGCCCGAGGACATCGTCGCGCGCGGCGACCGCTGCATCTGGCAGCTGCGCTGCGCGGAGCGCGTGGCGCGGACGGGGAGCTGGCACTGGCAGCTCGAGGACAACAGCGTGACCTGGTCGGACGCGCTCCGCGCGATCTTCGGCGTCTCATCCGACTTCCAGCCGAGCTTCGAGGGGTACCTGGCGATGGTTCACCCCGACGACCGCGCGATGGTCTCGACGCAGATCGCTCGCGCCCGCGACGAACGCACGCCCTTCGAGCACGATGAGCGGATCATCCGGCCGGACGGCTCCGTGCGCGTGCTCCACACCTTCGGGACCTTCGTCGAGGAGGGCCCCGGCCGCTCCGCGCTGATCGGGACCTGCCGGGACGTCACCGACGACCGTCAGCGAGACGAGCTCCTCCGACGCAGCGACGATCTCTTCCGCAATGTGTTCGACAACGCGGGCAGCGGGATCGCGGTCGCCGAGGCCGACGGCCTCATCCTCGTCGCGAACGGGGCGTTCGCCACGTTCCTCGGTGCCTGCGTCTCGGACCTGAGCGGGACGAGCGTCCACGACTGGGTGTGGCCGGACGACCAGCGCGAGGCCCGCGAGGCCCACGACCGCCTGCTCGCCGGCACGTCCGACGTCGAGCGACTCGAGCTCCGCGTTCGTCACGCCAGCGGGGCGCCTCGTTGGGCCGACATGACCTGGTCGGTGCAGCGCGCCCACGGTCGCGCGCTCCGTCTGATCATCCAGCCGAGGGACGCGTCGCGTCACGCGAGCCGCGAGGACGAGCTTCGCCGCGAGCGGAGCGCGCTCGAGGACCGCGTCGCCGCCCGCACCCGCGATCTCGCCGCCGCCAACGAGGAGCTCGAGTCGTTCACCTACGCCGTCTCGCACGACATGCGCGCGCCGCTGCGCAGCGTCGCGGGCTTCGCGAGGGCGCTCAGCGAGGATTGCGCGCGGGACTTGAGCGCGGAGGGCCTCGACTACCTGCAGCGGATCGGCGCCGCCGCCCAGCACATGGGGCGCCTGATCGACGACCTGCTGATGTTGTCGCGGGTGACGCGCACCGAGATGCGTCAATCCCCGGTCGACCTGAGCGAGCTCGCGCGCGGCCTCGTCGAGGGTCTGCGCGCGAGCGACCCGGGGCGGGACGTCGAGATCACGATCGCCCCCGACATGCGGGCGATCGGCGACACCATGTTGCTCCGCGCCGTGCTCGACAACCTGCTGAACAACGCCTGGAAGTTCACCTCGAAGAAGGCACGGGCGCGGATCGAGGTGGGGATGACGATGACCGAGTCCGGCCCGGTGTTTCACGTACGCGACGACGGCGTCGGCTTCGACATGACCTACGTCTCCAAGTTGTTCACGCCCTTTCGCCGGCTTCATCGCGACGACGAGTTCGAGGGCACCGGCGTCGGCCTCGCCACGGTGCGGCGCATCATCCGGCGCCACGGCGGCGAGGTGTGGGCGGAGGCCGCGGTGGACCGCGGCGCGACGATCCGCTTCACGCTCAAGACCCCGAGCTGAACGCTGCGAACAGCTTTGCGGCGCGCGCCGCAAAACGCTGCAGCGCGCGCTCGGCCGCCCTGTCGAGCGATGAACCTCTCGGCGGCAGGTCGAGCGCTCGTCACCCACGACGCGACGAGGCTCGTGGATGAGCGCGCGCTTGGCGTGCGCACTCGGCCGCTCGCGTTGTCACGTCGTGGTCGGCGCGGGCGTTCGCTGAATTCATGCGCACGCTCGTTGCAAAGTGGGTGAACGCGCGCCAAGGCGCGTCGACGCGAGCCGCGGGGGCTTCGCTTCGTCGTCGAAGAGGCGACCATGAATCATTTCGATCCGACGCGCGCGCTCGGCGCCGCGCTCGCTGCGTCCATCTGCGTGTCGATCGGCTGCGCCAACGGGGTGCCGCCCGACGACCACACCACCAACGTCGAAGAGGCGGGCATCGCGACCCAAATCGACTCCGCGGCGCCCGACGTGTGGAAGGAGGTCGGCGGCTTCGGGCTCGATGGTGCGCTGGCCGACGAGGACACCGGCGCGGTCGACTCCGGCGCGCGCGACACGGCGTTCGACTCGAGCCCGACCGACACCGCCGCCGAGGACACGAGCGTCCCGGATACCGGCCCCGAGGACACCGGGACGCTCGACACCGCGGTCGACGACACCGGCGCAGCGGACACCGGAACGCCCGACACCGCGGTCGACGACACCGGCGCAGCGGACACCGGAACGCTCGACACCGGGACGCTCGACACCGGAACGATCGACACCGGAACCCTCACCCTCCCGGACTCGACGATCGAGGACACCACGATCGAGGACACCACGATCGAGGACGCGAGGATCGAGGACACCACGATCGAGGACACCGGCTCGCTCGACACGTCGATCGCGGACTCGGCGCCCGCCGACAGCGGTACGCCCGACGCGGGCTCCGATGTCGCGGACACCGCCGACACGTTCGTGTATGTCGCGCCGACCGTTCGCGTCGTCGCGCCGACCGCGCTGAAGCTCGGGTACAACAAGTCGAGCGACGCCTGCCAGGGCTCGGTCTTCCGCGCGGAGTACACCGCGAGCGCCGGCGTGCGCTCCGTGCAGTGGAAGTTCTTCACGCCGAACGCCGCGACCGCGACGACGGCGATGCTCGGCACCTGCACCGGCGCTGCCGCGTATGGGTACTTCCTCGATCCCGCCGCGCTCACCACGCGTGGCACCATCGAGGAGGACGTCGCGATCGCCGGGCTCTACTCCGGGCCAGCGGGCTCCGGGCGTTGGTGGTGGTGCACTGCGCCGGGCACGGCGCCGAAGACGGCGGTGAGCTCCCCGCCGGCGCCGGGCACACCCGGCGTCCAGACGCTCGCGAACTACTGCGCCGCGAAGTCTGCGCCGCCGGACTCGGATCTCGGGAGCCGCTGGCGTCTCGAGCTCACGCTCACGGACAAGACCGGAGCGACCGTCACCGACAATTTCTACTTCTGGGTCCATCAGTAGGGGGGATCGCCATGACTGCATCGCGACTGGCTCGGAGTGTTTGGGCAGCGTGGGTGGTCGCTTCGGCGGTCGCGACGACGTCAACCGTCGTCGAGGCGAGCCCGGGGACCTGCAAGTGCAACAGCGGCTGTCACGCCAACCCCGGGCAATGCGTCCAGGGCAACGGGTGCTCGATCGGGTACGCGCCTTCGTGTGGCTACCGCACCGCCGCCACCGGGGCGACCTGCCCCAAGACGGAGTACATCTCGTGCAACGGCGACTGCACGTGCGCGCCGATCCCGAACTTCTGCGAGACCGTCGGCGGCGCCGAGTACTGCGACGCCGGCCCGCCGGATGCGGCGCCCGACACCTTCGTGCCCGATACGTACGTGCCCGACACGTACGTGCCGGACACCTACGTCGAGGACACCTACGTCGAGGACACCTACGTCGAGGAAGACACGTACGTCTACGTGCCGCCGCCCGATACCTATGTGCCCCCGCCGCCCGATACCTACGTGCCGCCGCCGCCCGATACCTACGTGCCGCCGCCGCCCGATACCTACGTGCCGCCGCCGCCCGATACCTACGTGCCGCCGCCCGACACGTTCGTGCCCGATACGTACGTGCCGCCGCCCGACACGTTCGTGCCCGACACGTGCGTCCCGCTCGAGTGCCCGTCGGGAACACGCGCCATCCCGATCGCCGGGCAGTGCGATCCGTTCTGCGCGCAGCCGTGCGGCGGTGGCGAGTTCAAGTGCGCGTGGCTCGCTGGCGCTACGTGCGTCGACGGGGTGTGCGTACCGAACTGCCTGATCACCGGATGCCCGGACTGCGCACGCTGCAGCCTCGGTGACGGCAAGTGCTTCTCCGAGTCGAGCGCGTGCGTGGACGCCGGCGCCGACACCGCGATCTCTGCCGACGACGCGCCGACGCCGGGGAGCGGCACCACGCCGAGCACGAACGACGCGGGCAGCGACGCCACCGTCGGAAAGACACCGCAGCCGACCGTCTTCGCCGAGGCCGACGAGGCCGAGACCGCCGACGTCGGCGGCTGCGGATGTCGCGTCGCCACGACGACGTCGTCGCGCGAGCGCGCCGGGATCGTCACGTTCCTCGCCACTCTCTCCGCGCTGTTCGTCGCGCGTCGCCGATGTGTGCATCGCGCCACCTCTCGCACTCGCTCGCCGTGACACCACCCTGTTCACGCGCCGCGCGATCGGCAGTGCATCGAAGTTTGCAATTGGATCGTGAGACTCCGCACACATCTGCGAGGGGGAATCATGATCTTCGAACCGGGAACGCTGGTCGGCGGGCGCTATCGACTCATCAACCGGATCGCGCAGGGAGAGCGCCACGACCTGTGGCGCGCTGCCGACCGCGTACCCGATCGGCAGGTCGTCATTCGACACGTCGCGAGGGCGTCGGACGACGACGCCCTCGCCCATTACCTCAGCGACGCGTCGCGGCTCGTTGGAGTCGCTCATCCCTCGCTCGCCCGCGTCCACGCCGTCGGACGCACCGACGACGGTGACGGCTGGATCGCGACCGAGCTCCTGATCGCCGAGCGCCTCGACCAGCTGCTCGAGCGCCGCGGCCAGATCCTGCCGGGCGCGGCGCTCAACCTCGTCTCCGATCTCGCGCGCGCCCTCGCAGCGGCCCACGGCGCGGGCGTCGTTCACGGCGCGATCAGCGCACGGTCGGTGCTCCTGCACCGCAACGGCTGGGGGCAGATCGAACCGAAGCTCGTCGACTTCGGTCGCGCGCGGATCGAGCCCACCGGCGACGGCTACGAGAGCCCCGAGCTCTTGAGCAACCGCCGCACCGAGGCGGCCGGCGACGTGTGGGCGCTCGGAGTGCTCTTGTTCCGCTCGATCGTCGGGCGACTTCCGTTCCGTTCGGCCGATCCGCTGTCGCGTCTCGTCGAGACCTACGCGCTCGACCGGGTGCTGCGCGAGGAGAACAACCTCGACGACCGCCTCCGTGAGTTGCTGGGAGACACGCTCCGCCCCGATCGCGCGCAGCGGCCGAGCGCCTCGGTCCTCGCCGACCGCACGCAGCTGCTCGCGTGGCTCACGACGGGCGGCGCGCGCGATCTCGCGAAGATGGTTCGGATCACCGACGTCATTTGGGGGGATCCCGCGGCGACCGGCGTGATCGAGCACTTCCAGACGATCCCCGGGGGCGGTGGACCACCGCTGGTCGAGGAGCCGGCGGTCGTGCTCGCTGCAGGGGTCGAGATCGCCGCGCAGCCCGCGCGACCCGAGCCCGAGCCGGAGCCCGAGCCCGAGTGGGAAGCACCTCCGGAGTCCGAGCCCGAGCCCGAGCCCGAGCCCGAGCCGGAGTGGGACGCACCGACGCCGGAGCCGGGGGCCGACGCCGTCACCTACGTGACCCCAACCCCGGACGATGTCTTCGTCGACTTCGTCCCGCGTCGCCGGCGGTGGGTTCCGTTGCTGGCCGCGGCAACTGCCGCCATTTGGGTCATCGCGCTCGCGGCGCCGTCCAAGCCGCATCACTCGACGTTCGGTGCGGTCGCGAAGCAGCACACCATCGCCCGTGCGGAGACGCCCGCGCCCTCGAGCGCGCCGCGCGCTCCGGCGGTGGTGGGCTCCGTCACCGCGCAGCGGGCGATCGTCCACAGGAAGCCCGGCAAGCCGACGACCGCAGCGGCGCCCGCGCCGGTCGAGAACGATGCAGAGCGGGGCGTTCAGATCGGCAATGTCAGCGGGATCCCATTGTTCGATCCGAAGCCGCGCGACGACAATCCGTACGAGTGATTGTGCACAGCGCAGAGTCTGCATTGCCCTCGCGCACGTAGCTGCAGTTGTGGAAACGACGATCACTCGATGCATCGCAAACAACGATTGGCATGACGCTTCCATACGGCTGTGTCGTGCCTCCCAAAACCAACCTCGCCGAGCGGTCGAACGATCACGGACGAACCTCCGGAATGCGCGCGCGTGCGTTGCCTCGTGTGGTCAAATGCCACGACTGGCACTCGGCGATGGCGGCCATGCCGCTCGCGATCGCGTCGTTCGACAGCGCGCCCTACATCCTCGCGACGGTGGCCCGGGTGATGGTGCCCGCGGTCGCCGACGCGGTGTTCATCGACCGCCTCGAGCGGGGCGAGATCCGTCGCGAGCACGCCTACACCGAGGAGCCCGATTCCGTCGTCGACGACGATCCCGCGGCGATCGAGGCGGTTCTCCGCAGCGGCGAGCACTACCTGTCGGGGCACACGCTCATCGTCGCCATCCCGTCGGCCGGAACGCCGCGCGCGATGACGCTCGTCTCGGCGTCCCCTTTCGAGCCGCGCGACATCCTCCAGGCCAACGTCCTGTCGCAGTGGCTTGCGCTCGCCCTCTCCACGCTCGTCCGCGACGTCGTCGGCTCGGTGAACGCGGTGCACGCGGCGGTGGTCCACGACCTCATGAATCCGCTCACGGTGATCACCGTGAACGCCCACCGGATTCGGACCTCGCACGGCGAGGACCTCGACCATCGCCTGGCGCTCATCGAACGAGCCGCGCGCCGCGTCCACGACCTGTCGGTCGACCTCCTCGACGACGTCCGGCGCTCGACGGATCGCGTGTCGCTCGATCTCGGGTGGACCTATGTCTCCGAGCTGATCGGAGAGGCCACCGAGGCCGTCCGCGACGCAGCCATCGCGAAGGACATCGGCCTCATCGCCGACGAGCACGATGGCGTCGTGCTGTGCGACCGCAAGCGCATGGTCCAGGTGCTGGTGAACCTCCTCGACAACGCCGTGAAGTTCACCGACCGGGGTGGCCTGATCTCGGTCGAGACGGCGCGCATCGGCGAGCGAATCCGCATCACCGTGGCCGACAGCGGCCGCGGCATCGCCCCCGGCGATCTCCCGCGGATCTTTGACCGCTACTGGCGCAGCTCGGGCGGCACCGGGATCGGGCTCGCCACCGCCCGCTCGCTGCTCGCCGCCCACGACTCCGAGCTACGCGTCACGAGCGTACTCGGCTGCGGGACGACGTTCTGGTTCGATCTGCACACGACGGCGTAGAGCCCCGACGCCGCCGCTAGCCGCGGCGGGCGCGGGCGACGCCGTACTCGTGGACGCGGTACTGCACGGTGCGGACGCTCACGCCGAGGATCTCCGCCGCCTTCGCGGTCGACCCCCCCGCCGCCTGCAGCGTGGCGACGATCGCGTAGCGCTCGATCTCGGCGAGCGTAGACCCCGGAATGCGCGCGATCGGGCTCGTGCGATCGATCTCGATGGGCAGGTGCTCCTCCTCGATGAGCGAGCCCTCGCACACCACGACCGCGCGCTCGATCGCGTTCTCGAGCTCGCGGACGTTGCCGGGCCACGGGTACTCGAGGATTCGCTCGCGCGCCGCGTCGGAGAAGCCGTTCACTTGCTTGCCGTTCTCGGCGCGGAACAGCTCGAGGTAGTGCGTGGCCAGCATCATCAAGTCCGTCTGGCGCATGCGCAGCGGCGGCATCTCGATGCGCACCACGTTCAGCCGGTAGAACAGGTCCTCGCGGAAGCGCCCGGCCTTCACGTCGGCGGCGAGGTCGCGGTTGGTCGCCGCGAGGATGCGCACGTCGACCGACACGGCCTGGTTGCCCCCGACCCGCTCGAACTCCCGCTCCTGCAGCACACGCAAGAGCTTCACCTGCGTGGCGAGCGGGATCTCTCCCACCTCGTCGAGGAACAGCGTTCCGTTGTGCGCGAGCTCGAACCGACCGGGCCGACGACGATCGGCGCCGGTGAACGAGCCCTTCTCGTGTCCGAAGAGTTCGCTCTCGAGGAGCGTCTCGGCGAGCGCCGCGCAGTGCACCGAGACGAACGGCCCTCGCGCGCGTGGGCTCTCGTCGTGGATCGCCTTGGCGAGCGCGCCCTTCCCGGTGCCGCTCTCTCCGGTGACGAGCACCGTCGCACGGGTGGGGGCGACCTGCGACGCGAGGCGATAGACCCGCTGCATCGCGGGGCTCACCCCGAGGAGACCGCCGAACGTGGCCTTGGCCGCGCGCGTGCGCGACGCGGACGGCACGAGGCCGAGCAGCCGCGAAACGGTGTCGACGAACGACTGCCCGTCGACGTCGCGCACCAGGGTCGCGTCCACAGCAGCCATCGCCTCGCCGCCGTCGAGCGAGCCGAGCAACAACAGGAGCGTGCCGCCCGGCCCGAGCCCGCGCAGCTCGTGGACCAAGCTGGCCGCGCGCGGCGCGTCGCCGTCGATGACGACCAGCGCCGGTTCGGCGCTCGCGATGCGCGGCGCGTCGGGCGCGCAGCGCACGGTGTCGTGACCTGCGTCGCGCAGGCTTTGTTCCCAGCTTCGCCCCTCGTCGTCGCTGGCGGCGACGACGACGATGCGTCGCGGGCTCGAGGGGTATTCAGCCGACATCATCACGAGTGCATTCTCCTGCACGCTGTCTGCACGACACGACCTGGGTTACGGCTCGAGGGATTGCGCGCAAGCTCTGCGCTGTGAGGCGCATCGAATTGCGGCTGTGGACATCATTGCGCTCACGCATATCCGGAGCGCCCAGCGCGATCGGCGAGATACTCCTGCAGACGGTACTGCACGGTTCGGACGCTGACGCCGAGGATCTCGGCGGCGCGAATGGTCGATCCACCGGCAGCGTCGAGTGTCGCGAGGATCGCATGGCGTTCGATGCTTGCGAGCGTCGAGCCGGGGATGCTCGGCGCGACGCTGCTCGCTTCGAGTGCGAGATGAGGGACGTCGATCACGTCCCCGTCGCAGGAGATCACGGCGCGCTCGATCGCGTTCTCCAGCTCGCGCACGTTACCCGGCCAGTCGTACGCCATCAGCGTCTGCTTGGCAGCGCGGCTCAGGCCTCTCGTCGGCTTTTCGTGCGCGGCCGACAAGCGCGCGGCGAGCAACTCGGCGAGGAGCACGACGTCGGCGCCGCGATCGCGCAGTGGAGGCATCTCGATGTGCATGACGTTCAAGCGGTAGAAGAGATCCTCGCGGAAGCGCCGCGCGCTCACCTCGCGCACGAGATCGCGGTGGGTGGCCGCGATCAAGCGCACATCGACCGCGACGCGCTCGCTCCCGCCGACCCGCTCGAACGAACGCTCCTGCAGGACGGAGAGCAGCTTGATCTGCGCCGATGCCTCGATGTCCCCGACCTCGTCGAGGAGCAGCGTGCCGCGATCGGCGAGCTCGAAGCGCCCCGGGCGCCGACGGTCGGCGCCGGTGAACGCTCCTCGCTCGTGTCCGAACAGCTCGCTCTCGAGCAGTGAGGGTGAGAGGGCGGCGCAGTGCACCGCGATGAACGGGTGCATGGCGCGCACGCTCGCGGCGTGGATGGCCCGCGCGAGCGCGGTCTTGCCCGTGCCGCTCTCCCCGGTGATCAACACTGTCGAGCGAGCGGCCGCGGCGTGCTCCGCGAACCGATGCACGCGCTCCATCGCGGCGCTCGCACCGTGCAGGTTCCCCAACGTCCTCCGCCACGTCGAGCGACCCGTGTGGTCCTCGACGTTCGTCCTCGAGTGCATCGTTCCCCCTTGCCACTGCTCAATGGTTCCGGTCGGACGACCGGGGTGCGCGACCTACGCAACTACAATGCCGGGGTGGAAACCGCGTCATTTCGCTGATGCGTCGCGGCGCGATTGCCCCTTTTGGGTGCAACGTGGCGATTCGCCACGCCCCGGGGCAGCATCACAATTCGAGCTTTCGGTAGAGAGTTTTGCGATCGATCTGCAGAATCCGCGCGGCGCTCGACTTGTTGCCGGAGACCGCGGCGAGCACGCGCGTGACGTAGCGACGCTCGACGTCGCGGAGCGGAAGGAGCTCGCTCGGATAGTCGGGCGCGAGCGCGACCTCCGAGGACGCCGCGCTGAGGCTCTCGGGAAGGTCGATGGGGAGGATCTCCTCATGACGCGCCACCGCGACCGCGCGGTGCATGCAGTTCTGCAGCTCGCGGACGTTGCCCGGCCAGTGGTACTCGAGGAGCAGCCGCGCCGCGGCCGGCGAGAGGCCGGTGATCTGCTTTCCCTCCTGCGCGGCGAACTGCTTGAGGAAGTGATCGGCGAGGAGCAGCACGTCCGAGCCGCGCGCGTGGAGCGGCGGCAGCCGGAGCTGCACGACGTTGATGCGGAAGTAGAGGTCGCTGCGGAAGGTCTTGCGGTCGACGTCCTGCTCGAGGTCGTGATTGGTCGCGCTGATCAGGCGGACGTCGATGTCGATCTCGTGCTTGCCGCCGACCGGACGGACCTTGCGCTCCTGCAGGGCGCGAAGGAGTTTTGGCTGCAGCCCGACCGGGAGATCGCCGATCTCGTCGAGGAACAGGGTGCCCCCGTTCGCGAGCACGAAGAGGCCGTCACGCTGCTCCTTGGCGTCGGTGAACGCGCCGCGCGCGTGGCCGAAGAGCTCGCTCTCGAGGAGCGCGTCCGGCAGGGCCGCGCAGTTGATCGAGACGAAAGGCTTATTGGCGCGGCGACCGCGCGCGTGGATCGCGCGCGCCGCGACCTCCTTCCCGGTCCCGCTCGCACCGGTGACGAGGATCGAGGCGTCGCTGTCGGCGACGCGGTCGATCAGCGCGTTCACCGCCTTGATCTCCGCACTCTCGCCGAGAATGGCGCCGACCTCGGAGCTGGCCTCGACCGTACGGAGCAAGCTGAGCTTACGCATGATGCCCGCGTGGTGGAGCGCTCGGTCGAGCGCCGCCCGCAGGGTCGGGACCGTGAGCGGCTTGAGGATCAGGTCGAAGGCGCCGACGCGCATCGCGGAGATCGCGAGGTCCATGCTGCCGTGGCCGGTGACCATCACGACCGGCACATCGGGCCGGTGCTCGGCCACGTAGCGACACAGATCGAGCCCGGTGACGTCCGGCATCATGACGTCGGCCAGGACGACGTCGATGTCGTCGCTGGCGAGCCGCTCGAGCGCCTCGTTGCCATTCGCCGCACACGCCGGCTCGTGCCCGCACGCGTGCAGGAAGGCCTGCAGGGCGTCGCGCACCAGCGCGTCGTCGTCCACGATCAGAACATGTGACATGTCTCCCCCTTTTGCCCCAGCCCGCTCGCGCGGGACGTTGCCCCCGCGTTTACCTTGTCACGCCTCCATCTTGTCTACAACGCATCTTTGGCCCCGCTCACCCCGGGGCATTTCTCCCCGCCCGTGTGCACGCTCGCGCGGTGTGTTCTCGCCGCCTATCGAGACCAACCGGCGAACTTCTTTGCGTCCGGCGCCGAGGCTCCTTGCGCGTCCGCAGAGCCCTCGGGGAGTTTCAGACGTCGAACCGGGTTGCACCGCCCTTGCAAGGTGAGCGCGAATGTCGTCATTCGCCTTCGCCAACCACTGGCAGATCGACGAGCTGATCGCGCTCGGCAGCACGACCGCGGTGTACGGCGTCACCCATCGGCGCGGTCGCCACGGCGCGCTCAAGATCGCGCTCGACCACGAGGCGCAGGACGAAGAGCAGTTCCTCCACGAGGTCACCCTGAGCGACGTCGCGTCGACCGCGGGCTCCCCCGAGCTCCTCGCGTACGGCGCGAGCGACGCCACTCGGTACGTCATCCACGAGCGCGTTCACGGCGACACGCTGCAGGCCCACGCCGCGGCGCGCGATGGTCGGTTCGACCTCGCGACCGCGCTGCTCATCGCCATCCGCCTCGCCCTGGCGGTGGAGCGGCTGCACGCCCTCGGGATCGTCCACCGAGATCTGGAGCCGAGCAACGTGCTCATCACGGACTATGGCGGCGTGACCGTCATCGACTTCGGGCGCGCCGCGCGCGCCGGGCACGAGCCGGGCGACTGCGAGCTGCCCAACACCGGCTTCGCGGCGCCCGAGCAGGTGGAGGAGGCCGGAGATCCCCTCGATCCCCGCGCCGACGTCTTCAGCGTCGGCGCCCTGCTGTACTGGATGCTCGCCGGAACGGCGGAGCCGGTGCGTCGCGTGGCCGCGGGGGAGGAGCTCGCGGTGTCGCTCGAGGAGATCGCCCACCTGCCGCTGCCGGTCATCGATCTGCTCGACGGCGCCCTCGCGCGCGAGCCACACCGCCGGTATCCGAAGATTCGCACCCTCCGGCGCGGCCTCATGGCGCTCCATCGCGACAGCAGCGGGCTCGCGCTCGTCGAGTCCGACCCGAACCTCGACCACATCCGGGAGGAAGTATGCTGAACGAGATCCCCCCGGAGGCGGCGACCGAGGTCGAGGAGGTCCTCCACACCCTCGGCCAGGAGAGCGGGATGCCGACCATCCTCCTCACCCGGATGGACGGAGCGAGCTGGTCGGTGTGGGCGACGCGCGACGACGGCCAGTTCGGCTTCTCGGTGGGCAAGCGCATCGAGGCGACGCGAACCCTGTGCGATCTCGTCCGGCGCGGGGGGGCGGCGCTCGCGGTCGACGACACCCGCAGCGACGCGCGGCTCCGCGATCACCCCGCCCACCGTGAGCTCGGCATCACCGCGTACATCGGCGTTCCGTTTCGGCTCCCGGACGGCGCGATCGTGGGCACGCTCTGCGCGGTCGATCGGTCGCCCCATGTCGGCCTCGAGGCGGCGCTGCACCTCTACCGGCTCTTCGCGCGCTTGCTCGCTCACGAGTTCGAGCTGGCCGACACCGCCCGCGCGAGCCTCGCCGCGCTCAACAGCGCGACGGAGAGCGGCAACTCTCGGGAGCGCTTCCTCGCTGCCGTTGCGCACGATCTGCGCACGCCACTCGCGGCGATCGAAGCGTCGGCGCAGCTGGTCGTGCGACGCTCGCACCGACTCGACACCGACGCGATGTGGGCCGAGCGGATCATCGAATCGGCCCAGCGAATGGGCCGGTTGATCGACGACCTGCTCGACGTCGCCCGCGGCCGGCTCGGCAGCGGGATCCCCATCCGGCGCGGGCCGATCGACGACGTGAAGGGCTTCCTCGCGAGTGTCGCGTCGGAGGTCGCTGCGGCGAACGGCGACCGCGTGCGCACCGATATCCGGGTGGACGCGCTCACCGCGTGGTGGGACCGCGATCGCGTCGCGCAGTGCCTCGACAACATCATCACCAACGCCTGCATTCACGGAACGCTCAGGAGCCCCGTGACCGTCGTCGCGCGGGCCAGCAGCTCGCATGTCGTCGTCGAGGTGAGCAACGCGGGCGAGATTCCGGCGAACGATCGGCCAACTTTGTTCGACCCCTTTCACGGGGCGGAGACCGTGCGCCGCGGGCTGGGACTCGGCTTGTTCATCGCCGACCAGATCGCTCGCGCCCACGGCGGGGCGATCGAGGTCGACAGCGCCAATGGCCGGACCAGCACTCGGATCTGCCTCCCGCTCGCCTGACTCGTTCGATCACGAGATGCGCCGGCCGCGACGGTCGACGAACGAGTAGCGCGTGTCGAGCGGCGGCGCGCGTCGCGACGACACCGGCGCCGGCAGCGAGGGCTGCGTGATCGCGCTCGGGTCGGTGACGCGCACGCGGATCCGCTGTGTCGAGGCCGCGCTCCGGTCGACGTCCGAATCGTCGAGGTCCGGCGGAGCCGGCGACCGTACCGGCGGCGGAAGCGTGCCCTGCGCAATTTCGTGCCGCTCGAGGCCGTAGGGCCACGTGGTTCGGTCGGGTGAGTTCGCCATCGCGTGCGCAGATGGAGCAAGACACGTGCACGCGGCGCCGAACGATCGCCGAGGCAAAGTATGCTGTTCCGATGAGCCTCGAGATCACCTCCGTCCATCACATCGGGATCCGCGTCGCCGACGCCGCGCGCTCCGAGGCGTTCTACGAGAAGCTCGGGTTCGCGGTGCGGTTCCGCCACGAGGAGGTCGTCATCCTCGTCAACGCCCACGGTGTCGAGATCAACCTGATCGTCAACGCGGACCCGGCGTTCGACGGCACCAACGTGTTGATGGACGCGGCGCCCAAGCGCGCTGGCTACACCCACGTGGCGCTGAGCGTGTCCACCATGGACTCCGCCATGCGGTCGCTCGGCGAAATGGGCGTGCCGATCTCCGACGGTCCGGTGAAGCTCGGCGGAGCGTTCTCGCTCTTCATTCGGGATCCCGATCGCAACGTCATCGAGCTCCGCGAATCGCGCTAGGCGCCCTCGCACCCCGGGGCGGGCGAGCGTTATCCTGACGCGATGAGGTTCCTCGCCTTCACGCGCAAGCTCGCCCTGCTCACGCCGGCGCTCGCGGGGTGCGGCGCATCGGCTCCACCGCCCGCCGAGACCGCCGTGTCGCCGCCGGCGCCCTCGCAGGCGGCGAGCACCACGGCGACGGAGCCGCCGTCGACACCGACCACGGAGCCCGTCGCGACCGGGCCGTGCCGCTGCTCGTGGGACACCAACGCCAACGCCGCCGGGCGAGTCTGCAAGAAGGGCGAGCCGAACTACGAGGGCCACACCTGCGTCGCTGCCTCGCACCCCAAGTACAACGGGCCGGTGAAGGGTCCGCTGCCGCCGCCCGACCTGCCCAACGCCTGAGACGGCGGTATCCTCCGGCGCAATGCGTCGTTCGGTCCTCGCCCTCTTCGTCCTCGGCTGCAGCTCCGCCGATCCCGCGCAGCCGAGCGCCGACACCGGCGCGGCCCCCGAGGACACCGGGGCGGTCGCGGACACCAAACCGATCGAGGACACGGCGACCATCCCGCACACCACGCCCGACGAGATCTCCTACGCCGCCGTCAACCCGCTCCCGAGCGGCGAGCAGCTGATCTTCAACGACTGGAACGCGACGCCCAACGCGGTGTTCTCGATGAAGCCCGACGGCAGCGCGGTCGTCGAGGTGTTTCGCGGCTACCGGGTGTGGGCGATGGGCGTGTCGCACGCCGTCGACAAGATCGCCTTCTCGTGCGGCGACCCCAAGCAGAAGGAGCGCTACGGGCTCGAGATCGGCGACGCGATCCAGCACACCTGGCTCTACGATGTCGCGACGCAGAAGCTCGCGCCGGTCAGCCGCGGCAACCTCAACGACGAGTGCCACCAGTTCTCGCCCGACGACAAGACGCTCTTCGTCTGCCGTCGCTACGACTTCGCCTTCGACGGAGAGAACGTCACCAACAAGGGCTGGCGGATCGTGTCCATCGATCTCGCGAGCACCACCCCCACGTTCCTCAGCCCCGACGTCCCCCGCGAGTTCCACCTCGGCCCGCAGCCCACGCCGGACGGCAAGGAGCTGTGGTACTCGATCACCAAGCTCGAGCCGCCGACGCAGAAGTTCCGAATCGTGAAGACGCCGCTGCCCGCGGGCGGGCCGAGCGCCGAGGTTCGAGCCGACGCCGCACGGCCGGTGCTGTCGCCGGACGGCAAGCGCTACATCTTCGCCGACCCGCTGCAGAAGAGCGCACTCTACGTCAGCGACGTCGGCGGCACCGCGAGCACGCGCGTCGCCCACGGCGGGACCGAGGTCCGCTGGTCGCCGGACGGCACGCGGATCGGCTTCCTCACCTTCGACTCCGCGAACAACTGCTCGCACATCGAGACCGCGAAGGTCGACGGCAGTGAGGTCGACAAACCGGTCCGCGTCCTCGACTGCACCAAGACCAAGCAGTTCGTCACCGAGCTCGCCTGGGTCGTGAAGAAGTAGCTACGCGCCCCACTCCGCGGCGAGCGCGAGCGTGCGCACGTGGGCGGCTACCCGCTCGAGCATGCCGCGCCGCATGTCCGGATCGCCGACGCGCGACGCGCGCTCGAGCAGACGCTCGCGGGCGGCGCCGATCGCGACGCGCGCCTCGTCGCGCGCGCCGGTGGCGCGGAGGGCTTCGGCGTGGAGCAACCGCACGAGCGCCTCGCCCTCCTCGATGCCGCCGACCGAAGAAAGAAGCTTCATGGCCGCGCGGGTGTGGATCAACCCCTGCTCGGGCAGTCCGCGCGCGAGCAGCACCTCGGCGAGCGCGCCGAGCGCGAGCGCCTGGACCGCGGGGCTGTTCTCGGTGACCTCGACGGCCCGACGCGCCTCGGCCTCGGCCTCAGCGAGCAGCCCCGCGCGGAGCAGCATCGGCGCGAGGCACGCGCGCGCCCTCCCCTCGATCCACCGCGCGCCGTGCGCGACCGCCGTCGCCACCGATCGCTCCTCGACCTGCCGCGCCTCGACGAGCTGCCCCTGACCGGCGAGCGCGACGCCGAGCCAGTGCTCGATCTCCGCGTGCAACGTGCCGATTCGCATGCGCGACGACTCCTGGATCAACGTGCGGAACACGCGCTCCGCCCCGACGTTGTCGCCGAGCTGCAGGTAGCCGAGACCGATGTTGCGGCGGAGGACGTAGAGGCTACGGAGAATGCCGGCGGTCTCGAAGTCGTCGGCCGCGGCCTGGCTGAGCCGGAGGTATTCGCTGATGTCGCCCGCGACGAGCGCTCGCGTGGCGCGGGTGTAGTGCACGCGCGCGGTCACCGCCGGATCCGGTCCCTCGAGGAGCTCCGCGGCCTCGTCGATGCGCGCACACAGCGCGTCGCCGATGCTGTCCTTGGCGAACCCGAGCAGGACGAGCCAGGTCGCGGCGCGCGACCACGCGATGATCTGCGCGCCCAGCATCTCGCGGTCGAGCGGGACGTCGCGGAGGAGCTCGCCCACCTCGCGCAAGCGGTCGTTGGCGCCGCGGAGCGCGCTCGCGACCGCCAGCTCTCCGGCGGCGCCGTACCAACGGGCGCTCCGAGCCGGCAGCGAGTTGAGCGCGTCGAGCGCGTGGGTCTCGGCCTCGGCGAGCTGCCCGCGCCAGCGCAGCCCCTCGGCCTGGAGCAGGCGGAGCGGGCCGAGGCTCTCGAGCTTCTGCCCGCAGGCGATGCCGCGCTCGGCGCGCTGTACGACCGCGGCGAAGTCGTTTCCCTCGAGCGCCTCCTCGGCCGCGACGTGGAACCACACCGCCGCGCGCTCCGGCGAGTTGCCGCGCTCGAAGTGCTCGGCGAGCACGGCCGACGGCACGTGGGTGACGGCGATGTTCTGCTCGAGCCACTCCGCTGCGAGCAGGTGACCGAGCGCGCGATCGCGATCGACGAGCATCGCGTAGGCGCCCTCTCGCACGAGCGCGTGGCGGAACGCCCACTCGCCGACGCCCTCCCCACCACGGCGCACCACGAGCTCTTGCCGCGCGAGGTCGTCGAGGAGCGCGGCGACCTCGGCATCGGTGAGATCGCGCACCAACGCCTCGACGCCGCCGCGCCAGAAATACTGACCGAACACGCTCGCCGCGCGGAGCAAACGGCGGGTCTCGGCGGGGAGCCCCTCGAGCCGCGCCTGGACCATCGCCACCACGGTGGGAGGCAGATCCTGCTCGGAGTGATCGGCTGCGGCGCGAATGACCTCCTCGAGATAGAACGCGTTGCCGGCGGCGTGATCGACGAGACGAATCACCGTGCTGTCGGGCATCTCGTCGCCGAGCACGTGTCGCACGAGGCGCTCGCTCGCTCGACGAGTGAGCTCCCCGACGTTCATGCGCGTGACCTTCCGCTCGCTCCACAGAGCCGGAAAGAGCTCGTGCACCTCCGGGCGCGCGCTCGCGAGGACCATCAACGGACGGCTCTCGATCTGGCGAAGCGCGCCGTCGATGAACTGCACGCTCGGCAGATCGCCCCAGTGGAGATCCTCGAGCACCAGCACGACGGGCCGCACCGCGCACTCGGCGGCGAGCCAATCCTCGAACGCGCGCCGCATCTGATCGCCCATCAGGATCGGCTCCTGGCGCGCCGCTCGCAGTTGCAGGCTCGGCTCCGCAGCGCTCGGCACGTCGATCAGCTCGCCGAGGAACTCCGCCAAGCGATCGAGCTCGCGGCCCGTGGTGCTGCGCGCGAGCCGAGCGCGCATCTTGGCCTGCTGGATCGCGAGCGGCTCGCCGGCCTGCACGCCGAGCGCGCGGCGGATGACCTGCGCGATCATTGCGAAGGGCGAGCCGGCGCTCATCGGATCGCCGCGCGCGGTCCACAGCTCGACTCCATCCTCGCGGTCGTCGGACGAGGCGAGGCGCTGACAGAGCTCCCAGATGAGCCGCGTCTTCCCGACGCCCGGGGGGCCCTCGAGGAGCACCGCCTGCGCGATCCCCTCGGCGACGCACTCGTCGTAGATCGCCTCGAGGATGCCGAGCTCCCGCGTGCGGCCGACGAACGGCGTCGGCTTGCCGAGCAGCGTGCGCGCTGGCATGGGCGCGTCGCGCAAGCCGAGCAACTGGGCGGCGCCACGCTCCAGCCGAACGTCGAAGCTCGGATCGAGCAGCCCCGCGGTGAGCTCGTCGAGCTCGATCGGGACCTTGGTCGTGGCCGACTGACGCAGCACCCGCGCCTCGGCGACGCGAAGCACCTGCACGGCGTGATCGATCACCTCGCCGACGGGCCAGCGGGTGCTCGCGTCGCCGCGGCCCGTGGCGAGAGCGATCGGGACCGTGGGGACGATCTCGCGGAGCGAGAGCGCACAACGGGCGGCGCGCGACGCCTGATCGGTGGCGGCGTGGGTGCCCTCGAGGGTGACGATCACCGAGCCGTTGGCGAGCGCCTCGAGTCGCCCTCCGTAGACCCGCGCGGCCTCGCGCATGGCGAGCACCGAACCGCCGTGGCTCTCGGAGGCGAGCGTCGGCGCGGCGGAGTCGTGGAGCGGCTGCGGCCGCGTGGGCGAGAGCATCACCACGCAGAGCAGCCGCTGCTCGCCGGTGGTCAGCCCCGGCGGTCGCTCGCTCGCGTGCGCGCGACGCTCGCTGTGTCCCTTCGCGATGAGCGAGAGCTCGGCGAGGACCGCGTCGGCGTTGGGAGGCCGGCGCTGCGGGTCCTTGCGCAGCATGCGCTCGACGAGATCGCAGAGCGCCGGGGCCACGTCGTCGCGCAGCTCCTCGATCTTGGGCGCTTCCTCGAGGAGGATCTTGGCCTGCACCGCGAGCGCGTCGCGCCCGGTGAACGCGGGCCGGCCGGTGATGCACTCGAAGAGCAGGCAGCCGAGCGCGAAGACGTCGGCGCGCGCGCTGACGTCGGGGGCGCCGCGCGCCTGCTCCGGCGCCATGTACCCGATCGTGCCGAGGACCATGCCGGTCTGCGTCGAGTGCCCGGCGTCGTTCGACACGCGCACGATCCCGAAGTCGAGCACCTTGGCGAGCGGGATCTCGAGGCCCGGCAGGAACAGGTTGCTCGGCTTCAGATCGCGGTGCACGAAGCCGCGGTTGTGCGCGGCCGACAGCGTGTCCGCCACGCGGGTGATCAAGACGACGCTCTCGTCGACCGTCAGCCCCTTGCGCGAGAGCCGCTGCGAGAGATCCTCGCCCTCGAGCCACTCCATCGCCAGGTACATGTCGCCGGACTCGGTGCGGCCGTGGGCGACGTACCGCACGATGCCCGGGTGGCGCAGCTCGGCGAGGACCGTGGCCTCGCGGGCGAAGCGCTCGGCGTGCTGCATCGCCTCGGGGTGCGCGATCTTGAGCGCGACCCATTCGCCGCTCACCCGATCGCGCGCCCGAAACACCGAGCCCATTCCGCCGGCGCGCGCGAGGCCCTCGACCTCGAAGCGATGCCCAACAACGGCCCCCGCCCGCATGAGGGGGAGGATAGCGCTAGTTGCGTTGCGCTCTACAGAAGCGAATAGACCAGGTTCAGCGAGGTGATGGTGTCGAGGTTCTGCTTTCCCGACAGCGGCTTGCTGTCGTAGCGAACCAGGAACGAGGTCGCGAGCGAGAAGCTCGCGGTGAACTTCGAGCTGACCACCATGTCACCGTTGATGCGGCGGATCTCGGTGTCCGAGACGCCCTGGAGGAACTCGAGGCTGCTCGCGAGCGAGACCCCCTCGTTGATCTTGTAGCGATAGCCGACGAAGGCGCGGCCGCTGTGCACCGTCTTGGTCTTGTCCTCGCGACCGGTGATCTTGCCTTCCTTGTCCTTGATGTCGCGCGCGTCGTCGCGCCGAATATCGTAGAGGAAGTCGTAGCCGAGCTCGGCCCACAGCTGCCGGTCCTTCAGGTTGATGAAGTAGTAGCCGACGCCCGGATCGACCTGGAGCCGCAGGTCGAGGCCGACGAAGCGATCGCGCCGCCCCTGGACGCCGAGGAACAAGCTCAGGTCGGTGGTGATGAACCGGTCGTAGCGGGACCGACCCTGAATGTTCTCGACCGTCGCGACCGCGGTCTTTCCGGGCGCCGCCGAGCGCGAGTAGTTGCCGACGCCGATGAGGCTGAACTGGTTGTCGCCGCGGCGCAGGCGATGGTTGAAGCCACCGGTCAACGCGAGGAGGTTGGAGTTACCGCTGGCGAACATGCCGCCGCCGGTGATGGCGAGCTCCGTCGTGTCCTTCGCGGTCTCGTCCTTCTTTGCCGCGGTCTCGTAGGCATCGGTGGTGACGTCGGTCTTTCCCTTGCTCACCGATTCGTCCTTCGCAGTGCCCTTGGGCAGCTGGGCAAACGCGGCGCCGGGGATGAGCAGGAGAACGAGCGTAAGGAAGGGGACGCGCATGGGCGCAGGGAAGCCCGAGTCGCGCTGGGACGGCAAGCTCTCTGCGAATTTCAAGTCTGGACACGCGTACAGCCCTGCACATAGTGATCGACCCATGAGCACGTTCGATCCGGTGCCGGCGCTCTGCAGCGAGCTCTCGCTCCCGCACCCCGGTGTATCCGCAGTGGTCAAGCTCCTCGCCGAGGGAGCGACGGTGCCGTTCATCGCCCGCTACCGCAAAGAGGCGACCGGCGGGCTCGACGAGGTGCAGATCCGCGCGATCGAGGAGCGTCGCATCTACATCCTCGAGCTCGAGGAGCGCCGCGCCGCCATCCGCGCGGAGATCGACAAGCAGGGCAAGCTCGACGACGCGCTGGCGAAGAAGATCGCCGCCTGCAAAACGAAGGCGGAGCTCGAGGACCTCTATCTCCCGTTCAAGCCCAAGCGCCGCACCCGCGCGATCATCGCGAAGGAGCGCGGGCTCGAGCCGCTCGCCGACGCGATGTGGGCGCAGGCGCTCGACAGCCGGCCCGAGGACCTCGCCGCGAGGTTCGTGGCGGGCGAGGTGCCCGACGTGGCCGCGGCGCTCGCGGGCGCGCGCGACATCTGCGCCGAGCGCATCGCGGAGGATGCGGCCGTGCGCAAGGTCCTCCGCGAGGAGTTCAGCAAGAACGGCGTGATCCGCGTCGGCAAGACGAAAGAGCACGAGCACGCCACCACCAAGTTCGACATGTACGCGCAGTTCGACGAGCAAGTGGCGACGATCCCGTCGCACCGCTTCCTCGCCATTCGCCGCGGCGAGGCCGAGGGCATCCTCCGCGCTTCGCTCGAGGTCGACCCGGAGCAGGTCGTCCCGCGCATCGCCCGCCTCGCCAAGCTCGAGCCCAAGAGCCCCTGGGCCCCCGAGCTGCAAAAGGCCGTCGAGGACGCGTTCAAGCGCCTGCTCCTCCCGAGCGTCGAGAGCGACGTGCGCATCGAGCTCAAGCTCGCCGCCGACCGCGGCGCGGTCGACGTGTTCGCCCAGAACCTCCGCCAGCTGCTGATGTCGGCGCCGTTCGGCACGCGCACGGTGATCGGCATCGACCCCGGCCAACGCACCGGCTGCAAGTGCGCCGTCGTCGACCGCACCGGCAAGATGCTCGAGCACGTCACCTTCAACCTCGTGCTCGGCGACCACGCCACCGCGAAGGCGCGCCAGATCCTCGAGGCGCTGGTGCTCAAGCACAAGCCCGATGCGATCGCCGTCGGCAACGGCACCCACGGCCGCGAGACCGAGGCGTTCGCGCGCGAGGTCGTCGCCGGCAAGGGCATCCTGGTCGTGCCGGTGAGCGAAGCCGGCGCGTCGGTCTACTCCGCGAGCGAGGTCGCTCGCGAGGAGTTCCCCGATCTCGACCTCACCATCCGCGGCGCCATCTCCATCGCGCGCCGCCTGCAGGACCCGCTCTCCGAGCTCGTGAAGGTCGATCCAAAGAGCATCGGCGTCGGGCAGTACCAGCACGACGTCTTCCAGGCGCTCCTCGGCCGCAAGCTCGACGAGGTCGTCGAGTCGTGCGTCAACCAGGTCGGCGTCGAGCTCAACACCGCGAGCGCGCCGCTCCTGTCACGCGTGGCGGGCATCGGCTCCACGCTCGCCAAGCGCATCGTCGCGCACCGCAACGAGAAGGGGCCGTTCCAGTCGCGGCGCGCGCTCCTCGAGGTCTCGGGCCTCGGACCGCGCACGTTCGAGCAGTGCGCGGGCTTCCTCCGGATTCACGGTGGACAGCACCCGCTCGACGCGTCCGCGGTGCACCCCGAGCGCTACGCGCTGGTGGAGAAGATCGCGAACGACGTCGGCGTCCCCCTCCCCTCGCTCATCGCCAACGACAACGCGGTCCGCGCGATCGACCCCAAGAAGTACCTCGGCGAGGTCGGCGAGCTGACGCTCAACGACATCCTCGCCGAGCTCAGGAAGCCGGGCCGCGACCCGCGCGCTACCTTCGAGCCGCCGAAATTCCGCGACGACGTCCGCACCATGGAGGATTTGGTGCCCGGCATGGAGCTCGAGGGCGTGGTCACCAACGTCACGGCGTTCGGCGCCTTCGTCGACGTCGGCGTGCACCAGGACGGCCTGGTTCACGTGAGCAAGCTCGCCGACCGTTTCATCAAGGATCCGAGCGAGGTCGTCAAAGTCGGCGACAAGCTCACCGTCCGCGTGATGGAGGTCGACCTGCAGCGCAAGCGCATCTCGCTGAGCGCACGCAAGGAGGCCACCGCGGCCCCCACGCCCCGCCAACCCCCGGTCCGCCAGGCGGCCCGCGCCCCGCAGCAGCAGCAGCAGCAGCAGAAGAGCTTCAGCAACAACCCCTTCGCGCGTCACTTCAAGAAGTAGGCTCGGAGCCGCGCGCGTCAGCGAGCGGGTTGTCGAGGGAGAATGTCCCTCGCGACAACCCGCTCCCTCACGGTCGCGGCTCCGGGGCGCTACTTGATGACGGTCTTGCAGCCGAAGAGGACTTCGATCTTGCCGGGCTTGTCGACGCCGACCGAAGCGTTGGCCTTGTCGCAGGCGGCCGGGCAGAGGATCACCTTCTTCGGCGCGGCGTCGTTGTCGTAGTACCAGGCGACGGAGGTCCCGCAGGCGGCCGCGTTCGCCACCTTCGGGATCACCGCCCCCTCGATCTTCACGTTGACGGCCGAGGGATCGAGCGTTCCGACGGCGGGCACCGGGAGGTCGAGCTCGCACGCGAGCTTCGCGGTCTTCGCCACTGCGGTGGCGATGGCGTCGAAGAACGGCGTCCACGCGGCCTTGCCGTCGCAGATCTTCGCGCGCGGCCCCGTGGTCTTGGTGACGAGGGTCGTGTACGTGGGCCCGGCGGAGGGCGGCGAGCTGCCGTCCGCGTATTTGCACTTCACCGTGGGGTCGGTGGCGGAGCCCCACCCGTACAGCGCAGCGAACAGGTAGCCGCTGAACATGCCCGCGCGCGAGGCGTCGAGCAGGCCGGGCGGGAGAACGAGCGAATTGAACGGGTTCTTGCCGCCGGCGAAGGTCTCGAAGTCGGTGGCCGAGAGCCGCGAGTTGTCGTCGGTGACGACGACGATGGTGCGCGACGCCGAGGGGCGCAGCTGCGCCTTCCACGGCTCGGCGCCGCGTTCCTGGCCGACCTTGTAGCCCTCGGTCTGGTCGAGCGTGCCGAGGAACTGCTCGAGCGGCTGGGTGCTCTTCACGTCGACATGCGAGTGGAAGAAGCGCGGCCCGTTGCCGCAGTTGTCGTCGCCCGCGAGCGGCGGCGGGATGCACACCGGGTAGCGGATCGAGCCCGCGACGGTGATCGGCGACGTCTTGCTCCGCAGCGCAAGCATAATCACTTTATAGTCGAGCTTCTTCGCGGCGATCAGCGCGGCGAACGCGTTCAGCCCCGCTTTGATCTCGGCGACAGCGGGCTCCATGCTCGCCGAGTTGTCGACCATCCAGACGATGTCGACCGGGAGGATCTCCGTCTTCGCCTCGGCGGTCGCGGTGGCGCATGCGGCGTCGTCCGCGAACGAGGTGTCGGCGGGCGGCGCGTCGACCGAGAGCGTGCCGGTGTCCTCGGCCACGTCGAAGCCGCCGTCCGCGACGGGCGCGTCCGCCGAGGCGTCGACCGACGGGGCGCCGCCGCTCGGCGCCTCCTCGCCGCCGGCGCACCCGACCATCATCGCCAGCGCGAGCCGTCGCAGCATTCCCTCGTGGATGGGGTAGCACGAAACAGAACAAGCGCCCTACGCTCTCGTCGCCATGGACTTCCACCTCGCCCCGCACCTCGCCGAGCTCCGCACCCGCGTCCGCGCGTTCATGGAGGAGCACGTCCTGCCCAACGAGCGCGCGATCGTCGCCGAGGACCGTCGCCGGCAGTACGACACGCTCCACGCCCTGCAACGCAAGGCCAAGGACGCCGAGCTGTGGGTGCCGCACCTCCCTCGCGAGCTCGGGGGACAGGGGCTCGGCGTGATGGGAATGTGCGTGCTCTTCCGCGAGATGGGGCGCACCCCGGTCGGCGCGCGCGTGTTCAACTGCGACGCGCCCGATCAGGGCAACATGGACCTCCTGCTCGGCGCCGGCTCCGAGGCGATCAAGCAGCGCTGGCTCGCGCCGCTCGCGGCGGGCGAGATCACGAGCGGCTTCTGCATGACCGAGCCCGCGCCGGGCGCCGGCGCCGACCCGACCAACCTCAAGACCTCGGCGAGGCTCGAGGGCGACGAGTACGTGATCGACGGCCACAAGTGGTACACGACCGGCGGCGCCGACGCGTCGTTCCTCATCGTCATGGCGCGCACCAGCGACGACAAGGCGTCGATGTTCGTCGTCGATCGCCACGACAAGAACGTCGAGCACGTGCGCGAGATCCCGGTCATGGCGGAGCCGCTGCTCGCCCATCGCGAGGCGGAGCTCAAGTTCCACGGCGTGCGCGTGGGCCGGGACGCGGTGCTCGGCGAGATCGGCCAGGGCTTCGCGCTCGCTCAGAAGCGCCTGGTCCCCGCCCGCCTCACCCACTGCATGCGCTGGCTCGGCCTCGCCGACCGCACCCTCGAGCTCTGTCGCAGCTACGTCGGTACCCGCATGTCGTTCGGCAAGACGCTCGCCCACCACCAGATGATCCAGAAGATGATCGCTGAAGCCGCGCGCGGCGTGCACGCCGGCAACCTCATGACGTTCCACTGCGCGTGGATGTTGGAGCAGGGCCTCGCCAAGGAGGCCAAGCCCTACTCCTCGATGTGCAAGAACCACGTCGCCAAGCTGCTCTGCCAGGTGCTCGACGACGCGATCCAGATGCACGGCGGCCTCGGCTACAGCGACGACATGCCGTTCGCGCAGTGGTACCGCGGCGCCCGCGCGGCCCGCCTCGCCGACGGCCCCGACGAGGTGCACGACGTGGTCGTGGCCCGCGATTTCCTCCTCGGCAGGGTCAACCTGCTGGTCTGAATTTCGGATAGCCTCGCCTCGTGATCGACGAAGGCCTCTGTCTCGCGCGCCTGCAAGCGGCCACCGCCGAGGACGTCATCCGCGCGCTCGCTGCGCGCCTCCTCGAGAAGGGGCACGTCAAACCCTCGTTCGAGCGGGCGGCGCTCTCGCGCGAGAAGCGCTCGCCGACCGGGCTGCCCTTCCCCGGCGTCGCGATCGCCCTGCCCCACGCCGAGCCGGAGCACGTCGTGTCGCCGGGCATCGCGGTCGCCACGCTCGCGAAGCCGGTGACGTTTCGGCAGATGGGCAGTCCCGGGACCAAGCTCACCGTCTCGGTGGTCGTGATGCCCGCGTTCAGCGAGAAGGAGCAGGCCGGCGCCGGCCTCTCCGGCTTGATCGAGAAGCTCCAGGACGAGTCGCTCCGTCAGCGGCTCGTCGAAGCAGCCGACCCGGCGGCGATCGCGAGCCTGCTGTGAGTCTGCGCACCACCGTCGACTTCATCCTCTCGCTCGGCCCGGCCGTGCTGATGCCGTTCGTGATCCTCCTGCTCGGCCTCGCGTTCCGGCAGGGGTTCGCCAAGGCCCTGCGCGCGGGGCTCACGGTGGGCGTCGGCTTCGTCGCCATCGGTCTCGTCGTCGGGCTCCTCATCGACGTCGTCGGCCCCAAGGCGATGGCCTTCGCCAACACCCTCGGGCTGAAGCTCGACGTGCTCGACGTCGGCTGGCCGATGGGCGCGGCCGTGTCGTTCGCGTCGCCGATGGCGGCGGCGCTGATCCCGGCGGTCATCGCGCTCAACGTCGTCCTCCTGCTCACCCGGGCCACGCGCACCGTCGACGTCGACCTGTGGAACTACTGGCACTTCATCTACACCGGGGCCGTCGTCCACGCGGCCACCGGCTCGTTCGGCCTGGGCGTCGCCGCCGCGCTGATCACGGCGATCGTCATCTTCAAGCTCGCCGACTGGACGGCGCCCGCCGTCGAGCACCACTTCGGGCTCCCCGGCATCTCGCTCCCCCACACCGAGACGGTCAACTGGGCGCCGCTGATGTTCGCGATGGAGAAGATCACGCGGCGCATCCCCGTCCTCGGGAACGTGCACGCCGATCCGGCCTCGGTGCAGCGTCGCCTCGGCCTGCTCGGCGAGCCGATCCTGATGGGCGCGCTCCTCGGCATGCTGATCGGCGCGCTCGGCTCGGTGCCGCTGTGGAATGCGGGTCAGTACGGCGCGTTCACCAAAGAGGTCCTCCGCCTCGCGGTCACGATGGCGGCGGTGCTGATCGTGCTGCCGAAGGTGGTCGCGATCCTGATGGAGGGACTGATCCCGATCTCCGAGGGCGCGCGCGAGTTCCTGCAGAAGCGCTTCCCCGGCCGCGATGTGTTGATCGGCCTCGACGCCGCGGTGGTCATCGGTCACCCCGCGAACATGGCGGTCGCGCTCCTGTGCGTGCCGATCATGCTGCTGCTCGCGGTGGTGCTGCCCGGCAACCGCATGCTGCCGTTCGGCGACCTCGCGGCGCTCCCCTTCTACGTGCTGTGGGGCGTCGCCGCCTCGCGCGGCAACATGATCCGCGGCCTCCTCAACTCGATCATCATCCTCGCGCTCATCCTGTGGATCGGCACGAGCCTCGGGCCGCTCACCACCGAGCTCGCGCGCAAGGCCGGCTGGAACCCTTCGGGGATCGCCGGCGCGCAGCAGTACACCCAGTGGTCGGGCGTCGCGCTCGGCAGCCACGTGATCCCGTGGATCGTGCTCCAGCTCTTCCAGGTCAAGACGATGGCCGTCGGCGTCGCGTCCGCGCTCGGCTTCGGCGCGGTGTGGTGGTGGGTCCGCAACGATCTCCGGGAGCAGTACGCGGGCGAGATCGCCGCCGCCGACGAGGCGCGCAAGCAGGCGCTCGCCGAGGAAGCCGAGGCCGCCGCGGCCGAGGCCGAGAAGGACGTCGACAGCGCGGTCGCCGCCACCTCCACCGAACACGAATGAAGCTCAAGCTCCCCGACGCCCTGCACGCGAGACCGGCGAACCTGCTCGTGCGCGCGGCGTCGCAGCTGTCGGCGATCGTCACCGTGATCCGCGGCGACAAGAGGGCCAACGCCGCCGACATCCTCCAGGTGCTGTCGCTCGGCGCCGCCAAGGGCGACGAGATCGAGCTCGCGTCCGACGACCGCGCTGCGCTCGAGGCCCTCGCGCGCCTGATCCAAGAGGAGTTCGACCCCGATCTCGTGCCGGAGAGCGGCGCGGTGGCCGCGCCGGGGATCGCGATCGGCGAGGCGATCGTGCTGCTCGAAGAGGAGGCCGGGGTCCGCGCGCGCGGGACCGACGACGAGGAGCTCGCCCTCGCCCGCGCGGCGTTCGCCCGCGCACACGAAGAGGTCTCGGCCATCGTCGCGGCGCTGCCGAAGCACGAGGCGCAGCTGTTCGAGCCCGAGCTGCTCATCCTCCACGCGCTCGAGCCGCGGGTGCTCGCGCAGATCGCGGGAGGCGCCGTCGCCGAAGAGGCGGTGCGCGCCGAGGCGGTGCCCGGTCCCTCCGATCTGATCGACGACGCGCGGCGCCGCCTGCTCGACGCGCTCGCGGGCTCCACCGGCGCGCGCGCGCGACGGCTCGCCGAGTGCGTCGGCCGCGAGGTGGTGCTCATCGTCGAGGGGATCACGCCATCGCTGGTCGCGTCGGCGCCCGACCACGTCATCGGCGTCATCGCCGCGAGCGAGGACGAGTCCACCGGCACCACCTCCCACGCGGCGATCCTCGCGCGCGGACGCGGGCTGCCGCTCGCCTACGTCCCGACGCACGTCGCGTTCGCGATCGAGGACGGGGTGCTGGTGGTGCTCGACACCACCGAGTCGCCGGCGCGGATCTGGGCCGCGCCGAGCGACGCGCTCGTCGC
>JALHOE010000095.1 GCA_022843175.1 Deltaproteobacteria bacterium
GCTCGGCCGTCGCGCTGCACGCCTGCGCCTGGGCGAGCGGATCGCGGCGATGCGCGCAGTCGAGCGTGGCGAGGCTGCGCGCGCAGGCGTCGGCCCGAGCGACGGCGCCGAGGACGCCGGGCAGCGAGCGCTCGGCGAGGCACTCGAGCTGCACCTCGCGAGCGCACGTTTCGACATCGGCGTAGCGGGCCCGGTCGAGGAAGCTTCCGCACAGAGACAGCTCACGACAGCGCGCAGCCGCGAGCTCGCCGCACGCGTCGATCAACGTGCGCCCGCTCATGGAGTCGAGGGGGGTCCCCGGATCCGGCGCCGTGTCGGTCGCGACCGACGATGGCGCGCCGTTCCCTCCGCACGCGGAGAGCAGGACTACTGCGAGGATGCGCAGTCGCATGGGGACGTATCCCAATCCTCAGCATCGCGCGTGCCAGCGCGTTTCGCCGAGAACTCTCGACGAGGGCTGGCGAATCCCGGATCCGCGTTAGCGCCGTGACGGCCCTAGGACGCGGCGCGCGCACGTTGACGCTCGATGCGCGCGAGGACCCGGTCGATGCGGTCGGGGACGTCGTAGAGCTCGTTGGTGGCCACCGGCGCCAGGTGGAGGCGACCGGCCCGCGTGACGACGTCGGCGCCGAGCACCCGCGAGCGGAGGGCGCCCATCGTGGTGAGCGGGATCGCGTCGACGCGGCGGTCGTCGCGGCGGAAGCCCCACGCGCTGTTCGCGCGCGCGTCGAACACGAACGCCTCGGCGGCGCCGCGCTCGACGTGACGAGCCGCATTGGTGAGCGCGCGGAGGCGCTCGCCGGTGACGAAGAGGAAGACGACGTCGAGCGCGCGGCCCTCGACCGCTTCGATCCAACACGAGCGGGGACGTGGGTTCGCGTCGAGTGCGACGGCGACGTCGGCGCGCAGCTCGCAGGTGCGCGAGATGACCGCGAGGTCGCTGCCGACGAAGGCCTCGCGCTGGCGCGCGGCGAGCCAGCGATGGAGCTCGACGTGGAGGGAATGAGCGGGCGGCGGAGTGGGTTGTACGGACATGCCGCGAGCGATTCGCACCCCTCGTGCCGCACAAAAACCCCGGAAAACTCACGCTTCGCGCCCGGCGGATCGGCGGATGAATCCGGCGGCCGCCGGCGGACACGATTTCCTCCACAAATCTCACCCGGGCTCATCCACAGGATTTCCCGTGATCCGCCGTGGATGCGCCGGGTGTTGGTGAGTTGTCCACTTGATCACTGAAGAGAGAGTGCCCGAGATGGATGGCATGGGGGCAACAGCACGTATCGATCTCGACCAACCCGACACGCCGCGAGCCAAGGCGCTCGGCGTGACACTCATGCGACCGCGCCGCTCCGGCGTCATCGCTCCGCAGGAGGTCCTCCTCCTCGACGAGGGCATCGCCGTCGCGACCTATCCCGACGACGGCGCCGTGCAGTACGAGACGCTCGACGCGCTGCTCGAGGACCACGGCCTCTCGGCGTGCGATCTCGAGGTCGTCGAGCGCGTCCGCGGCGTCGGCCGCTGGCGTGGGTAGTCGCTACGGCAGGAACGCGCGTAGCAGGCCCGCCACGCGGTCCATCGCTTCGTACTGGGGGACGTGGCCGCAGTCGTCGAGGACGACCGAGGTGGCGTGCGGAACCGCATCGACCGCGTGGCGTGCGAACGCGGAGGGCACGAGCCAGTCGCGGTCGCCCCACACGAACAACGCCGGGGCCTGCAGCGTGCGCAGCCGGTCCCAGAAGCCTCGCTCGCCCGACGAGTCCTCGAGGTAGATCTCGCGCGCCGCGTGGAAGAAGCACACGCGGCCGCGGGCGCTGCCGAACACGTGGAGGAACTCGTCGGCCGCGGCGTCGAGCCACGTGGGCACGAGGCGATCGGGCTTCGAGAACATCATGCGCAGCGTGGTGATCACCTGCAGCCGCGGGACCAGCAGCGGCATCGCGCCGAGCTCCGGGCGGAGCAGCCGCACGAACGGCACGAGCTGACGGAACGACCGCCACGCCATCGACGGCGCGAGGAGCACCAGCTTGTCGGTGCGCTCCGGCGCGCGGATCCCGAGCTCGAGTGCGATGCGCCCGCCCATCGAGTTGCCGACCACCGTCGCGCGCTCGATCCCGAGGACGTCCATGAGGCTGACGAGCCACTTGGCGTAGTACGCGGCGTGAAGCGGGCGGAGCGGCTTGCCCGACTCGCCGAAGCCGGGGAGGTCGGGCGCGATCACGTGGTGGGTGCGCGCGAGCTCGGGGATCAGCGGCGCCATCGAGACGTTCGTCGCGCCGAGACCGTGCAGGAGGATGACCTTCGGCGCGTCGCGCGGCCCCGCCTCGAGATAGAACGTCTCGACGTCGTCGACGAGCCGCACGCCCGGGCGAAACGCGTGCACGGACTGGTGGGCCGGCGGGAAGAACAGGTCGAGCTTCAGCGCGAGGCCGACGTTGCCGCGCACACCGAGCTTCTTGTCGAGGAACGCGTCGAGACCGGAGAGGCGGCCCTCCATCACCGCGTGCATCGTCACCGGATCCGCGCTGACCACCGCGCCCGGCGCGCGCGCGCGACCGTGCTCGAGAGAACCCTCGCCGTTGCGCAGGCGGATCGTCCAAGCCTCGCTCGCCCCGGCGTCGAGCGTGACCGTGCCGCTGACGCCGGTCGCGTAGGCCGTGGGATGGCGCAGGCGATCGCGCACGACACGCGCGAGCGCGGTCTCGGGTTCTGCCCTCCGTCGGAACGGACCGATCAAGGAATCCTCTCATCCGTAGCGGGTTTCACCGCTCGTGTCGACCGGTGCACGGTCGAGCTCGTCGCTGCGTTCGAGCACAGACGCGTATCACGACGGCGCAACATTCAGCGGGGGCACGCACGGCCTGCATGGGTGCGCGATGAGTGCAGGCGCGCTGCAAGAATCGCTGATGCGGCACGACCGTTGCTCGACCATTCGGATCATGCGCTACGTATGCACCGTCGAGAACGGCCGGAAGATCCCGATCGATATCGAGCGCATTCTGGTGCCCGTCGACTTCTCCGAGGAGTCGACCCTGGCGCTCGAATACGCCATCGACCTCGCCGAGCGTCACCACGCGGTGGTCGAAGTCCTCCACGTCTGGGAGCTCGGTCCCTACCCGGCGATGGGACACCTGGCGAACTCGGACGAGAGCTTCGCCCAACACATCCACGCGCTCGCGACAGCGCGGCTCGAGGAGCTCCTGCGCGAGCACCGCCGCGAGGGCGTGGAGGTCGTCGGAGCGATTGAATCCGGCGAGCCGATCCGGGTCATCCCCGAGTACGCGCCGCGGTTCCAGCTGATCGTCATGGGCGCGCACGACGACCAGGGTGCCAAGGGCCTCCTCTTCGGCAACGTCGCCGACCGCGTCGCGGGCGAGGTCCAGTGCACGGTGATCACGGTGCGTCGGGAAGACGAACCGATGCTCCGCGCATCCAACGCATAACGCATGGCGTCGCACATTCCCGACATCCTACGTAAGCACAACTCCGCGATCCTCACCGACTGGCTGGCCGAGCAGGCCCGGAGCTTCTCGCGCGACACACGCGCCCGCGACGACACCCCGGCGCTCTCGGCGCGGTTCCTCGGGGAGCTCGCCGACGCCACCGCCAAGGGCAACGTCGACGACGTCGACGGGGAAGACTTCCGCGAGATCCGCGCGCTGCTCGAGGACCTCTCGCGCCAGCGCGGCCTCGCCGGCATCAGCCCACGCGACACCGCGATGTTCGTCTTCTCGCTGAAGAAGCCGCTCTTCGCGCGCCTGCGCCAGGAGCTCAGCGGCGACGCGCTCGTCGACGAGATGTGGAGCGCAACGACGCTGCTCGATCGCCTCGGCCTGCTCACGACCGAGGCCTTCCAGAGGACCCGCGAGCAGATCATCGAGCGCCAACAGCAGGACATGCTGGAGCTCTCCACGCCGGTGGTGAAGCTGTGGCGAGGCATCCTCGCGCTCCCGATGATCGGCACGCTCGACAGCGGGCGCACTCAGATCGTCATGGAGTCGCTGCTGCAGAAGATCGCCGAGACCGAGGCCGACGTCGCGATCCTCGACATCACCGGCGTCCCGACCGTCGACACGCTCGTCGCGCAGCACCTGCTCAAGACCGTCGCCGCCGCGCGGCTCATGGGGGCCGACTGCATCATCAGCGGCGTACGCCCGCAGATCGCGCAGACGATGGTCCACCTCGCGATCGACATGGGCGACGTCACCACCAAGGCCTCGCTCGCCGACGCCTTCGCCCACGCGCTCAAGCGCCAGGGGCTGACGGTGGTGCGCGCGGTGAAGAGCTGAGTCGTGGAGCGCATCCCTATCCTGCGCATGGGGAGGTTCCTCCTCGTCACGGTGCAGGTCGACCTGCAGGACGAGGTCGTGCAGGCGCTGCAGGACGACCTCACCGCGAAGATCGTCAGGTACGGCGCGCGCGGCGTGCTGCTCGACATCTCCGCGCTCGAGATGGTGGACTCGTTCATCGGGCGCATGATCGGCCACCTCGCCGCCATGTCGCGCATCCTCGACGCCCACACGGTCGTGTGCGGCATGCAGCCGGCGGTCGCCATCACGCTCGTCGAGCTCGGCCTCTCGCTGGGCTTCGTCCGCACGGCGCTCAACGTGGAGAAGGGCATGAAGCTCCTCAACGAGGCGATCGCCAACGACGATCCCCACGGACTGCTCGACGCCGAGGACGATGAACGTCCTCTCTGACGACAGCCTCGAGATCCGCCGCGACGCCGACGTGGTTGCGTGCCGGCAGGCCGTCCGCGCCCGCTCGGTCGAGCAGGGTTTCGGGCTCGTCGATCAGACGAAGATCGTTACGGCCGCGAGCGAAATCGCCCGCAACACACTCCAATACGGAGGCGGTGGCACGGTGCGGATCCAGAAGCTCGCGGACGGTTCGAAACAGGGGCTGCGGCTGGTCTTCGAGGACCGAGGTCCCGGGATCGCCGACATCGCCCGGGCCATGACGGACGGCTTCACGACCGGCAGCGGCCTCGGCAAGGGTCTGTCGGGCACCAAGCGCCTGGTCAACGAGTTCGACCTCTGGTCGAAACCGGGCGAGGGCACCCGCATCACCATCACGCGGTGGAAGTGACATGACGTCGACGCAGATCCGCGTCACCGATCCGAGCGGGCCCGGCGAGGTGCGCCGCATCGCCACGAGACTCGCCGAACGCCTCGGCCTCGACGGCACGGTGCGCGGGCGAGTCGCGATCGTCGCGACCGAGGCGGCGACCAACGTCCAGCGCCACGGCGGCGGCGGCGTGGTGTGGCTGCGCGCGGTCGACGACCTCACCGGAAAGTACGTGGAGGTGCTCACCGTCGACAGGGGCCCCGGCATTCCCAACATCGAGGGCGCGCTGCGCGACGGCTTCTCCACCGGCGGCACCGCCGGCAACGGGCTCGGGGCGATCGCGCGGATGTCGGCCGAGTTCGACCTCTGGAGCACGAGCGATCAGGGCACCGCGCTGCTGTCGCGGATCGGCGAGGTGCACGAGCTGTCCCTCCGGTTCGGCGTCCTGTCGACGCCCGCCCCCGGCGAGGCGGCGTGCGGCGACGGCTACTTTCTCCACCTCGACGGCGAAAGCGCACGGATCGGCGTGGTCGACGGCCTCGGGCACGGCCCGCTCGCCGCCGACGCCTCGCTCGCCGCGATCGAGGTCTTCGGCCGCACGACGCGTCGCTCGCTCGTCGACGTCATCGACGAAGCGCACCGCGCGCTCCGCCCCACCCGCGGCGCCGCGGTGGGCTTGCTCGACCTCGATCTCGCGGCGCGTGCCGCCGAGTTCGCGGGCATCGGCAACATCGGCGGCACGGTCATCGACCGGGAGGGCGCGCGCAAGAGCGTCGTCTCCCACAACGGCATCGTCGGCCACACCGTGCGCAGGGTGCAGCCGTTTCGCTACGACTGGCCGGCCGAGAGCACGGTCGTTCTCTACTCGGACGGCATCACCACGAGCTGGAGCACCACCGCCTACCGCGGCATTCACGCGCGCCACCCGGCGCTCCTCGCGGCGCTGATCGCGCGCGACCACACCCGCGGTCGTGACGACGCGACGCTCGTCGTCATTCACGATCGCCCCGCGAGGCCACAATGAGCGTCGCGAACGAGCGC
Source organism: Deltaproteobacteria bacterium (assembly GCA_022843175.1). Classification (GTDB taxonomy): domain Bacteria; phylum Myxococcota_A; class Polyangia; order Polyangiales; family JADJMO01; genus JALHOE01. The sequence continues at coordinate 6,106 of JALHOE010000095.1, forward strand.
GAGACGCTGGCGAAGCTCGAGAGGGAGCTCGCAGCGCTGAGCCGAGAGCTCGAGGACACCAACCGCGGCGTCGTGGCGCTCTACGCCGAGCTCGACGAGAAGGCGGCCGCGCTCCAGCGCGCGGGCGACTCGAAGAGCCGATTCTACGCGTCGATGAGCCACGAGTTCCGCACCCCGCTCAACTCGATCATCAGCCTCTCGCGCCTCTTGCTCGACCGGCTCGACGGCGAGCTCTCCGTGGAGCAGGAGCGGCAGGTCACGTTGATCCAGAAGTCCGCCCGCGAGCTCGCCGAGATCGTCGACGACCTGCTCGACCTCGCAAAGCTCGAGGCCGGCAGGGTTCCCGTTCGACCGAGCGCGTTCACGGTTGGTGAGCTGTTCGGCGCGCTCCGCGGGGTGCTCAAACCGCTCGTCGAGCGGGCGAGCGTCTCGCTGGAGCTCGACGACGCCCACGCGAGCGAGCGGCTCCACACCGACGAGGCCAAGCTCACCCAAATCCTCCGCAACTTCATCTCCAACGCGCTCAAGTTCACCGAGCACGGCGAGGTGCGCGTCTTCACCGAGCTGTGCGACGACGACCGCGTGCGCTTCTCTGTGCGCGACACCGGCATCGGCCTCTCCGAGAGCGACGTCGAGCGCATCTTCGAGGAGTTCGCGCAGGTCGAGCACCCACTGCAGCGCCGGGTGAAGGGCACCGGCCTCGGGTTGCCGCTGTCGCGGAGGCTCGCGGCGCTGCTCGGGGGGAGCGTCTCCGTCGAGAGCGAGCTCGGCAAGGGCTCCACCTTCTCGTTGGTCATCCCCCGCACGGCCAGGGAGAGCGCCGATGACTGAACCGCGCACGCGGCTCCTCGTCGTCGACGACAACGAAGCCAAGCGCTACGCGCTCAGCCGAGTCCTGCGCGGCGCGGGCTTCGAGATCGAAGAGGCCTCGAGCGGCGCCGAGGCGCTCGAGCGCGCGCAGAGCCGACCCGATCTGATCGTGCTCGACGTGAAGCTGCCCGACATCGGCGGCTACGAGGTGTGCCGTCGCTTGAAGAGCGACGGTGAGCTGTCGTCGATCCCCGTCCTTCACCTGTCGGCGAACCTCACGAGCCCCAACGATCGCGTCACCGGCCTCGACTCCGGCGCGGACGCGTACATGGTCGATCCGGTCGAGCCGGCGGAGCTCGTGGCGATGGTCAACGCGCTCCTCCGCGCGCGACGCGCCGAGGAGCAGGCGCGACTGACGGCCAAGCAGTGGCAGACCACGTTCGACGCCCTCCGCGACGGCGTCTGCGTCGTCGCGCAGACCGGCAAGATCCTCGAGGCCAACCGCGCGCTCGCCGAGCTGCTCGGCATGGCCCCCGAAGCGCTGCGCGGACGCCTCCTCGCCGAACGCTTCCGCGAGGCGTTCGGCGCCGAGCCGCCGGCGATCCTCGACCCCGAGCGCACCCGGGCCGAGGCGCGCGAAGAGGCCTCCGTCGGCGGCCGCTGGCTGCGCATGCGACGCGATCCGATCCTCGACAGCCAGGGGGTCGCGGTCGGCGCCGTGCACGTCGTGGCCGACGTCACGCAGGAGAAGCATGGTGAGATCGCGGTGCGGTTCCTCGCCGACGCGACCTCGCACCTCTCGTCGTCGCTCGTGTACGAGGACATCCTCGCGACCACCGTGCGGATCGCGATCCCGGCCCTCGCGGACTTCGCCGCGCTCGACGTGATCGAGCCCAACGGCGCCGTCCGGCGTAGCGCCGTCGCGAGCGCGCGGCCCGGGGTGGAGGACACCCTGCGCACGATCGCGAGCACCCCCACCGACGCGGCCTACCGCGCGATCCGCGCCGCGATCGCCAACGGGACCGCGCAGCCATTCGACGTCCCCGAAACGAACACCCAATCGCCGCTCGGGGCGCTCGGCATCCGATCCGGGCTCGCCGTCCCGCTCATCGCGCAGGGCGTGGGGATCGGCGTGCTGACCCTCGCGTTCTCGGGCTCGCGTCGGTTCGGTCCGACCGAAACCTGGCTCGCCGAGGGGTTCTCGCGCGCAGCCGGCTCGGCGCTCGCCAATGCGATGACGCACGCCGCGGTCCGCGAGGCCGAACGCCGCGCGGAGGAGGCCCGCGTGCTCATCGACGTGGTGCTCGAGAACGCGCCGCTCGGCGTCGCCGTGTACGATGCAAACCTCCGTTTCGTTCGCGTCAACGCCGCGCTCGCCGCGATCAGCGGCCTGCCCGCCGACGAGCACCGAGGTCGCACGATCGAGGACGTCCTTCCGCCGCTCGCCCACGAGATCCGCGGAGACCTCTTGCGCGTCCGCGACACCGGCATCCCGATCACGCGCGACCTCACGATCGACAGCCCTGCGGGCACGCGCGCCTGGCTCGTGAGTCACTACCCGCTCCGCGCGCACAGCGGCGAGGTCTTCGGCGTCGGCTCGCTCGTCGCCGACGTGACCGACCGACGCCGCGTCGAGGACCAACTGCGCTTCCTCGCCGACGCGAGCCGGGCGCTGTCGCTGTCGCTCGACGTCGAGGCGACGCTCGCCAACATCGCGCACATGGTCGTGCCGGAGCTCGCCGACTGGTGCGCCGTCGACATCGTCGAAGACGGCGAGCTCCGGCGCATCGCGGTCGCCCACACCGACCCGGCAAAGATCGAGCTCGCGAAGGAGCTCGCCGAGCGCTTCCCCCCACCGCCCGATGCGCGGCAGGGCGTCCGCCAAGTGCTTCGCACCGGTACGAGCGATTGGGCCGCCGAGATCCCCGCCACGGTGCTCGACGCGCTCCCCCCCGAACAGCGCAGCGTCATCCGCGAGCTCGGGCTCAAGAGCTACATCTGCGTGCCGTTGACCGGCCGCGATGGCACCTTCGGCGCGCTCACGCTGGTCACTGCGGAGTCGCGCCGCAGCTACAACGAGACCGACCTCGCCTTCGCCGAGGAGCTCGCGCGGCGCGCCAGCCTCGCGGTCGAGAACGCGCGCCTCTTCACGGACGCGCAGGGCGCCGTGCGCGCGCGCGAGGACGTGCTCGCCTTCGTGTCGCACGACCTCAAGAACCCGCTGACGTCGATCGTCATGAACGCGACGCTCCTCAAGCGCTCCACGCCCGACGACGCGAGCGGCGAGAAGCTCCGCCGGCACACCGACATGATCGTGCGCGCCGCGGATCGTATGAATCGGCTCGTGCACGATCTGCTCGATTGGGCGAGCCTACGGGCGGGCAGGCTCCGCCTCGCGGCCAAGGACGTCGACGTCGGCGCCGCGCTCGCCGAGGCCGCGAGCCTGCTCCAGCCGGTCGCGGCATTGAAGCAGCAGACGCTGACCATCGACGCGGCGCCGGAGATCGTCGTCGGCGCCGACCGCGATCGCCTGCTCCGCGTGCTGTCCAACCTCATCGGCAACGCGCTGAAGTACACGCCCGAGAAGGGCTCCATCACCGTGCGCGCGGAGCTGACCGGCCAAGAGGTGATCGTCTCGGTGATCGACACCGGACCGGGAATCAAAGAGGACGAGCTGCCGCACGTCTTCGATCGCTACTTCCGCGCGAAGGCGGCCGGCGCCGAGGGCACCGGGCTCGGCCTCGCGATCGCCAAGGGCATCGTCGAGGCCCACGGCGGGCGGATCTGGGTCGAGAGCCGGTTCGGCGAGGGGAGCCTGTTCGCCTTCTCGCTCCCCCGCCGGCGCACGACGCCCGCGGTCGCGATAGCATCGCCCGCGTGAAGCGCGTCCTCCTCTGCCTCACGATCGGCTGCAGCAGCAGCGAGGAGCCGGTCGCCCCGGTCGACAGCGCCGTCGACACCGCGTCGACCGACACCGGCGTCGCCCCCGTCGACAGCGCGCCGAGCGGCGACGCCGACGCGGGCAAGACCTGCGTCCCCGACGCGTTCCATCCCGCGCACGCGCGCGAGGGCAAGTGCACGGCGGCGGAGCTCGGCGAGCTCTACGACGCGTGCCTCGGCGCTTCGGCGTCGACCGCGACGTGCAACGCGTTCCGCGCGACCAAGCTCACCTGCTACTCGTGCTTCCTCACCGACGCGTACGCCCCGGCCCAGGGCGCGGCCACGATGTGGAGCGACACCGCGGTCCGCTTCATCGACCTCAACGTCGGGTCCTGTCTCTCCGCCCTCGCCAACGACCGCACCGCGTCGTCGTGCGGCGCCCGGTGGGACGCGTGGACTCGCTGCGCGATCGCTCGCTGCTGCGCGGTCACCCCTTTCGCCGCGTTTCAGACCTGCCTGGGTGCGGCGCGCACCAACGACTGCAAGGACTCGAAGGCGGCCTACGACGCGTGCCTGCCGACGGTGCCGAACGGAAAGATGTGCACGCCCGCCGGGCACTCCTCAGCGCGAGAGCTGTTCCTGTGGGCCGGCCAACAGCTGTGCGTCGCCCTGTGAGGGGCATGCCGCGGCGCGGCACGCACCTTTCTTCCGTGGCAGCAAGCTCAGCCGGCCCGTAGGCTGCCGCGCATGCGTCGTTCTTTCTTGGGAAGTTCTCTCTTTGTTCTCGCCACCACGCTCGTCGGCTGCGGCAGCAGCAACACCGAGCTGCCGACGGACGCGGTCGACACCGGGACCGACAGCGATCCGGACGCCGAGGATCCGAAGCCGGTGTGCGGCGACGGCAAGAAAGAGGGCCCCGAGCTGTGCGACGACGGCAACACCACCGGCGGCGACGGCTGCGAGGCCGACTGCACGCCGACGTGCATCCCCGGCACCGAGGGCGACAAGAAGTGTAACGACGGCAATCCGTGCAACGGCACCGAGACCTGCGCGGTGAACAACTGCGTGAAGGGCACGCCCCTCGCCGAGAGCGCCTCGTGCGGCACCGGCAAGATGTGCAAGGGCGGCCTCTGCGTCGACATCACCTGCGGCGACATGGTGGTGACCGCGCCCGAGGAGTGCGACGACGCGAACACCACCAACGGCGACGGCTGCGACAACTGCAAGTTCACCTGCCTCTCCACGGACGCCACGCGCAACTGCAAGTCGACCAACGCGTGCGTGCAGAACGGCACCTGCGACGACGCCAAGCACACCTGCACGGCCGGCGCGAACGTGACGGACGGCACCGCGTGCGGCTCGGGCATGGTGTGCAAGGCGGGCGTGTGCACCGGCGCCTCGTGCGGCAACGGCACCGTCGACGCGGGCGAGGAGTGCGATCCGCCGGCGGCCGGCACCTGCGACGCGGCGTGCAAGAAGATCGTCGCGGCGGTGTGCGGCAACGGCAAGCGCGAGACCGGCGAGCAGTGCGACGACGGCAACACCACGAACCTCGACGGCTGCGACAGCAAGTGCAAGTTCGAGCAGGACCACCGCGCCAACGGGCTGACGATGGTCTTCACCACCGACACGTTCTGCGCCTCCAACCAGCTCGGCTCGGCGATCGCCGGCTCCGGCCAATCGCAGATTCAGACGTCGCTCTCGAACGCGGTGAAGGACGGCTCCACCAACGTCCTCTTCAAGTTCTTCGACCTCGAGGACCTCACCGGCACCGCCGACCCGGCGATGAGCCTCGGCGGCATGGGCGGCACGCCCGCGATGGCGCCCGCGGGCCTCACCTACGACGGCACCAAGGATCTCGACTGGTGGTACACGGTCGATCCGCTCTCGATCGACGCCACCCGCAACCCGCCGGCCGCGGCGCTGATCGCGGGGAAGATCACCGCCAAGAAGCTCGAGGCCGGCCCCGGCGCGCTCACGATCGTCCTCGCGCTCGGCGGCATGCCGTCGGCGATGCAGCTGTCGGGCGTGAAGATCGCGGCGACGATCGGCACCGCCAACGCGCCGACCAAGGCGACCGGCACCACCACGCCCGGCCACCTCGCGAGCGTGAACCTCGACCCCGCGCTGCAGTCGTTCTCCACGATGAGCAACGGTCAGCTGTGCGGCAACGTCAGCGCGGCGTCGCTGCAGAAGGTGCCGGTGCCGTCGGCGCTGCTCACCGGCACGACCGCGTGCGTCGAGGGGTTCACGATGTCGAACTCGCTGCTCGACGTCCTCATCCGCGGCTGCAGCACGCTCGGCGGCATCATCCGCGTCATCAACCCGCGCCAGCCCGACAAGGAGGATCCCGCCGCCCCCGCGGCCGGCTCCGGTCCGCCCTACACGCTGTCGGCCTCGAGCACGATGACGAAGATCGTCGACCGCTGCCGCTCCGGCTCCACCACGTACAACAAGGGCACCCCCGAGTTCGACGCGTGCATGAAGGACGCCGCGTACTCGGCCTACTTCCGCTTCACGACCGACCGCGTGATCGTGAAGTAGGCGCGCGCGTCAGCGAGCGCCTCGCGAAACCGCTGCGGCCCGCGGGCGTAATGGGATCGCCATGATCTCCTTCCGCCCCCTCACCGAAGCCGATCTCCCGCTCTTCCTCGAGTGGCTCCGCCGCCCCCACGTCGCCGAGTGGTGGCAGCCGACGCCGACGCTCGAGGAGCTCCGCGACGACTACCTCCCGGCGATGACCGACGCGCTCCCGCTCGACGCGCCGGGCGGCACCGTCGCGTACCTCGTCTACCGCAACAACGAGCCCTTCGGCTTCATCCAGGCCTATCGCGTGATGGCGCACCAGAAGGACGGCTGGTGGCTCGAGGAGACCGACCCGTGCGCGCTCGGGATCGACCAGCTCATCGGCGAGCCCGATCTCATCGGCAAGGGCGTGGGCACCGAGATGATCAAGGCGTTCGTCGCGCGCCTCTGGAGCGATCCGCGCGTGACGGCGATCCAAACCGACCCCGACCCGAGGAATGCTCGCGCCATCGCGTGTTACCGCAAGGTCGGCTTCCAAGACGTCGCCCCCGTCGCCACCCTCGACGGCCCCGCATTGCTCATGCGAATGCACCGCCCCCAACAGGCGCGCGCGTAAGCGAGCGCCTACCCCCCCAACAGGCGCGCGCGTAAGCGAGCGCCTCCCCCCCAACAGGCGCGCGCGTAAGCGAGCGCCTGTCCCGTAGGCGCGCGAGGGCATGGGGCACTTCGCCAAGGCGCTCGCTTACGCGCGCGCCTATGGGGGTTCTGCGTGCCCGGCGCGATTCGAACGCGCGACCAGCAGCTTAGAAGGCTGCCGCTCTATCCAGCTGAGCTACGGGCACCGACGAGCGGCACTTTAGCACCGCTCAGCAGTGTCGCGGCGCGAGCGTTGCACCTCTTGCGTTCGGAGGTCTTCGAATGCACACGCCTCGACGCACCTGGAACGTACCGCTGGGCGTGGGGCTCTTTGGAGCTGCCATGCTCGTGGGCGGGGCGATCCTCGCGTATCCGGAGACAAGGCATCGTCCGGAGAGCAACGTGGACGTGAGCGATCCGATCTCGACGCGCCCGTTCCCCTCGTTCCCCGGCGAGGTTCCGGCGATCCCCGGACAGCAGGTGACGAAGCCCGAGCCGCAGCCGATCCCGGCGGTGCCGCCGCGCGGGGCGCCGAGCGCGGTGGGAGGCGGTCCGCGCGCGCTCGAAGAGGAGCTCGAGCCGAAGCCGCCAACGTCGCGCTCGGCGGAGACGTCCGCCGCGCCCCCGCCACTCCCCGCGCCGCGCGCGACTTCATTATCAACCACGCCCGTCCCGATGACCCCGGTCCCGCTCGCGACGCCGAGCGTCGATGCGAGCGTCGCGAGCGTCGTGGAGCCGACGAGCACCGCCGTGGGTGACGCCGCCGCGACGAGCACCGCCGTGGGTGACGCCGCCGCGACGAGCACCGCCGTGGGTGACGCCGCGCTCTCGACCAACGGCGACGCCGCGTACTCGATCGACGGCGCACCCGTCGGCGACGGCGGGCTCTCGATCCATGGCGTGCCCTACGTCTATCCGACGTTCGGCAGCTCGCAGTCCGCGCTCGGCAGCGGCCCGGCGACGGTGCCCACCGGCGATCCCGGGCTCCTCGGCGGCGGGGGCGGAGGGACGACGGGCGGTGGCGGCTCGGGAACCAGCACCGTCGATGCAGGCATCGACGCGGGCACGCCCACCGGGGGCGGCGGCGCCCCGGCCGTCGACAGCGGCGTCGCCGACGCGGTGACCATCACCGCGCCGCTCCTCATCCCGCTCGCCGAGGGCACCCGCCCCGAGGCGATATGGAGCTCGATTTCCGGCCTGCTGCGCCCCGGCGACTCGGTCGTCGCGCACGCGGGGAGCGATCCGAGCGTCTTCCTCGGGTGGTCCGATCGCGCGCAGACCGACGCGCCGTTCGTGAGCTACGCCGTGGTGTTCAAGACCGCCGCGGCGTTGCAGTCCTCGCTCGCGAAGCTCCCCGCGACGCTCGGCACCGTGGGGCTCGCGAGCTTCGGCGACGAGAAGACGTTCACCGCGGCGGCGAAGTCGGTGCACGCAGCCGGGCGACGCTTCTTCGTGACCGTGACGTTGCCGAGTGCCTCGCTCGCGACGATCGGGGCGAACGCGGAGATCGTCGAGCTGGTGGTCGCGAATGGGAATGTGACGGCGACGGCGACGGCGGCGGCGGCGGCGCTCGGGGGGAAGGCGAAGATCTTCGTGCGGTTGCCGACGATGACGACGGCGGCGGCGCTGGCGTTGGCGTTGGAGATTGCGAGCGCGGTGCCGGGGGCGGGGATTGCGGTGCCGGATGTGGGGGAGTTGGGCGAGTACAGGTCAGGCGCTCGCTGACGCGCGCGCCTAGCTGGGGCGCGCCTATTTGGGCGCTAGCTGCGGAGGGTGAGGGCGCCGGGGCGCACCGTGGCTCGGAGCGGGAGGCGGCCGGGGGCTTCGCCGTCGAGATCGATGAGGACCTTGCTCCACGCGTGGAGCGGCTCGGCCTCGATCGTGGTGCCGGAGCCGAGCGAGACGTACGCGGCGCCGAGGTGCGCGCCGCTGTAGATCTTCGGCGCGAGCGCGAGGACGTCGGTGCGGGACATGTCGCCGAGGATGACCACCTCGAGGCGCCCGTCCCCCGGATCGGCGTGGGGCGCGATCTTCATCCCGCCGCCGAAGTAGCGACCGTTGGCGATCGCCACCGCGAACACGCGCCCCTCGTAGAAGGCGGCGCCGTCGACCCGCAGCCGGACCTCGACGTTCTTGTAGCTCGCGAGCGCGCGCAGCGTGCCGAGGAAATAGGTGGCTCGACCTCCGAGCCACTTCGGCGCGGCGTTCACCAGCTCGGCCACCGCGCCGCCGACGCCGAACGAGGCGATGTTCACGAACGCGCGGGTGATCGGCCGACCCATGTCGTCGACTGCGTCGATCACGCCGAGGTCGACCGGGCGCCGCTTGCCGAAGCGGATCTGCGCGGCCGCGGAGTCGATCGAGTCGGAGAGGTCGAACGACTTGCGGAAGTCGCCGCCGGAGCCGCTCGGGATGATGGCGAGGTCGGGCCCCGGCTCGTCCAAATACGCCTGCGCGACCTCGTTCAGCGTGCCGTCGCCCCGACCACCGCGATCACGTCCACGTCGCGGTGACGGCGCGCGATCTCGGTGGCGTGGCCCGGCTGCTGCGTGCACACCAGCTCGTAGGGCAACCCCTGGCGCCGGAGCGCGCGTTCGATCTGCGGCAGGCGCTCGGCGGTCGCGCCCGCGGCCGAGTGCGGGTTCGCGATCACCAGCACGCCACGCGCGAACGGCAGCTCGGCGCTCATGCGACGGTGAGACCGAGCGAGCGGGCGACCTCGGCGCTCAGCATCTCGAGCTCGCGGTGGAGCGTGGCCATGCCGGCGGACTCGCCCTCGAGCGCGGCGATCGTGCGCTGCACCTCGGACTCGTGGGCGTTGTTCCGCTGGAACAGACGGTCCTGCAGCGCGCCGATCTGGTGGCCGAGGTCGTCGCGGATGGCCTGGCCGTTGCGCCGCTCGTCGTCGCAGGCGGCGAGCTCCCACGCGAGCGAGTCGGCCTCGCGCGCGTCGGTGGCGTGGCGCTTCTTGAGGTAGATCTGCGCGCGCAGGCGGGTGAGGTCGAGCACCCGGGTGTGCGCCTTCGAGAGGTCGTGCGCGAGCACGTCGATGGCGTTGCCCAGGCTGCCGCGGAACTCGCGGGCCTCGGTCTCGAGCTGGTCGAGCGCGCGCTGCGTGGCGCCGACGATCGTCGCCGCGCGATCGAGGCCCTCGACCAGCAGCGCCGCGCGGTGCATCACGTCGTGCACCTTGTCGGGCAGATCGCGTCGGCGGTCGACGCGCGCCTCGAGCGCGCTCCAGTGGGTGCGCCAGCGCTCGACCATCGCCTGCGGCGTGGCCACCCCGAGCCGCGGCGGCTCCGGGATCGACGGGAGGAAGATGGAGGGCGGCGGCTCGTCGTCGATCGTGTCGACCGAGAAGGGGACGCCGGCCGCGGGGAACGTGCCCTGCGGCGGCAGGCTGACCGAGACGCCGAGGGTCCCGGCGATCCGCTCGAGCTCGTCGAGGAAGCGGAACGCGTCGTGCGGGCGGTCGTCGGCGCGCCGCGAGATCGACCGCATGATTAGATCTTCGAGCGCGGGCGACAGATCGCGGGTGCGCATCCCCGCCGGCACCGGATCCTCGGAGAGCGGGCGGGTGAGCAGCTCGGCGTCGTCGCGCGCGTCGAACGGGAGCACGCCGGTGAGCGCCTGATAGAGCACGACGCCGAGCGAGTAGAGGTCGGCGCGGCCGTCGATCGTCGTCTCGCCGAGGAGGTACTCCGGCGCGATGTAGCCCGGCGTGCCGAGGACCTGCTCGACGCTCGCGGCGGTGGAGCCGACGTGGGTGATCTTGGCGACGCCGAAGTCGGTGAGCTTGGCGAGGTCGCCGCCGCCCTTGCGGGTGACGAGGAGGATGTTCTCCGGCTTGATGTCGCGGTGGATGACGCCGGTCTGGTGCGCGCGCGCGAGCGCCTGCGCGACCTGGGACACGATCGGGATAGCGCGCACGGCGGACAGCGGCGCGCGCGCGATCACCTTCTGCAGCGACTCGCCGGGGACGTACTCCATCACGAGGTACACGACCGTCCGGCGGATACCCCCTTCGAGCGTGACCGTGGCCTCGCCGTAGTCGCTGATCTCGACGATGTTGGGGTGGTTGATCCGATTGACGGCGCGCGCTTCGCGGAGGAAGTGTTCGCGATACGGTGACTCGCGGACCGCACCCGAGTTCGGGACCTCCGAATCGAGGAGGTCGTCGTTGAGCACCTTGATCGCCGAGAGCCGCTCGATCAGCACATGCCGCGCAAGGTAAACCGACGACATACCCCCGCTGCCAAGCCGCGCGATGAGGCGGTAGCGACCGGCGAGCGTCCGGCCGAGGAGGGCGTCGTCGTCCACGAGCGCAGGGTCGCGGAAGCCGAAGAGGGACGCAACCACACCCCGGGGCCGTGGGCCATCGCCCGGCTGGTCGGGTGGGCCCTCTTCCTCGTCCGCATCGTGGTGCTCGACACCCTCGAGCTCGTTCGCGGCCACGCCCTCCACGACTACGCGAGCTTCCACGCCGCGGCCTGCGCGATCCGCGCGGGGGTCAGCCCCTATCGGCCCGACGAGCTGATGTTCGGCGCGGTGAGCTGCGGGATGGGCCCGGTCTATCCCTACCTCTACCCGCCCCTGCTCGCGGAGGTGATGTTCCCCCTCACCTTCTTCCAGCCGTGGACGGCGCGGCTGCTCTGGCACGGCATCATCGTGTGCGCCGTCGTCGGCTCGGCGTGGCTGCTCGACGGGTGGCTCCGCGCGCGCGAGCGCGGCCCCGAGCTGTCGGCGGCGTTCGCGTTCGTGATGGCGTCGTTCTGGCCCCTCCGCGAGTCGCACCTCATGGGCCAGGTCAACACGCTGGTCCTGCTCCTCTTGTGCGTCTGGTGGACCAAACGCGAGAAGACCCACCTCGCGGTGATCGCCCTCGCCGCGGCCGCCGCGATCAAGATGAGCCCGGCGCTGCTGCTCCTGGTGCCACTGGTCGAGAAGAAATGGCGCGAGCTCGCCCACGGCGTTGCCTACACCGCCGCGGCGATCCTTTTGTCGTGCGCGCTCCTCGGCAAGCGCGGCTTCGAGTTCCTCTTCGGCGTCGTCGCGGGCTTCGTCCCCGGCGGGCACTGGCACTCGCTCAAGCTGCCGATCGACATCTTCGGCAACAGCTCGATCGCGGCAGTGCTCATTCGCCTCGGCCGCCCGGCGGATCCGCAGCGCCTGCCGGGCACCCTCGCCCTCGTCCAGACGGCGATCCTCGTCGCGATGCTCGCAGCCTTCCTGCTTCGCCACCGCAAGATCGCCGCCGACGCGCGCGCCGCGCCGTTGATCATCCTGATGATCGTCGCGCCGACGTTCACCTGGGAGCACCACCTCACGTTCGCGGTCCTCGCCGTCGCGATGTTGCTCGCGACGGCGCCCGCGCGCCGCTGGTGGTTCGCAGCGCTCGGGGCGGTGGCCGTCGCGATGATGGCCGACCGCCTCGACTACTACGTGCTCCCGCCGCTCAAGTACCCGCGCTGGTTCCTCGCCATCGCGCGGTCGCCGAAGCTGCCGTCGCTGATGGCGCTGTTTCTGCTCGGTCTGTTCACGCGGTCGCGAACCAGCTCGGACGAAGCACCGTCAGCTTCGAGCGAGCCCACTTCACGAGCGCCGCGATCGGATCGTCCGGAGCCGCCGCCGGAGCCGGCTGCTCCAGCGACGTGAGGTACTTCTCCAGGATCTCGGCCACGAAGAGGTTGAGGTCCCGGCCCCCGGCGCGCGCGGTGAGGCGGTCGACGAGGGCGTCCGGCAGCGTGAGCGTGAACGCCTTGCGGGCGGGCTCACTCGGCGGCGCAGACGACGCTTTGCGAATCGTGACGTTGATCGGCTTCTTGGCCATGGCAGAACCTCTCGAGCTCATCGAGCAATGAAGAAACTTCTTTGGACGCCGCGTCGCGCGGCGAGAACGTGGTGACGCCCATCCCTGCGGCGAGCGCCTCCTGATACGCGATCCGCTGGCCGAGCTCGGTGCGGAGCACGGGGATCCCCGACGACTCGAGCACGGTGCGCGCGCCCTTGCCGAGCGCGGTACGGCCCTGCTTGCGGGTGAGGAGGATCGCCGCCTTCAGCTCGTCGCGCAGCACGCGCGCTTCGTTGATGAGGTCGATCGCGTTGGCGAGCGCCCACGCGTCGGCGGCTGAGGCGCCGCACGGGAGGATGGCGACGTCGGCGATCATCAGCGCCGAGCGCTGCACGTCGCCGTGACGGGGCGGGCAATCGATGACGACGAGGTCGTAGCCCTCGGCGATCGAGGGCAGCTGCCCCTGCTTGTGCATGGTGGCACCCATCGCGACCACGGTCGGGGCTTCGTGGCCGTTCTCGGCCGCGACGTCCCCCCATGTCCGCGCGGTCGCCTGGGGATCGGCGTCGACGAGGAGCACCTTTTTGCCGCGAGCGAGCGCGGCGACGGCGAGGTTAATCGCGGTGGTGCTCTTGCCGACTCCACCCTTCTGTCCGGTGAGCGCGACGATCATGGATGCGCTCTTACGCACTGCGGCAGGCCAGGGGCCAAATAATTGCCGGACGCCGAGACGTGCCTATGTTGAAGGCATGTTTGGGCTGCTCACCGCCGCGCTCGTTTTGCTGTCCCCCGGCTACGCGGGACCGATGCAGGACGCGGGAGCGCCCTGCGTCACCTGGTATGGCCAGGCCCGCCCCACCGGCTACGGCTACCGCCACGTCGTCGTGCTCCAGAGCAAGTGCACCGTGAAGAAGACGTGCGACGTCTCGACCGACGTGAACCCCGAGGTGCAGACGGTCACCATCGCGCCCAACGAGACGAAAGAGGTCGTCACCTACCTCGAAGCCGTCGGCTCCACGTTCACGCCTCGCGTCTCGTGCAAGTGAGGCAAGTGAGTTAAAGAGTGAGCTGAGTGAGCGTCTGGGTCTTCGGCTACGGGTCGCTGATCTGGCGACCGTCCTTTCCGTTCGTCGAGAAGCGGCGCGCGTGGATCCACGGGTTCGCCCGCCGGCTCTGGCAGGGCTCGGACGACCACCGCGGCGTCCCCGGCGCGCTCGGTCGCGTGGTCACGCTGGTGCCGGTGCCCGAGGCGCGGTGCGTGGGGGTCGCGTTCCTCATCGCCGATCACGAGGCCGAGGCCGTGCTCGCGCACCTCGATCACCGCGAGAAGAACGGCTACCAGCGCCACGCGGTCGATCTCCACGACGAGGGCGGCGTGTTCGCGCGCGGCACGGTGTTCGTCGCCGACGAGCGCAACGCGAACTTCCTCGGCGAAGCGTCCCTGGATGCGATCGTCGACCAGGTGCGCCGCTCGCGCGGCCCGAGCGGAGACAACGCGGAGTACGTGGTGGAGCTGGCCCGCGCCCTCCGCGCGCTCGAAGCAGCGGACGATCACATCGAATCGATCGCCGACGCGCTTTCGTCGCCCTATGCGATACTCGACGCATGAGCGACGGCTCGCCAACGTTTCCCTTCCGAATCGTCGCGTCCGGCATCACCGACATCGGTCGTCTGCGCAAGCACAACGAGGACAGCGTCCTCCTGCGCGACGACCTCGCGCTGTACATGGTCGCGGACGGCGCGGGCGGTCACGAGGCGGGCAACGTCGCGAGCGCGCTCGCCTGCACGACGATCGCCCACTACTTCGAGAAGACGGTCGCGCAGCACGCCGAGCGCCCGGACTTCGACATCCTCGGCCTGCCGACGGCGATCCGCCGGCTCTCCTCGGCGCTCCACCGCGCCAACAAAGAGGTGCTGCAGATCGCCAAGGCGTCCAATCGCCACAAGGGCATGGGCACCACCATCGTCGCCGCGTGGCTCGACGCGCGCACCCAGATGCTCCACCTCGGCCACGTCGGCGACTCGCGCGCCTATCGGCTTCGCGCGGGGTTCCTCGAGCCGCTCACCCACGACCACTCGCTGGTCAACGAGGTGCTCGAGCTCCAGCCCGAGCTCGACGACGAGGCGCTGGCGCGACTCCCGAAGCACGTCATCACCCGCGCCCTCGGCACCGACGAGCGCGTGCGCACCACGCTCCGTTCGTTCCAACTCGCCCCGGGCGACCGCTACCTACTCAGCTCCGACGGCCTCCACGGGGCCCTGGCCGAGCGGCAGATCTCCGAGGCCCTGGCCCTCGAGAAGACCCCCGAGGAGCAGGTCCGCCTCCTCATCGAGATGGCCAAGGACGCCGGCTCCCGCGACAACATCGCCGCCGTGGTCATCGAGTGCGACCCGGTCCCGGACATCGTCGTGCGACCGCACCCCCTGTCCGAGAGGCCGCCGATGAGCGCGCCCTCGGGGGACGCGGACGACACGCCGGAGATCGTCGTCCTGGACGAGATCAACGATTTGAGCCTGATTCCGCGGGCGCCGAGCAACAACGCCCTCCGCGACGCCCTGGCCGGCTTCGTCGGGCCCGTGCGCCCCAAGCGCCGGACCGGAGATCCGCCGTGAGCCGAGTTTTGCCGTAGCGCGTACCCTTCGCGAGACGCGCGCGGTCGGCCGAGAAGGATGGTACCTTCCCGGGCGCGATGCATCCCGCGCAGATGGACGAGCTCGTTCGGCGGCTCGTCGCCAACCCGAACGATCAAGGCGCCCTCGGGGCCGCGTACCAAGAAGGCCAGGCCGATCCGCGCGGCTACGCAGCGATCCTCGAGCGCGTCGGGGACATGACGACCGACGCGACGTTCGCCGCACACTGGCTCTCGGAGGCCGCGCACGTGTGGTCGACGACGCTCGGCGACGCGCGACGCGCGGCCACGTTGTTGATGCGCGCGATCGAGAAGGATCCGGCGAGCGACACGGCGAGCGACCGCCTCGCCACCCTCTATCGGGACAAGGGCGATCACCGCGCCCTCGTCGCCCTCTACGAGCGCCGCGCCAAGGCCCTCGCGCAGAACGCCGGCGGCGACCCCAACCTCGTGCAGCGCGTGTCGATGCTCCACGAAGAGGCCGCGCGTCTCTGGCAGGAGCCGCCGCTGTCGCAGCCGCGCAAGGCGGTCGAGAACTACAAGCGCGCGTTCGAGATCGACCCCGGCGCCGTCACGGCGATCTACGCCGCGCGCGAGCTCCTCAAGGCCGAGGGCAACTTCAAAGAGGCGATCCCCCTCTACGACCTCGAGATCCGCGCGATCGACGACCACGAGCGCAAGCTCGCGCTCCTCCGAGACGAGGCCACGGTTCGGCAGTCGAACAACGACGCCAAGGGCGCGTCGCAGGCGCTCCGCAGCGCCCTCCGGCTCGACCCGCACGACACGGCGCTCCAATACGAGCTCGCGACCTCGATCGTCTCGCGCATCCTCGCCGACGAGAAGGTCGACGAGAACGAGCGCGGCGAGGCGGCGGAGCTCCTCGTCAACATGGCCCAGATGTACGACGGCGAGCACGCCCTCGCGTACTCCGAGGCCGCGCTCGACGCGTCGCCGGGCCACGAGCGCGCGATGCAGCTCGTCCTCCATTGGACGCAGCAGCTCGGCCGCGAGAACGGCCTCGACGCGCGATGGGCTGGCTACCTCAAGCACAACCCCACGGGCACGATGGCGTTCGACGCGCGCAAGGCGCTGTCCCGCTCGCTCGAGGGGCAGGGCAAGCTCGACGACGCGATCAAGGTGCTCGAGCCGCTCAAGAACGATCCCGATCCGTCGGTCGCGATGCGCCTCGGCGACCTCTACGCCAAGACCGGCAAGACGACCGAGCTCGCCGCGCACATGGACCGTCACGCGGCGTCGCTGCCGCCGGCCGAGCGCATTCAGAAGCAGCTCGAGATCGCCGCGCTCTTCGCGCAGAAGAACGACAAGAAGGGCGCGCTCGCCAAGTACCGCGAGGTGCTCGAGCAGGACGCGGCGCACCCCGAAGCCCTCTCCTACGTCGAGGACGCGCTCCGCGCTGCGCGCCAATACAAAGACCTCCGCGACGTCCTGCTCAACGCCGCGCGCGTGTCCGCCGCGTCGATCGAGTCGCGCCGCGCCCAGCTGCGCGAGGTCGCGAACCTCTCCGAGACGAACCTCAAGGACCCGGAGGGAGCGGTCAACGCGTATCGCCAGCTCCTGTCGCTCGACCGCACCGACGAATCCGCGCGCGCCGCGCTCCAGCGTCTGCTCGAGAAGGGCCAGCGTTGGGACGACCTCGCCGCGCTCTTCGAGCAAGAGGCGATGGCCGCCGCAGACGTCGAGGAGCGCATCTCGCTCGAGAAACGCCTCGCGGACCTCCACGAGAAGAAGCGTGGCGACAAGCGCGAGGCCGCCGAAGCGCTGCTCCGCGTCGTCTCCAACTCCCCGAAGGACGAAGCGTCGCTCGCGCGCGCGGTCGAGCTCTTCGCCGCGGTCGACGAGTTCCAGCGCGCGGCCGCCGCGATCGACGAGAACGTCGGCGGTCTCGAGCCCGGCCCGGTGAAGGGCCAGTTGCTGCTCCGTCTCGGCGAGCTCCGCGATCGGTTGGGCGATCTCGCGGGCGCGGCCGAGTCCTACGCCGAAGCCGGCGAGCTGCTCCACGACGGAGACGTGTGGCGTCGCGCCGAAGAGGCGGCGGCCAAGGCCGAGCGTTGGGAGGCCGCAGCCGCTGCCGCCGGACGCCGCGGCGATCTCGAGCGCGACCAGAGCGGGCAAGCTCGCTTCCGCGCCACCGAGGCCGACTACCTCATGCGCGCGGGCGACACCGCCACCGCGCTCCTTCGCCTCGAGCAGGCGTTCGAGCTCGCGCCCCGCGATCTCGAGCTGGCCGACCGCCTCGAGCGCACCTACGAGCAAGAGGGCCGCCTCGACGAGATCGCGGCGTTCCTCGTGCGCCGCGCCGAGCAGGCCTCCGACAACCAGGAGTCGATCGCGCTCCTCCGCCGCGCCGCGCAGTTCCGCCGCGAGCGGCTCGCCGACCCCGAGGGCTCGCGCGAGCTGTTGTTGCGGATCGTCGCGAGCACCGAGGACTTCGAAGCGCTGTCGGCGCTCGCCGAGGACGCCGTCGCGCGCGAGGACCACCAAGCCGCGCTCGACTACCTCAAGCGCATCGAGCCGAGCCTCACCGATCGCGCAGACAAGATCCGGCTCGGGCTCCGCCAGGCGTCGATCCTCGCGGACGGCGTGGGCGACGTCGACGCCGCCGTCGCGCGCTATCAAACCGTGCTCGAGAAGCTCGACGAGAACTGTCGCGAGGCGCTCCAGGCGATCGCCGATCTCGAGCAGGCCCGCGAGCGTTACCCGCAGGCCGCCGACGCGCTCGAGCGCGACCTCGAGCTCGCGCAGCCCGGCGAGGAGAAGGCGACGATCGCGCGCCGCCTCGGCGAGATCTACATCGACCACACCCGCGAGCTCGGCAAGTCGTTGGCCGCGTTCGAGACGGTCGTCCGCGAGGATCCAGAAGACTTCGCCGCGCTGCAGAAGCTCCGCGAGCTGTGCGAGCGCGCCGAGAAGTGGCCGCGCGTGATCGAGCTCATCGACAACCAGATCGAGGTCGAGGGCGACGACGACGAGATCGCCACGCTCACCGCCCGCAAGGCGGAGGTGCTCGCCGACCAGATGGGCCAGGTCGAGGACGCGCTCCGCACGCTGGCGCCGCTCACGATCGCGGCGTCGGATGTCGCGCGCGCCGCGGCCATGGCCATCGCCGATCGGCACAAGGCCGACGCGCAGATCGGCGGACAGATCCTCGCCTGGGCGCGCACCACACCGGGCTCCGAGGGCCAGCGGCTCCTCGGCGAGGCGTTCGATCGCTTCGTCGCCGGAGGCGCCCGCGACCGCGCCCTCGAGATCGCCCCCGACGTGCTCCGCACCCCGCGCGGTAAGGACCAGGACTTCCTCAAGGTGGTCGAGCCGCTGGCGATCGAGGCACGCGCGACCGAGCTGGTGCTCGAGATCCACGATCGCCGAGGCGCGGGCGTGTCGGGCCCCACGCGCGCCGAGGAGCTGATCCGCCAAGCCAGGGTGCGCATCGACCTCGGCATCGACCGTCGCGAGGCGATCGAGCACGGTGAGCTGGGGCTCGCCGCGGTGCCCGCCGCCGAGGCCGGCGAGATGCTCGAGCTGCTCGCGTCCCTCGCGCCCGATTCGCTCACCGCCGTCGAGCTGCTCGAGCGTCACGTCGGCCGCTGCAAGACGCCGGTCGACCGCCTGCACGCGCTCGTTCGCGCGTACCGCCGCGCCATGCTCGCAGAGGGTCTCGAAGAGAAGGCTCGCGAGCTCGCCGAGCAGGCGCTCTCGATCGCCTCCACCGAGGACCCGCTCGACGCCCTGTGGGCCGCCGCACAGAGCGCCGACGAGTCCGACGGCGGCTCCGAGCGCCGGCGTGCGCTGATCGACGTCCTCCTCAACACCACCGCCGGTCCGCGCGACGGCGGCCGCACGCGCGCCTCACAGCTGCGCCGCGTCGCCGACCGCATGCGCACCGAGATCGGCGACGAGGACGGCGCGTTCGAGCTCCTCGCCCGCGCGCTCATCGCGCACGTCGACGCGACGACCCTCGACGCGATCGAAGAGGCCGCCGGGGACCAGCCGCACCGCGCCGAGCAGATCTACAGCCGCGCCCTCGAGGACGTGTTCGACGGCCCGCTCGTCCGCCAGATCATCTCGCGCCGCGCCACGCTCAGGCAAGAGAAGCTCAACGACTTCGACGGCGCGATCCGCGACCTCAAGAAGCTGCACGAGCTCGCGCCGGCGGACACGCAGGTCACCGAGCGCTATCGCAACATCCTCACCGAGGCCAACGACTACCGCGGGCTCATCCAGCTCAACGAGGACCAGATCCTCCGCAGCAAGGACCAGAACGCGCGGGCCGATCTCGCGCGCAACATCGCGCGGATCTGGGAGGAGCGCATCGGCGACGCACGCGAGACGGCCGACGCCTGGCGCCGTGTGCTCCGCCTCAAGCCGCAGGATCCCGAAGCGACCGCCGGCCTCGACCGCGCGAAGCGCAACAAGCTGCAGTTCGAGGAGGGCAAGCACCCGCCCCAGCGCGTCGTCGTCGAGGGCTCGGTCGCCCCCCCGCCGAAGATGCAGCCGCGGGCGTCGTTCTCCACGCCCAAGAGCGCGCCGCCCGCGGCCGAGCCGCGGAGCCAGCGCGTCTCGTCGATTCCGCCCACCGACGTGAGCGAGACCGGCGACTTCGGCGCCGAGACGATGACGGCCATGCCGCTCATCAGCACCGAGCGCACCACGCCCGAGTCGGAGATCGACACCAACGTCGGCAAGCTCGGGGGCACGGATCGCAGCGTCGAGGTGACCGAGATCCCCGAGACGACCTCCGAGATCCCGTTCATGCAGGCCACCGACGCGTATCCGTCGCTCGCGAATCTGCAAGACGAGGCCGACGACGACGACGACATGGCGACGATCGTCGGCGACTCCGAGCAGCTCGCGAACCAGGACTTCCGCGCGTATCAGGCGAAGCACCGGGACCCCGAGGCCACGATCACCGGCTCGACCGACGAGGTCGCGGCGGTGCAGCTGCCGCAGTCCGCGCACGGCGCCGATCCCGATGCGAGCGCCGAGCTCATCGCCGACGACGAGGTCGAAGAGCTGGTCGACGACGAAGAGCTCCTCGACGACGACGGCGAGCACACCAAGTAGCCTCCCGCTTCTTGGCCAGCGTTTTTGGCCCACGCCACCGAGCTCGGGTATCGGCCGAACATGCCGTTCCACCGCGTTCGTCGGTTCGTCCTCGCGCTCCTCGGCCGAGAGCTCAAGCGCCCGCGCACCTGGGCGCCGCTCGCCCTCGTGTTCACCGCGTGCATGGGCGCGATGACGCCGGCACAGAAGCTCGACGACGCGGTGAAGGAGACCAACGACGCCGCCCGCTTCGGGCGCACCGATCTCGCGGTCGAGCGCGTGGCGCCCGCGTCGCGCACTGCGTTCGTGAAGCGACACCGGCTGTGGGGCGGTGACGTCCGCGTCGTCGACGTCGAGTACGCCGGGATCGAGAAGATGTCGCCGACCGAGGCGGTGATCCTGGTGGGCTTCGGCTGGTTCCGCCCCTCGGAGGGCACGCTGCGCACGACGGTCGTTCGCCAAACGTGGAAGAACGACAAGGGCTCGGGCCCGTGGTTCCTCATGGACGAGGAGCGCGTGAACGGCGACCTCGGCTTGCTCGGCGAGACGGTCACCGTGGTGACGCCCGAGAAGAAGAACATGCACTTCGAGACGACCGTTATCCGGTGATACCCTCGCGAGCATGCGCATGCTCGCCATCGCGTTCGTGTTGACGATGACCGCGTGCGAGCGCGAGACGGCGCCGCCGCCCGTCGTCGCGACCAACCCGCCGGAGCCGATCGAGACGTCGAACCCCCCGGCGCCCACGATGAGCGAGTGGGGCGGCGGCTGGTCGAGCGACTTCGGAACGATCACGTTCCAACAGCAGGGAAACCAGGTGAGCGGCGCCTACGCCTACACCAACTCCGGCGCGCAGGTGCAGGGCCGCATCAGCGGCACGATCACCGGCAACCGACTCGACTTCGCGTGGGAGGAGAGCCCCGGCGGCGCGGGCAGCGGCCACGGCTCGTTCCTGATGAGCGCCGACGGCGCGAGCTTCACCGGGTCGTGGGGCCAGGGCGACTCCACGACGAGCGGCGGCAAGTGGAACGGGAAGCGGCTGTAGCTCAGGCCGTCTTCGACTCGACGACCTTGATGCCGAACGAGTGCTCGGGCGCGGGGAAGGCGCCGCTGCGGACCTCTTCGACGTAGGCGCGGGTCGCGTGGACGATCTGGTCGCCCAGCTCGGCGTAGCGCTTGACGAACTTGGGGCGCATGCCGCGGAACATGCCGAGGAAGTCGTAGCAAACGAGCACCTGGCCGTCGCACTCGGCGCCGGCGCCGATGCCGATGGTCGGCACCGCCACCGACTCGGTGATGCGCGCGCCGACGTCGGCGGGGACGCCCTCGATCACGATCGAGTAGCACCCGGCGTCCTCGAGCGCGCGCGCGTCGCGGATGATGCGGTCGGCGTCGGACTCGCGCTTGCCCTGCACCTTGAAGCCACCCATCGCGTGGACCGTCTGCGGGAGCAGGCCCACGTGGCCCATCACCGGGATGCCCGCGGACACGATGCGGCGGACGTGCTCGGCGACTTCGGCGCCGCCCTCGAGCTTGACCGCCTCGAAGCCGCCCTCCTTGATGAGACGGCCGGCGTTCGCGAGCGCGACCTCCGGAGTCGAGAAGCTCATGAACGGCATGTCGCCCACGAGGTGCGCGCGACGCAGCGCGCGGCTGACGGCGCGGCCGTGATAGACGATGTCGTCGATCGTGACCGGCAGGGTATTGGGCAAACCCTGGACGACCATGCCGAGGGAGTCGCCGACCAGGACGACGTCCGCCCCGCCCTCATCGAGGAGCAGAGCCATGGTGTAGTCGTAGGCCGTCACCATCGCGATCGGGGGCCCGGCAGCTTTGCGGGCGCGTAGATCGGGGACCGTGACCTTCCGAACGGGGGCTTCTGCCCCTTTGGGACCGTACATTTCGCCTCCGGGTCGCGGCCGGGGATGAACCGGTCCACGCCTCGCTGGCTAGGGTAACACGCCCTCTGGAATCGTCGACGGGACCCGCCTAGCCTGTGGGTCCGCGCAGATCGCGACGCATCCCGAGCCGCCAAGAGCCCCGAGCGGATGTCCGAACCGACCGACGACCCGACAACCGCAGCAGCACCAGAAGAGATCGAGTCGCTCGACGACGTGGAGCTATCGCCGGCCGAGCCGTCGATCCCTCCGCCCGCCGACGCGCAGTCGGTGCCGCCGCCCGTTGCGCAGTCGGTGCCGCCGCCTGCTGCGAGCGCTGCGTCGGGCCCGCCACCCGCCGGCCCGGACATGATCTCGCGCCTCCGTCGCGAGGCCGATTCGTGCGACGACCCCACGCGCAAGGCCGTGCTCCTCCACGAGGCTGCCGAGCTCGAGGAGCGCTCCGCGGGCGACGAGCTCGGCGCCGCGCGCGAGTACCTCGCTGCGTTCAACCTCGACGCGACGTTCCGCGAGCCGCTCGAGGCGCTCGTTCGCATTCTCGAGCGTCGTCGCTCGCTCAAGAACCTGGGCCGCGTGCTCGACAGCATGGCCAAGGCCGCCGAGACGAGCGAGGAGCGTGCGCGCGCTCTCCGTTCGCTCGCCGCCGACGCCATCGACGTCAAGAACGACCGCGACGCGGCGCGCGACTACCTCGAGCAAGCCGTCGACGCCGACGCCTCCGATCAAGCGGCGTGGCTGATGCTCGAGATCGACGCGGCGCTCCGCAAGGACGGCGAGGGTCGGCGCCGAGCGCTCGCTCGGCGGGTGGAGCTCACCAACGACTCCAAGTGGGCGGGCCTGCTGCGCGTCGACCTCGCCGAAGAGAAGGCCGAGGGCGGAGAGGTCGACGACGCGCTCGATGTGCTCGTCGAGGTCGTCACCTCCCAGGACGAAGCCGCGTTCCGCGCCTGCGAGGTCGCCGAGCGCCTCTCGCGCAAGGGCGAGCGGCTCGATCGCGAGGGGTGGGCCCTCGTCCAGCGCGGCGAGATCGTCCTCGAGTCCCTGCCCGATCCGCCCACCCGTCGCGGGCGAGGGGTGCCGCGCGCGCTGCGTCGCGCCGGCGTCGCGGCCGACGCGTTCGTGCGCGCGGCGGCGTGCTACCGCAGCGTCGGGCGCATCGAGGACGAGATCGCCACGCTCGATCGCGCCATCGCCGTCGACCCCGAGGCGACGATGCCCTACCTCGCGCGCATCGCCGCGGCGACCCGCCTCGGCGACCCGGACCGCGCGTCGGAGATCGCACGCACGCTCCTCGCGCGCGGCGCCCGCCCGGAGCTCGCGCCCTATCTGTGGCTCACCATCGCCGAGGCAGCGCTCGCCCGCGGCGACCGCGAGACGGTGCTCGACGCGTGTGGCCGCCTGCTCGAGAGCTCCGGCGAGGGCGCCGAGCGGAGCGCGGTCGTCCCCAAGACCCTGCTCGTCGATCTCCTCCTCGACGGCTCCGATCCCGCGCGTCTCTCCACGCTGCTCGAGGCCGACGCCCTCGCGCGTCCCACGCCCGAGGGTCGCGCGCGCGGTTGGCTCGTCGCAGCGACGGTCCGCGCGCTGTTCGCGGGCGACGTCGAGGGAACCAAGCAGGCGCTCGCCAACGCCGAGGCCGAGGGCGAGAGCCCGGCGCACGTGGCGCGGCTCGCGGTGGCGCTCGCCGGCTCGACGCCCGTTCCGCTCGACGACGAGCAGGTGCTCGCGTTCGACCCCGACTGGTACGAGGCCGCCGTTCGCGCGCTCCGCGCGTCCACGCGCGATCCCGTCGAGAAGAGCGATCTCGACGTCGAGCTCGCGCGGATGCGCCTGCTCAACGGAGACCGCGCCGGCGCCCGCGCGGCGCTCGAGGCCATCGCCGACGAGGCGCCCCGCGCGCTGCTCGGCAGCGTCGGCCGCCTGGTGCTCGCCGGCGACGACGCGGGCGACGCGATCCTCGCCAAGCTCTCCGCGAATGCCACGGGCGACGCGGCGATTGCGTTCGCCGTCGCCCGCGCGGTGCGCGCGAGCCGTCGCGACGAAGCGGCGGCACGCACCGCAGCGATCGAGGCCCTCGCCAGCGCATCCGAGGACGATCCGCTCGCCGCGCTCGTGCGCGCCGCGTCGCTGATCGGCACCGCACCGAAGGACGCCGCCGGGGTCCTCCGCGAGCTCTCGCGCGCCGAGGAGAACCCCTCGGTGCGCGACATCCTCCGCTCCGCGGCCACGTTCCTCCTCGCGCGCGGCGGCGACGTCGCGGGCGCAAACGAGGTCATCGAGGAGCTCGAGGGCGACGCGCAAGCCGCGCTCGCCCCCGCGCGCTCCGTGCTCGCGCGCTTCCTCGCCAAGGGCGACGAGGCCGCGCGCGGCGCCGCGCTCGAGAGCAGCGGCACCCAACACTATGGTCCGCTCGAGCGAGCCGTCGACCGCCTGCGCAACCCCGAGGGTGCGTCGGCCGAAGAGCTCCTCGGCGCGCTCTCTGCGAGCGAGGACGTCGGTCTCGCCCGCACCGCATTGTTGCTCCAGGTGCTCTGGCCCGACGGCAACGTCTCGGCAGAGACCAAGGAGCAGGCGCTCGGCGTCGTCGAGGGCCTGGGCTCCGATGCGGCGCGGCAGATCGCGCGTGCATCGCTTCGTCGCGCCACCCGGGACGCCGACGCGCCCACGGCGGTGCTGGCGTCCGAGGCCTGGCATCGCGCGGGCGGCGGCGTGCCGGCCGCGGTCGACATGCTGATCGGCGCGGCGCAGGCCAACGACAACGAGGCCGAGATCCGCGCGCGCACGGCGCGCGCTTCCTCGCTCACGGGCTCCACCGGCGAGCTCA
>JALHOE010000096.1 GCA_022843175.1 Deltaproteobacteria bacterium
CCGCAGCCGTTGCTCGAGAGTTGCCTGATCCCACACGCCGCGCAGCCTACCGCGCGCCGCGCGGCGCTACGACAGCGACGGGATCAGAGCAAGACCCCGCTGACGGAGGGCTTACGCTGGACTGACCAAGAGGGGCGCGCGAACCTGGGCTCGATGACAACGATCTCCGCAAGACAGCGCGAGTACCTCGAGTTCATCGGCAGGTTCGTGGCTCGGCGCCGACGCTCACCGTCAGCCAAGGAGCTCGCAGCGCACTTCAAGGTCGCGGCGCCGGTTGTCGAACGCATGCTGGACACGATGGCCGACAGGAAGCTCGTCGCTCGGGAGCCGGACGGCACGGTCCGCCTCGTCGCGCCGGCGTCGGAATCCGGGCCGACGGCCCCGGCAGGCGTACGACCAGCAGCACGAGGGCCTGAGTCTGCGAAGGACCTTCGGTTCTTGCCCCCGCCGGACTCCGCCTTAACAACGCCCGCCACTACGTGGCGGCAGGTCGCATTGAAGCGCATCGACGGCGACATCTCTACGGAGGCCATCGTGCTCTTCGAGCAACTCGGCGACCGAGGTTCGCGCGACGAGCCGAGTCTTCGGGTTTGGTTGCGCGGCCTAATTGAACAGTCGCTCTGGCTGCGGCTCGAGGACGTCACGATCGAAGGTCCACTTGTTCTCGGTTTTCACTTCTCCACCGAAGACTTCTACGGTCTGCCGCTGCACCTCTACCTCGAACGTCCTTCCGTCGTTCCCACCGGGAGCGTTTGGATGCTGCGCGGGGAAGACCGCAAGCGCGTGGAGGCCCGCTTCAGGCAGCACTCGGATCTGTGCATGCCGTGGCGCGAGGTCGAACGCATCGAGACCTTCTACGAGACGAGGAGGTGAGCGAGCCGTCGCCCGAGCTCCGGGCCGGCGGTATCTCGAGCATCAAGGTCGACGACACGTCGTGCACCCTAAGCGACCACGGCTCCGTCGTGATCCATCTCCCTCCCGCAGACGAAGCATCCCCATGAGCGAGCCCCCCTTCACAGAAGCCGACGCGCGCGCCGCACACGCATGGTTCGACGT
This sequence comes from Deltaproteobacteria bacterium, assembly GCA_022843175.1. Lineage (GTDB taxonomy): Bacteria > Myxococcota_A > Polyangia > Polyangiales > JADJMO01 > JALHOE01. The sequence continues at coordinate 1,057 of JALHOE010000096.1, forward strand.
CGACCGCGTGCCGCGCGATCCCGCAACGACCGCCTGGAAGCGCTGCGCACGCTGGAATCAGACGCGGTGGCGCGAGGCGCGCGGGTATCCGATCGGCGCCCTCCCCTACCGCGGCGGCCCGAACGCGATGCCCATTGGAAGCCGACTCGAGCTCGCGTTCGCGCGCGAGTCAGGCGCAAACTTCGTGACGCCGGGCACGCTCGCCGCGGTACGCGAGCGACTCGCGAACCCCGAGCAGTACCAGACGCTGAACGAAGCTCGCCTCTGGGCCGATCTGCTCTCGTCGATGCCGCTGTGCTTCAACCTTTTCGGAAGCCTCGCCGGCGATCGCGTCGCGGCGAAGCGTGCCATCGAGACGTGGTGGCGCGCAGCGGCTGGCGCCGACGTGCGCGTGCGGTTCGAGCACTCGCCGGGCCGTCGCGATCCCGCCTACCTGGGGAACCAGAGCGCGTTCGACGTGGCCTTCGAACTCGACGCCGGGGGCGGCGAGCGAGCGATCATCGGCGTCGAGACGAAGTATCACGAGCACGCCGTCGCCGAGCCTGCGCCCAAGCCCACAGCGCTCGCACGCTACGTCGAGGTCACCGAGCGGTCCGACATCTTCGTTGAGGGATGGCGTGAGCAGATCCTCGGAACGGATCTTCAACAAGTCTGGCTCGACCACCTCCTCCTGCTCGCGATGCTCCAGCACCCGACGGCGGGATGGTCCTGGGGACGATTCGTGCTCGCATACCCCGCGGCAAACCCGAGCTTCGCGTCGGTCGCCAAGCGCTACGGCGCGGTGTTGCGGGATCGGCGCACCTTCGAGGCCCGCACGCTCGAGGAGTTGAACACCGACGACGCGCTGGGCGAATCGGCTCGCGCGTTCCGCGAGCGGTACCTCGCGGGCAGCATCAGGGCCCACTCGAACACGGCATCGGAGCCATAGGGCAGCGAGAGCTCGCCGATGCGGATCCCCATCTCGTAGTGGAGTCTGGCGCGCTTCGGTGACCGGCTTGATTGCCGAGGTGCGTGCACGTCGATGCAGCGAAGGTCGCGCGCGGGGGCCTGCATCAGGAACTCTGTCGGCGCCCCGGACGGCCCGGATCCGCGCCAGGGCTCCGCCAACCAGATACGTGGTGCCGCTCGGATGGCCGGTCGCGTGCGGGCTTGCGCGCCGGTCTCACCACGTGCCGTCGGGCGGCCGCGCTCAGAAGAGTGGGCCCAAGACCTTGCGGAGAGTGCACACGTGACGCACCGCCCAGGTTTGCGCCGCTTTCGCGTTCGCCGGTTCGAACGACTCTTCAAACGCGAGGCGCAGGTCCGGCGTAACGGTGAACGGTGACGAGCCCTGCGCTCGAAGGGAGTCCGTTCCCGCCGTGAGCGCGCCAAAGCGAGCGCGAGAGCTGGACCCGGCGAGATACACCTCGGCGCGGAGGCTGCCGGCGCGTTGGCCGAACGAAACGGCGTAGTACGCGCCATTCAGTGTCGTGGCGAAACGCTTCGAGCCTTTTTGTTCGCCAGCCGACACGAAGCCGTGTTTGGCCAGGTCGTCGCTGACCTTCTTCAGCAGTGCCGATTTTTCCGACTGACTCCAGGCGGCCGTTCTTGAACGCGGAGCCCCCGGTGCCTTCGCTGCGCGGGCAGTCGGTGTGCGCGGAGACCGGGCAGGCTTGATCGTGACCACTTGCGAAACGAGTGCCCGTACGTGCTCCCGGACGAGCCGCAACGCGTCGCTCTCCCGGCCTTCCATCAGGTACTGCCACTCCGCCTTCCGCTGCGTAGCCGTACGCAGGCCGTTCTCGCCGAGCATTTTGCGTAGCGCGCGGTTCCACTGGGTCTCAGCGCTCTTCAAGCGCGCGGCATCGAGCTTGTGCGCCGAGATGTCGGCGACGAGCAGCATGCGCAGGCACTTCGTGAGGACTCTCTTCGGGCCGTCGTCCGTATCGACGCGAAGGTGCTGCCAGTATTCCTTGAGACGACTGTGTAGCTTGCCCGCGAACTTTCCCGATTTGAAGGACAGACCGTTGGGGTGGATGACAACGCGAAATCGGTTCGGGTTGTTGTCGCGAACGGGCGTCGCATCGGGATTCGCGAAGACGAACGCGTACAGCCCGGACCGGATTTGCGGCCATGGGTCTGCGGGACGTGCGCCCTTGTCCCAAGCCCTCGCCAGCTTCTTGAACTCGCCTGTAAAGTCTCGAATCATCTTCCCTCCGACGGTGATACTGTCGCGCTCGATGGACGACTGCAACGGGACCATCGCGCGGCGAAGCGACGCGGGACGTTGACCGTCCGCCGCGACCTCGGCTCTTTCGGGCCCCGGATCTTCAGGCGGCCGCGGTGACGTCCCAGGCGACGATCTCGCGCGCCCACCCGACCCCCGACGCTCGCGCGACTTCGTCGAACTCACGTCGATGGACGACTGCAACGGGACCATCGCGCGGCGAAGCGACGCGGGACGTTGACCGTCCGCCGCGACCTCGGCTCTTTCGGGCCCCGGATCTTCAGGCGGCCGCGGTGACGTCCCAGGCGACGATCTCGCGCGCCCACCCGACCCCCGACGCTCGCGCGACTTCGTCGAACTCACGACACGCGATCGCGATCGCGGTGGGAGCGTCGACGGCTTCGATCTCGTACTCCCACCGGTACGGTGGGCCGCGACGTCCGAGGCGCGCCTCGAACGTTGGCTCGCGGTAGAAAACGGTCACCCGAAGGCGCATTCGGACCAAGGATGTGCGAGCTCGATTCCCGCGGCGCGGTAGGCAGCGTCCGGATCGGGTCGCTTCGACCGGAACCCGAGAGTCGTGAGACGCCGATCTTCCTCTTTGGTGATCCAGGCGATCCGCGATCGCGCGACGATTTCCGTGCAGTGCCTCGGAGTCAGCACCGCTCCGTCGAGCAGCGCGCGCTTGAGGCTCGAGACGGTATCGACGTGATCCCAGTGGAAGATGAGACGGTCGGGATCGCTCATCCTCCCCGGCTGATCGTCCCAGTGGAAGTGACGCAGATCGCCGATGCCCAACCGCTCCGCCTCGCCCACCGCCCCGACCGACACGTTGCGAGGCGCGAAGTCCTCGAGCTCCCGGCAGAGATGACCGATCAACGACTCGAAGAAGCGTGCGGCGGAACCGCGGGCCGCCCGGTGCTGGGTCACGAGATGAAAAGCGGTCTTTGCGATCAGAGCTTGGTCCATCGATAGCAACCTCCTTGAAAAACCGCGCCGGAGGGCACGGCGTGTCCCACGAGTGGCAAATCGGAAGCGTCTTGTTACGAGGCGGGGGTGGTCCGAGACCCCGGCGCCTGGCTCGAACAACCTCCCCGGGGCGGCGGGCGGAGCGCAGCCGGAAGGGGCGTCGCATCGAGCACGACCGAGGCCAGCGTGAAGACGCTCCCGGCGATCATGTCGGACACTACACCGCGGAGGAGGTGACCTTCACTCAGGACCGCGCCGTTGTGACAGCGGCTTGTCAGGAGCGGGGCGCGGCGGGCCGCGCCGACTCACCCGGGGTCACGGAAGCGTTCGGCGAGCACGTCGGCGTCGGGGTCGGGCATGTCCTCGAACCCGAGCCACGCGCGTGAGAGTCGCATCGGGAGGAAGCCGGACCCACGGTTCGAGCCTATAACGCGCGGCCGCACCTCGCCCTCGTGCGTGACGAGCGCGAGGTGGACCTCCGTGCACCCGGTCCTCGCGGGCGGCTCCTCTCCCGAGTGCCCCTGGATGAGCAGGATCGTCGCGTCGGGGTACATCGTGACGCGCTTCAGCGCATGGACGAGCGCGGTGAGCGAGACCGCCGGACCGGAGAGCGGACCGATCTCATCGACCACAACCAGCCGCACGGGAACGCCCGTCTCCGCGCGAATGCTGTCGATGGCGTCCCCCACGCCGTCGGCGAGTTCGCGCGGGGACGAGAACCCGGCGTCGTCGATCCACAGGGGTGCGAGCGCGAGCGCGTCGGCAGCCGCCGAGAGCTCGCTTCCTCCCGTGCGCGCGCCGAGTGGGAGGCGGCTGGTGGCGAACGCCATCCGCTCGACGAGCGTGACCGCGCTGCTGTCCGAGGTCACGAAGAGGGCGCCCCATGGCACCGCGTGTCCCGTGCCCGACGATGTGCGCTGCGCGTTCGTCACCGCGAACGAGGTGACCAGGTCCAGCGCGAGCGCGGTCTTCCCGCTCTTGGGCGGACCGGTCAGGAGAATGACCTCGCCGGCGACGAAGCCGCCGAGCACACGGTCGAAGCCATCGACACCGGTGGGTATCGACGCGGGCGGCCCGCTGCTGCCCAGCCAGAGGCTGAGCGCGTCGTACGCGAGCATTGGAGGGCGGCGCGTCATGCGGCTCCAGGCGGTGGACGGTCGAAGCCGAAGTACCCTCGGAACTTCTCCGGGCTGCAGAGAAAGAACCCCGTGACCACGCCGTTCCGCCGCCCCTCGTCGAGCGCGTCGAGCTCGCGCGCGATGTCCGGCCGCGCCGCGAGGCACCGATCAATCACCTGCCGGACCTGCCCCCACGTGAACCCGTGAAACTGCGCGCGCCGCTGCTTCGATTCGACCTCCCGCCGGTGAAAGTCCAAGACGAACTGGGCGAACAGGAACCCGAACCACGCCTTCCCGATAGCGCCGAACCGCATGTTGCCTCCGTGCGCGGCAGACGCTCGCCTTCCGCTCAACGCCTGCGCCGTCTGCGCCGCGTCGAGCCGTCCGATCCTCGAGCTGCAACCGCCGCTGTCCGACCCTTACACCACCGAGAGGTACACCTTCATTCAGCGCCCCATCGCGACGGACAAACAATGACCGGCGTTCATCGTTCGGCCGCGCGGACGAACGAACCCTTCGTCCAGACGTAAACGGTGCACGGTTTGGAGCGCGCAGCGCAGAGGTCGATCACGCTCTTCGTCCCGGCCGAGGCGCCGTCCCAGAACGCGAGCACCCGGTCCGCGGCGTCGACGATCTGTTCGTTCCGCTTGAGGGGAGCCCCGCGTCGGTACCGTGCGTAATTCGGGACGTACTCCACCAGCTCGATGCCGCGGGCCCGCGCGTACTCCGCCGCGGCCCGATCGATCCCTGCGGCCGCGCCGCTCACGATCAGGGTGACGCCGGCGGGCACGTACGACTCCAGGTCGACGGTGAGACCACGCGATCCGACGATGGCCAGCTTCATGGAGGCACTATCGCATCCCCAGCGGGTGACCTTCATCCACGGCGCGTCCGCTCGCGACAGAAACGTCGCCAAAGTCACGGGTCTGAATGAGGGTACCCCTCCGCGCGTGATATCGGTCGCGCAGGAGGTGGGCATGGACCAATTGGAGCTCGTGCAGCTCGTGCTCGACACCATCGAGCACGACAGGCGCGGTTCTGCGGCGGAGGCGCTTGCGGCGGAGAAGACGGTCGTCCCGAACGACGACCTGCTGCGGTTCTACTTCGAGATGTACATCGCAAACTGCGGGGTGAGCGCGGGGTACCGGACGGCGGCGTGGGACATGGCGGTGACGGTGATGTTCCCGCCGGAGTCCGAGGAAGCGTTCGACGGGGACTTGGTCGAGGCGAAGGCGCGGGAGCTGGTCGACTGGTCCGCGGCCGCGGACTACGACATTGCGTTTCTCCCCGTTGAGCACAGCCTGGCGACGATGATGAAGGCGTACACCCGGAGCGACTGGGCGGGGCGGCCGGAGATCGCGTACGGAATGCTCGCGACAGCGCGAGCTTCGTGGTTTGCGATTACGCCACCGGAAGCGGCGCGGGCGTTTTCGTACGCCTTCTCGGCCGAAGACGACGACTGAGGCGCCTCATGAGCCCGCGCTGCCGGGTTCGACGTCCACGATCAGCGGCCGGTGATCGCTGGCGTCCTTCCACGCCGCATACGACCCAACCTCGACGGACTTCACGTGCGAACGCCAGGCGACCGGTACGAAGCAGTAGTCGAGGTGAAACGGGCTCGATTCGTTCGCTCCGTCACCGAGCAACTGAAAAATGGCTAGCCGTTACGAGCACGGCCACTCACCCTTAGTCATGATGGGGTTCGAGCAGGCGATCTCTGAGATTCCCTCAAGTCGACGTTCCGGGTCGCTGATAGTGATGCCGGCGAGATCCATCACGCCCGCCGCTCCCGCGAGAACGAATCGCACCGCAGTCTGACAAACGGGAGGCGAGGCGACAATTACACTGTATGGCAGAAAAAGCGTGTATTCCACGTCCTTGTCGCGCTTGAACACAGTCGGCCCCTTGATTTCATTTTCCGACAGGTTGCGTCGCGCGCTGATTCGAACCATCAGCTCGAAGTCCGCGCCAAACCTTTTCGTGAAGGCCTCCGTCGGCGTGGCCAACTGCGAAAATGTCTCGCTCAACAACCGTTGAAAGTGATGAGAGAACGGGAAGTTGGCTCCAACCTCGACGTACACCTGTCCGAACGAAATCTTCATGGCGCTAATTGTTCGGCTTAAAGCTCTTTTGATTGCCAGGAGGAACCGTACTCGTTGCATCGTAGTGCTTCTGCAGACGCGCCGTCTCGGCATTTTTCGCCGCCGCAGTCGTCGTAGTACCGAGATCCTCAACCACTTTTCCGCTCACGTTTCCCTTGCCAAACGTCTGCTCCAGTTTTCTTAACTGGGCATGCAAGCGCGTTGGCAAGTTAGTCGATTGGGTCGTTCGTGCCAAGTCGGCTTTACCAATCTTATGCAGATCACCGTTTACTTCTATTTCATAGAGGCCAAAGTTTGACGTCGCGTCATTGCTGTTGAGATTCGGCTTCTTCGGTGTCGTGCCACACGTGCCGCCGGGACAGAGCGGTCCGGTCGTGCCGCCGCAATTATGCACCCAGACCGGCCACGGCGCCGCAACGAGATACGTGTGGAACTCCGCGACACGCAGGTTATGGTCGCGGCCGCGGCTCGTCGCCGTAACTCCCAGGAAGCGTACGTCTCCGGATCCCGGTGCCCAGAGCTCAGCTCCGGGTGTCAGGGCGCCCAGCATCTGCCATGCGGAACCCACCCGTACCGGATGGTCCAGGGTGACGTGCAGCGAACCTGACACCGCAAGGCCGCGAGTGCCGTCGCTGTGATGGCCGTCAAAGAGAACCGCGTCCGATGGCATCGCGAGCCATTGCGGAATGCCGGTGGCACCGGTTTGTTTAGGCAGACCGGCCAAGAGGTCGGCCACTTCGTTTCTCGTGGACGTTCTCCACTCAAGGGCGGCCGTCGCGATTTCTCGATCCGGGGTTGAAAAGGTCTCTTCGACGGCCTTGAGCTCGGGGACTCCCCCGTACTGCTCATCTATCGCCCATACGAGGTCGCCGACCTCGATCGTCTCGATCGGTCGCCACCCAAGGGCAGTCGCGACGAGAGTGCCTTCCTGAAAGCACTTGCATGGGCGTGAGGTGGGACCACTGGCGGTGCTGTCGCCGCCGCCCAACTTCGCGGCTTTGCCGCCGAGCTTTGCTGCGCCCAAACCGATCGAGACTCCGGTCTTCACACCCGCGTCAACCGCTTCCAGCGCCGCCGAGCTGCCACGAAAACCTTCGGTTGCTGCTTCCTTCCACTCGCCGTGCTTCGCAGCATCGACGGACTTCGCGAGGTGCTTTGCGGCCGTGTCGGTCTTCTCAATCGCCGTTGGCAGGGTGCCTACTACTGGTATCTGACTCACGACCGTATCGACGATGAACTGTTTGCTCTTCCCCTCCGCGTAGGCCTTGATTGCTCCGCCGGCGAGACCACCGCTGCCCACGTTCGACAGGGCCGGGTGGAGACGGATCACCGTCTTCGTGAAGTCCCAGGCGGCGGCCGCCACGTCGCTGTCGAGGCCAGTCGGATCGATCGCGTAGAACAGTCGCCCGTGGACGTACGCATAGAGATTCGGGTCTGCGTCCAATACGTGCACGCCAAGCGGATCGGCGCTGATCCAACGTCCGAGTGCTGGGCTCAGGTAGCGGTGGCCGAAGTACGTCAGGCCGACTTCGACGTCGTCTTCTTTCCCCGTGAACCGATGGTCCTCACGGAACGCCTTCCATCGACTTGGCCGATAGTCGCTCTCGGTTGCACCGTTCGCGGTATAGGTCGACGCCTCGACGACCTCACTAGTGTCCTTGTCGAACACGAGCGTGGTCGACTGCATGTAATCGACGCGTTCGAGAAAGACGTGCAACCGAGGCCTCGCGATCGCAAGGCTCGGCGCGTCGGCGTCCTCGTACGCCACGCGGCCGAATCGCATGCCGCCGGCGAGGAGATGCGGCACCTCGGTGGACGCGGCACGCGCGTAGTCCGAGGTAAACGACGCGCGGCGAAGCTCGAGGCTGTCGAAGATGAATAGCGTGTGCCGCTCGTCCCCGGAGGAGTCGACGGCGGTCTTCAGCGTGCGGATATCCGCGCTGTCGTATTGGTACTCGAGCTCTGTCGCGGGCGCCCCACTCGGCTCTGGGTCACTCGCCGTTCCGACCGAGCCCGGGGCAAGATCCCACCGACGAGCGCGCTGCAACCGGCCCGCTTCGTCCCATTCGTAAATGAAGCGCTGCCCACATTGCGCAGGCGCTGGCGCGGTTGGCAGGCACGACCCGTTCCGCCGAACCGCCATTGAGACGAGGTAACCTGCGTCGTACTTCGCGGTCAGCGCACCGTCGCGAGTGCCACTGCCGATGTTGCTGGCGCTTTTCAGCTGGTAGGGCGCCGCGCTGCTCGTCCCGTTCGTGATCGTCCCGAGCGAGCGGTCGTAGAATCCATTTGCGTCGTCGTCGGTCTTGGTCGTGTTGCCGAGCCAGTCGTAGGAGAACGACTGCCAGAGCACGCGCTTGTCGAACGCGACGTGCGGGCTCGGGTACGCCATTCGCGGATCGGTCGCCGCGCCGCCGGTGCCCGCGTTCTCCGCATGGAATGGCGAGGTCCACGTGTCGTCGCCTGCGCTGTACTGATATCCGACCTTCGTGACGCGATAGAGGTCGTCGTACTCGACCTTCCGCGTGACCGGCTTCGCGCCGGCGGGCCAGTCCGCGGGCTTGCGCCAGTCGCGGATCTCGATCGGGTTGTCGGCGCCGTCGTACGTGTACTCGAGATCCTCGAGCACCAGCTGCAGCGTCGACGGTCCGATCGTGCTCGGTGCCGGGGTGATCGCTCCCGAGGTCCAGACGGAGGGCGGCCCGCGGTAGGTCTGCACGCTCCGCAGGCGGCGCTTGAGGTCATAATCGAACGCGGTCGTCGTCGATGCCGCGTCTCCGTACACGATGCCGGTCGTGAGGCCGTCCGCGTCGTGCACGACGCTCGCGACCAGCGTGCCGTAGCTCCCGCCGACGTGCTTCACGCTGCCGCGCGCGCTGTACGCGGTCGCGATGCGGCTCTTGTCGTCGCCGCCCATGAGCTCGGCGACCTTCGCGCCCGTGGACTCGAGCACCGGGCGATCCGCCGCGTCGAACGCCGCCGTCTGCACGTACCAGCGCGGGGCGTAGCGGTCGGCGAGCGTGTCGCTCGGCGTGCCCGGCTTGCCCATCTTGCGCGCGGCGCAGGTGATGCGTCCGCGCCCGTCGTAGACGCTCACGGTGCGCGCGCCGCGGTCCCACACCTCGGCGAGCCGACCTGCGTAGAGCGTGTCGTTGATCACACAGTCCGGCTCGGCGGCGGTGATGGCCGTCTTGTCGCCGGGCGCGTAGTCGTAGCGGTTGAGCACCTCGAGCCCGCTCTCCTCACCGGGCGTGAAGACCGGCGGTGAGTAGAGCGGGTGGTGCGCGAGGCACGGCGAGTAGTCCTCGGCGAGGAGCCGGCCCGCGGAGTCGTAGTGGTAGTTGGTGCCGCAGCCCCGCGCGTCGCTCGTGCCCACGAGATCGCCCGCGTCGTTGTACGCGTAGCGCCAAGCCTTCATCGCCGACGCGTCGGCCGCCGGATCGGGGTTGAAGTGCTTCGTCGTGTTGGGCTCGACGTTGAGCACCATGCGACCGAGCGTGTCGTACCGCATCCACCGGATCACCGGCGGATCGGCCTTGCCGACGCGCACGCGGGAGATCTTCGCGATCTCGCCGCTCGCGAGGTACTGCGTGCGGATCTCGCGCTCCTCGAGCGCCGCGCCGTCGTGCACGCGCTCGGTCACCGCGACGGTGCGCCCGTGACCGTCCCTCCGCTCCGAGGCGGGGGTGCCGTAGTGCGGACCGGGCGTCAGGTCGGCGTTGTCCCACGCGTCGGTGGAGAGCGCGTGGTACACGGACCAGAGCGTCGTCGTGCCGTCGAGCCCGATGCTCTGCAGGCCGCGCCCGAACGCGTCGTACCGCTTGCGTCCGTATCGCGACGGCGGGGCGGACGAGAGCGCGAACGACTCCGGTGTGCCCGAGTAGAACCACGCGAGGTACGCCCGGCGCGGCGCGCCCTTGCTGTCGTAGTCGGTGAGCCCGTTGACGACCCATGCGCCGGCATCACCGGCGGAGGGGTCGGCCTCGTCGAGCGTGGCGATGGTCCGGCCGAGGCCGTCCACGTACGCCCAAGCCTCGCGATACGCGACCTCGCTCGTCGTCGCGCCGTCGTGCACCGAGGTGTGCAGCCTCGAGACCGGCTCGCCGAGCAGGTACTCGATCTTCACCGACGGAAGCGGCGACGGAACGCCGACCGTCGTGGGATCGGGCTTGTAGAGCGCGGTCGTGCGACCGAAGCCGTCGTACTCGACCTTCGAGACCTCGTTGTGCAGGTCCACCACGAACGTGATCGCCTCGAGCCCGCGGTCGTACGTCGCCGACGCGGTGAGCGCGAGGTTGCCGCACTGAAACGACGCCCCGCCGAACGTGCGTGTCATGGGGGGCCCCACGAACACCGTCTCGCTCGTCGGGAGATCTTTGTACGCGGAGTCGTACTCGATCGTCCGGCAGCGGCCGTTCGCGCCGGCCGCGAAGCTCGCGTTGCCGAACGCGTCGTACTGCGTCTGGTCGAGCGTGAGCTCGCCGTCCGCGGATGGGTTCGGCGGTGGACCGGCGATACCCACTCCCGGGACGTTCTGTGCCGCCACGAGATGAAAGCGATCGAGGGGCAGCGAGCCCGCGAGGACCGCGGTCGTCCTGATCGGATTACCCTGCGCGTCGTACGCGATCTTCGTGTGCCGACGCATCCCGGCGGTCGCGCTGCCCGTAACGTACGACTCGGTCGTGCGCCACAGCCAGCCGCTCGTGTCGCCCGCGGGGCGCGCGGGCAGCGTGGTCGTCGTGATCGTCTCGTCCGCGGGCGAGCACCCCTCGACGCAGCCCGACGCGATCGACACGAGCGCGTTGCCGAACTTGTCGACCGTCGTGCTCGAGTGCACGCGCACGCGGCCGGTGCTGCTCCGCAGCGGCACCTTGTCGTCGGTCTCGGTGTCGATCAATCCGGTGAGCGGCTCGTGGACGACGAGCGGCAACGCGCGTTCGCTCGTGCTCGCGGACCAAGCGCCCGTGTCGTACAGGAACGCGTCCGACGCGCTCTCGAACGCATGTTTCACCGAGCGACCGTCGCGCCCGCGATACAGCTCACGCAGCGTGTACGTGTGGTGCTGCGTCTGCAGGTAGACGCCGCCGCCGTCGTACGTCTCGCTGACCACCGGCAGGCCCTTGAGCGCCTCCTGCGGATCGTCGAGCCACGCGCCCTGCGGCTGACACGGATCCCTGTCGGGCACGAGACCGGGCGCGCTCTTGCACTCGCCGAGCAGGAACGTCGACGAGGTGTGCGCCGTCGGGCTGTTGTCGTCGCCGACGCGCGTCACGACCGCGCTCGCGAAGCCGCGGAACTCCCGCTGCAGCCCGTCGTAGACCGCGTCGCGGTACGAGTACGTCGTGACGTAGACGCCCGCGGGCCGACCGACGCCCGAGAGGTTGTCGCGGATCGTCTCCTTGACGACGACGTGCATCGGCGTCGGCGCCTTCTTCTTCCACTCCGCGCCCGCCTTCTCGGCCGCGAGCATCAGCTGCGTCGACGTCGCGTATTCGAGCTCGGTGCTCTTGCCGAGGCCGTTCTCGACCTTGGTGAGCACCCACGGGCGCTTGCCGCCGAGCAGATCGATGAAGCGGTAGTTGAGCCCGTCGCCCCACAGGATGTCGCGCGTCCCCGAGCCGTTCACGTCCACCAGGCGGGTGCGCGACATGTACGACGGCGACGCGGGCGTGCTCTTGATGACGTGGCGGTCGGTCCAGCCGACGCCGTCGACGTTGAGCCACACGTCCACGTCCGTGAAGCGGATCTGCACCAGATCGTCGAGCCCGTCGCCGTTGACGTCGTCGACGCGCAGCGCGCCCACGCTCGGCTCGGTGAACCACGGGCTCGTCGCCATCACGATCGACGTGCCCGACGAGAACGAACCGGCTTTGCACGCCGCCGGATCGCCCGTGCCCCACGTGCCGTCGCCGCGGCCGGGCCAGTACTCGATCTTGCCCTTCTGCAGCTTCACGATGTCGGGCAACCCATCGCCGTTCATGTCGGCGACCTTGATCTCCGCGTCGCTCCACCGCATCGGCGTGCCCGCCCACGGCACGCACGTGCGGATCGGATCGTTGGAGATCGCCGCGGTGGTCGCCGACGTCCACGTCGCGTTGCCGAACTGACCGAAGCCTCCCGGGAAGCGACCGAGCGAGAGGAACGTCTGCAGCTCGGTGCCCGCGGCATAGACGGCGTCGACGAGGCCGTCGCCGTTCACGTCCATGAGGCGGATGTCGGCAGCGTCCTTGCCGAGGTCGATCTTCGGCGAGAGCGCCGACGCGGTCGTGACCGAGCGGCCGTACCACTCCCACTCGTACGAACCCTTCCCCGCGACGCGACGTGGCGTGTAGATGCCGTAGGTCTTCACCTTCGGCATGTGGATCAGGTCGGCGATGCCGTTGCTGTCGACGTCGCCCGCGGTGACGTTGAGGTTCTTGAGGGTGAGCGTCGTCGTGTCGGCGCCGGGCAGCCCCGGCTCGGACGCCACGCCCAGCGTCCCCGCGACGCCGAACGACTCGGAGAGCCCGCCCATCCCGTTGAAGAACACACCGTGCTTCCCGCCGAACATCGCCGCAGCCGTGACGAGCACGTCGGGCAAGCCGTCGGCGTTCACGTCGAAGAGATCGGTGAGCTCCTCGTCGAGCGAGAACGGCGGGCTGCTCGCCATCACCCTCGGCCGCTCGTCGAACCCCTCGTAGCCGGCGAGATCGGCGAGCCCCGCGGTCCCGTCGGTCGTGTACGGCTCGACGTGCTGGTAGTCGAACCGCATCGCCGGAAGCCGCGGGCAGCCGGTGACGGTGGAGAGCGCGCCGCTCCCGTCCTCGACTGGATTCGAGGTGCAGCGCCCCTCCATCTGCACGCGCGTGAGCAGCGACACGTGGTACTTCGCGTCGTACGTGAGGTGGTACCTGCGCACGAGCTCGCGCGCACCGTCGGCCGCGAGCGCCTTGCTCGTCACGTCGACCCCTGCGAGGCGCAGACCCTGCGTCGCGCGCCACCCGCGTCGGTAGCTGAACGTCACGTCGGTGCGCGGCTCGTAGCGCAGACGCGCGTGGTGCGCGTACGCCGCCAGCGCGGCGCTCTCGGGATCGAGCGCGGGCGGCGTGTCGAAGACGTCGGTGAGGTACGAGACGCCGCCGGCATTCGTGTATCGATACGCCACCACGTTGACGGGCTTCCCAGCTTGGCGCTGAGCGTCGTAGTGGCGCGTGATCGACCAGCGATAGATCTTCGCCGCGTTCGCCGGATCCGTCTCGAGCCCGCCGACGTAGCCCGAGCCGTCCTGCGGGACGCCGAGCTCCATCGTCTCGCCGCTCTTCGATTGCACCGCCCACGTGCGGTGATCGGGCGACCAGAAGAACCGCAGAAATGATCCCTCGACGCGCGCGCGGAAGTACTGCCATCCGTTCGCCCAGCCGGGCATCACCTCGCCGGCGATCGCGCCGGAGCACGAGGCGCCCGACACCTTGCAGATCGGCACGAGCTCCTGGCCGCCGTTGAACACGAAGCGGTCCTGGTTCGCGGTCCAGTCGCTCCCGTCGACGTACGAGGGGATTCCGCGATCGGTCTGCCGCGCGATGAACGGCGCGCCGATCTCCCAGCCGACGCCCGCGACACCATGGCTGCCGCTCGAGCTGTAGGAGAGCGACAGCGACGGCTGCGCACCGCCGCGCGCGCTCGGGAGCGCGAACGGGACCGTGAACGTCGCGATGCCGGTGGAGAGCTGGGCGGAGAAGCTCTCGCCCATGCCCTGGATCTTCCCGGTGCCCTGGGGGACCGAGATCGCCTGCGACGACACGCCGGACTTGTCGGCGCCGGTGGGGAGGGACTTCGGGGAGTCGAGACCGGCGGGGGAGCCGGGGGCGAGGTCGGTGACGGGGGAGGCGAGGTCGTTCGGCGCGGGCGCGACCCCGGCCTTGGCCTCGGCGGGGGAGTCGAGCTGCTTGATTGGCGCCTCCGCATTCGGCGAAACCTCTGGCTCAGTCGCCGCCGCGGGAAGCTCGTCGGCGCGTGCCTTGCGAGGCGTCGCCGCGGCGAGCGACCAGAGGAACAGCGCACCGGACAAGAGAGCGATCGGCGCGCGCGCGCGCCGGAGCACGCGCATGCATTCATCGAGCGCGCCCGGTCGAGACCCCGAGCGTGACAGCGTAATCCTGACGCGCATCGGCGGGCCTACTTCGCCTTGCCGTCGACGCGAGACCAATAGCGGTACTTGAGGATCAGCTGCACGTCGGTGAGCCGGTTCCACGCGAGCGCAGGGGAATCCCAGATGCGCAGCTTGTAACTGCCGTCGAGCGGTCGGCCACGGAACTCATGCTTCTCGATCGCAGGCTGGGTCAGCAGGCCGAGGTCCGCGGCCCCAACAGGGACCGTGATGTATCGCTCGGCTGCGAGCGCTTTGCCCCGGCGGATCGCCGCCGAGCCGAAGTTGAAGCACTCGTATCCGCCGTCCCACCCCAGCACCGAGGTCTGGAATGCGTCGTGGAAGAGCGAGTACTCGGTGTAGCCGCTGCCGTAACAGTCCGCGGTGGGACTCTTCGAGCAGTCGCGCACTCCCGTGCCCACGAGGTTGAGGAAGACGTCGATATGGCGGTAGTTGAAATTCCCTGCGGCGAGCTTGCCCCGAATGCGTGACTCGAGGCTGTTGAGGGACACCGTGTCCACGTAGAACGGGGCGGTGAGCTCGTAGTAACAGGCGCCGGTGCTGTCGCAATCACGCTTGAACGCCTTCTGGAGCTCGGCGACGCTTCGCTCGCCGCACTCCGCGCTCACGTACTCGCGAGACGAGCTGGTCGCGATGTAGCGCGTCGGCTCGCCGCTCGGCTTCTCGGTCCACTCCAGCTGCAAACCGCTGATCAAGACGCTTCCGAGCGCGTCTGACACGGAAGGCGTGAGCGAGACGTGGTACGCGCCCGAGGTCGGGATCGTCACAACGACCTTCCGTCGCGAGCTCCATGCGCCGCCGCTGGCCCCCGCGTCGCCGACCTCGAAGTACGGAACGCCGGTATACGAAGCCGCGGGCGAACCGCCGGCCGAGTACACGCCAAGCCGGTACGCGACCGCCTCCCCCGCGCTCGTGACGGGCGCGCCCGAGGCGGTGCGCGCCTGATCCCACCACGTGAGGAGGTAGGTACCGGGCTCGAGCTGCACGACCTGCGACACCGAGACCGGGGGCGCCCCGGACGACGTCGCAGCCCCCGCTTCCACGGCCACACCCGCGTCGGACGAGGTCGCCGTGCGCGTGGACTCGCGAACCCAGGAGATCCCGCGCCCGATCTCGCCGCTCGCAGGCGAGAGGATCGTGCTGCCATCGCTGAGCGCAGTGGCAGGGAGCACCTCAACGCAGCGCGTGGCGTCGCCGCCGCAGAATGGCCGTGTCCACCCACGCACGATCGGATCGATCGGCCCGGCGACAACGTCCGACGCCGCCAGATTCGCCGAGTAGTAGAGGAGGTTCGGCGCCGTCTTCACGCACGAGACCGGGCCACCGAGCAGATCGTTCTTGAGCGAGAGAACAACCATGTCGTCCGCCTCGTGCGACGGATGATCGATGTTGTAGAACTCGACGAACCGCTCGAGCTTGCCGACGTAATCGCCGATGTACTGATCGGCGAACTCACCCAGCAGCTTCTTTTCGCTGTCGACGCCACCGTCTACCGCAGGTGTGGTGTCGCGGATCGCCTTGTAGTCGATGCCGCTCAGACTGCAGACGCTGTTCACCCAGGTCGCGGGTGGATCGAGCGAGCCGACGCGAGTCGCCAACGACTCGAGACGCACGCCGAACCGCTGCTCGATCGCGAGGCGCGCGAGGTACGCCAGGTACTTCGCGTCGTCGAGCGCGCGCTGGTACCGAATCTCGGTCACCGCGTACTGGCGATTCAAGGCCGCATTGACCGGGTACGATGCGATCGGCTTCCCGTCCGCGCCGAGCGCGAAGGGTTGGCCTGCGGCCTTCGCAGCTTGGTAGGTCGCCTTCGTGGACGCGCCGCGCAGCTCCTCGAGCAGCGCGCGGGTTTCGGCGCCCTGCGTCCGGATGCTGCCGATGTTCTCCTTGATAGAGGTGAAGTGGCGCGTGACGGTGGTCTGTAGCGTGTTGAAGGCGGCCTCGACGACCAGGCCCTCCTTCGCGAGGTAGGTGCTCTCAAGGCCCTTCAGTGCGTCCAGTTGCTTATCGAGGATGGCGATCTGCGCGACGGCGTTGACGGCCTCGACCGCGTCCTTGGTGCCCATCATGGTGCCCATGAGACTGACTTCGGCTGCCTGCGCGAGCTGCGCAGCCATCGCGCCATAGATCGAGAGCCGCCGAACGGTGAGCTCTCCCAGAGCGCTCTTCGTGTCGATCTTCGCCAGCGCCACCTGCGTCTGCACATCCGCGAACGCAATGCTCAGGAGCGCCAGATCTCCCGCGATGGAGTCCGCAATCCGACCGACCTGACTCAACGAGCCCGCGATCTTCGCCGTGAGCACCGCGCGGTCGCCGCCGATCGAGGCTGCCCCGGGCTTGCCGGTCTTGAACTCGTTCACCACCGAACGGGGGACATCCTCGATGTACAGCTTGCCCACGAGCTGCCGAACCTTGGACGACTGCCGCGCGAGCCAGCGCTGCATGGCGCCGAGCTGGTTCAGATCGGTGATCTTCGGCGGGCTATCGAGGCTCGGAAAGAGCGACTCGTCGGACAGGTTGCACGCGAGCGCGAGCGTCTGCGCGAGTTCCGCTGCGGCCCCACAAGTGCCGTTCGGCGGATAGGAGTTGATCCAAACGCGGGCGACGTCCGCGGGCGACCAGAGCGACGTTTGACCGAGTGAGGTCGCGTGGAGTTGCTCGACGTTGAAGCGATTGACGGTGTTGTAATAGACCGGGTTGTTGAAGTACGCGCCGCCGATCTTGACCGTCGAGAGCGGCTCAATCTTGGTGTCGATCGTGTCGCTCCCGAAGCCAACGCGGATGAAGCCCGCGTCCTTCACCGAGAGTTCCTCCGACTTCCAGAAGAGGAGGTTCTTCGCACCGGGCCAGCTGTCGGTCTTCCAGCGCCCAATCGTCGTCACCGCCGCCGCCGAGCCCGCAGCGCCCGCGACCGGGTTCCCCGTGAACCGCGGCGTCGAACCGTCGAGACATCGAATCCCTGCGAGCTGGGCCGCGGTATCCGACACGTACGCTGCGAGACGATCGCCCGTGATGACCGTCACCGGCTTCGTCGGATCGTTGAGATCCGTGGGCCCGAATGCAGAGGTGCGCGCGCGCACGTGCACGAAGCCGGGGAGCAGACCGCTCCCGGGGAGCGCGCCGCTCGGGTAGAAGCCGCGAATCCACGAGGGGATCTCGGCGTGCGCCGGCCACCGGTAGCTGGTGGTGATGTCCTCGGCGGCGCCGACCTTCGCGCGGATCTCCGCATTGCTCGACGCGCTGAGCTTCTTCACGCCCCCTTCGAGTGCCCACTGCCCCTGCCCGTACACGGTGGGGATCGGCACGGGCTCGCCGGCCGACAGCGTGACGCTCCCGAAGTCCGCCGCCGGAACCTGCACGTCGAACATCCCCTCCGGAACGCCGCCGCTCATCACGCCGAGCGTCCAGAGCAACCCCTCGAGCCGCCAGAGGAGTACCTTCGCCTCGTCGGCGCTCACCGCCGACATCGACTCGGTGTCGGCGCGCTTCTCGCCGCGAAGCACGTGATTGAAGACGTGCGCGACGTGGCTGTTCCCGCACGTTGACGATCCGCCGCGCAGACAGCCCGGGAACAGGGTCGTCGACACGCTCGCCGAGGCCATCATCGGCGCGCCGAGCGCGGTCAACGTCCACTCCATGTCCTTGTCGACCTTGAGCGCGAGCGTGCCGGCGATGCTGTGCAATGTGTCGCGCTTCGCCCAGCTCGCGGTCACGGCGCTGCTCACCGCGGTCGCGTCGAACCCCTTCGAGCTCGCAAGGGACTCGACGGCGGACAACGCGGACCCGCACCGCACGCTGCAGTCCTTGCTCATGAACCCCGACGGCGCACAGCTCGCCGATCCCTCCTCTTGATCGCGCTTGACGATGTCGAGGCCCTCGAGATCCGTCTCGTCGAGCGCGCCGCACTTCGGGTGCAGGGGGGGAGTCCCCGAGCAACCGAGCAGCTCGCTCTCGGCTGCGGAGACGTTCTTCGGCTTCGGGCCGAACGCGACCAGCTTGATGGTCCGATCGTCGACGCAGGCCTTCACGCTCTCGTCGACGCTGCTCGTGTCGATCTTCCCGTCCTTGAACTTCATCGTCTCCAGCGCGGAGAAGCTCCCGCACACCTTGGCGAACTCCTCGTTCGCGGCCTCGCGGCGGAGGTCCTGCTGGATTCCGATGTCGATGAGCTTCTGCCCGAGACCGTCGGCGCGCGCGGCCGCCTCGCGCGCGAGCTTCAGGTAGTACTTCCACGAGTTCTCGACGCCCGCGATGTCGGACGTGACCTCGTTGCTGAGCGGCACATACAGATTTCGCGGAACGTCCTTGATGCAGTACGCCGGGCTCTTGCTCGGATCGGCCTCCTCCTCGAAGCGCGAGCCGCACGAGCCGGAACGCTCGTCGAAGCCGAGCACCTTGTTGAGGAGCTCGGTCTGGACGTCGCTGACGGTCAGGTAGGTGTCGAGACCGGAGACCTTGGTCGAGACGACGCCCAACACCTTGCCCGGCTTCCCCTTCCACTTCGGCTGCACCACGTAGAGGTACTCGCTCGGCAGCATCGCCCCCGTGGGGAGGCTCGTCAGGGAGAAGGTGCGCTCGTAGCTGGCGCCGTCGATCGGCTTCTTGGCCGTGTGGGCGTTGAGGCTGCTCGCAACGATAATGTTCGGCGCCAGGTTGTCGGGGCACTTCGTACGCAGACTCGCGGCGCAGTCGGCCACCCAGGAAGGTCCGCGTACGAGAACGAGCGACTGTTCGCGCTCTTCGACCGGCGCGGTGAGCAAGCCGGGCCGCTCGACGCCGTGGGTCACCAGCGTGATCTGCGGCGGCATCGTCTCGAAGTCCGTGTACGTGCCCCCGGTCGGCCATGCATCGACGAACCCGGGACCCGCGAACGCGCGCATCTCCGCCTTCGCCTCGTCCGCGAGCGTGGTGACCTCCGGGTAGGCGGCGGCCCACTCGCGCAGCAGGACGACGCGGCTGTAGAGCATCTGCGCCATCGAGAAGGCGCTCTGGAACGGGAGCGAATAAGCGTACATGCCGCTGAAGTCCGGCGTCGCCTGCGCACACTGACCTGCCCACTGGAGGCCGGCTGCGCGTGCCGTAAAGTCGTAGACAAGGTCACGCTTCGAAATGCCCCCCGCCACCGCGATACCACCCACCGCCACGAGCTCGGGTGCCACGTAGCTGGCGGGCTTCAGGCCCGCCGTTGCACCGCCGGGCGCCAAGGTGATCGACGCGACTGACTCCGCGCTGTGCGTCATGAGACGGAACTGATCGAAGGCACGCTGCAGCGCGTATCGGAGATCTCCGTCACCGATCTCGGCGAAGGAGACATCGAGCGCTTTGGCGCGTGGGTCGGTCGGCCAGTTGGGATCTGTCGGTGATACGCCGACACGGATCGCGGCGTCCGCGCGCAGTTGCTTGGCAACGGCGGCGCGCACCGCAGCGAAGTCCGCCTCCAGAGCGGCGCCGGGGATCGCGATGCCCGCCGAGGTCACCATCTGCACCGCGGTGCGCTGGTTGCCGTTTACCGGCGGGACCGAGTTCGTGCGCGCGCTGAGATCTGCGCCATAGGTCTCGCGGAGAATGAGTGGCCATTGCACCTCGTTCCCGGTGGCCGGGAAGAGGCTGCACGCGGTCGGGTACGTGTACCCGGTCATCGTGCTGTAGGTTGGCCTGGCCGGTCCGGCGTCCAGTCGTCCGAACAGCACTCGAGCCGCGTGCGTCAGGCTGTCGTAGGTTGCGGTGCCGAGCGTCGCCTCGGTTCCCCACGCGAGTCGGTTTCCGGTCAGCGGGTCGATGCCCTTGGTGCGTGCGGCCTCGGCGCCCGCGAGGTCGTCGGTGATCTCGGCGCGAATGACCTTTTCGGCGAGTCGCGACGCGGCACGGAGGATGTGAGTTTCGTAGTTGAGGAAGCGCTTCGCGAGGGTTGGGGCGTGGAGGAGGCGATGGGAGTCGCCAACGATTGTCTCGCGGAAGTTCAGCAGTTCGTAGTCGGCGGTGATGTACTGATTGGTCGGCGCATTGGTGAAGATGACGCTGAGGTCATTGAATTCGACGCTCGGGACGACCGTCTGCCCCTCCCACGCGTAGTAGACGACCCCCGACGCGGCAGCGCTCAGCGCCTCGGAGCACTGCGCGTCGCCGACGTCGAGGCCGAACCGGTACATGTCGGTCAACGCGAGGTGCGCGAGCGTGACGAGCGCCCAGTCGCGCACGATGAAGCGATCGGACGACGCCTGGGCCGGGATGACCCACGGGCCCTGCGTATGGTCCTTCCGCCAGGTGATTGGGGCCACCGCGCTCGCGATGTCCTCGAGCTTCTGCGCCATGCAGAGCATGGTCTCCTCGTAGCGGAGGACCTCCTCGCAGTGTTGGGGCGGCGTAGGGAAGACGAACCACGCCCCCTCGGTGCCCGGATCGAGGACATGGAATTGGCCGCATTCGCGCGCCGCCTGAAGGAGGATCTCCTGCGCGTCTTTGGTAACGGGCGTTGGATCGACGTCGGGCTCGGTGAGGACGACCTTCGGTTGAAGCGTTCCGCTTGGCTTTGCCGCCGCCGCGCCGTGGAAACTGGGCGCGAAGTCGATGCGCTTTCCCTCGGGCCCTGCGAAGATCTTGATCGATGCAGGCGTGCGGGCGAGCTGCGGTTCCGGCTCCTTGGGTGGCCCGTTGCCGCAGCCAGGGCCAGCGGCGAGGGTGAAGAGCGCCGTCGTCAGCGCGAGCCGCGCAAGCACCTTGAACCGTTGCATCGAGGACATCAGTCGGGCTCCTTCAGTTCACGGACACTTGTCGGTTGCAGCGAGGGTGATCGTCACGTTGCGCGCGGGCGCGGTCGGATCGGTCGTGAAGACCACGAAGTCCGCGTCGCCGAAGAACGGCTTGCAGTTGCTGCCTTTGACAGGCGGGCAGCCGATGAGGCCCGGGCTGCCGGCGATGGCCCAGGGAGGGCTGACCCTGAGAATCGAAGGGTTCGACGCCGAGATGTGGAAGTAGGCGCCTCGAGCTTGGCTGGTGGCGCAGAACTTGTCGCAGACGGGCGCATCCGCATACGCGGGTATGCGAACGAACTTCGCCGCGCCCCAGTGCGTGGACGCCTTCGTTGGGCACGAGAGGTAGGTGCTGCAGATTGGGCCGTTCTCGCTGCAATCCGCTGCGCAGTCGACGAAGCTGCTGGTCGGACACGGATCTGGCGTCCACGCAGTCGCGTCGGGAGCGTCCGCTGCCGAGCCGTCGGTCGCATCGAGCGCCGTGGACGAATCGGTTGGAAGGGCCCCCGAATCTGTCGAGGGAACCGAGCTGTCCTCGCCGTCGCTTTCAGCAGCGTCCGTCGCGGCGTCGTTGTTCGCCGCCACGCAGACCCCGTCGACCATGACGGTGCCTGCTCCGCACGTCGACGTGATGTTGTTCGTCGTCGAACACGCCACGACCAGCGGCAACACACCGAGGACGAGGAGTGCGGCACGCCAGCGACACCGAGAGATTCTATTGCTCATAGACCACCATCCAACCGGTAGACAAAGTGGTCACGCTCGTTCGCGTCACGGACACTTGTCCGTAGTGGCGGACGTGATCGTCACGTTGCGCGCCGGCGCAGTCGGATCGGTGGTGAAGACCACGAAGTCCATGTCGCCGAGAACCGGCTTGCAGTTGCTGCCTTTGACAGGCGGACAGCCGATGAGGCCCGGGCTCCCGGCGATAGCCCAGGGCGGGCTGACCCTCAGGATCGACGACTTCGACACCGAGATATGGAAGTAGGCGCCCCGAGCTTGGCTTGTCGCGCAGAACTTGTCGCAGACGGGCGCATCGACATAGGCAGGCACGCGCACAACTGGCGATGGGCCCCAGTGGATGAGGGCCTTCGTCGGGCACGAGACAAACTCGTTGCACCTCGGGCCGACGCCGTCGCAATCCTTCGAGCAGTTCACGTAGCTGCTGGTCGGACACGGATCTGGCGTCCACGCGCTCGCGTCGGGAGCGTCCGCTGCCGAGCCGTCGGTCGTATCGAGCGCCGTGGACGAATCGGTTGGAAGGGCCCCCGAATCTGTCGAGGGAACCGAGCTGTCCGCCGCGTCGCTTTCCGCCGCGTCCGTCGCGGCGTCGTTGTTCGCGGCCACGCAGACACCATCCACTACGACGGTGCCCGTTCCGCACGGCGACGTGATGTTGTTCGTCGTCGAACACGCCACGACCAGCGGCAACACACCGAGGACAAGGAGTGCGCCGCGCCACCGACGCCGAGAATTCCGTTTGCTCATAGACCACCATCCGTTTCGTGACGAAGAATCGGCACCGGAACGCGTGTCGCGACAACATCGGGCGTCCACTGCCCCAGGCCGAAGACCAGTCCGTAGTCGTTCCATCCGGCTCCCATCGCATCGCCCCAGGAAGCGAGCGCCGCGCGACGTTGATCGCCACCCAGGTGCCCCGCCCAACGCGCCAACGTGAGCGTCGGCTTCGACAGGTCGAGTTCGGTACCCGTCCAGCCGACCTCGCGGATCCACAGCTCTTCGGCCTTCGCGTCGCCCGGAACGCCTGCCGAGCGCCACAACGTGTAGACACGCGTGCCGATCCGCACTGCATTCACCTCGAGCGCGCCGCTCACGCCGGTCGACACCGAGGTCGTCGCGCCAGGGCTCGCGGTGTCGAGGATTGCGTATCGCAGCTGGTAGCCACCGACCGTCGCGTCACCGCTGTCCTCGCCCTCAGCGAAGACGACGAGCAGATGCGTCGCATCGAGCTCGACGAGCGCGGGGCGCGCACCGTACGGTCCGGGCAAGAACGGCCCGACGCTCCACGACGCCGCGCCCGCCTTCACCTGAATCGCCTCGAGCCCACCGCGCGCCGCACGCCACGCGGCGGCCCACCCGCTACCGAACGGCGCGAGCGCGACGTCGGTCTCGACGTCCGTCGTGGCCGCGAGATCTTCCTCGCCCGCGATCGGCACGAGCGCCTTGGTGAAGCGCCGCACCTTGAGGTCGGAGCCGCGCGCGACACTCGAGTCGTCGACCCACGCGACCACGATCTCGCTGCCCACGGCGAGAATGTCGGGATCGCGCTGCGCGAACGACATCGTCAGGTTCGCGTGCGCGGGGGCCGAGGCCGTCGGGGCCGCCGGATCGACGAGCCGCAGCGCGACGCCGAGCCCATCGCCGTCGCCATCGAGATCGTTCCACGCGACGGCCCACTTGTTCCCGCCGACGGGCGCGACGACCGGGTGTGCTTCGAGCGCCATCGTCGAGCCGCCGGTGAACGGCGTGACGACGTCGGTCGCGGCTCCGCGCGCGTCGAAGATCGTCAGGGCCGCGCGCTTCGCGACCGGTTCGACGAACGCGATCGCCAGCGAGGTTCCATCCGATGCGATCGGGTGCCGGCCCGCGCCGAGCAAACGGCCCGGAGCGACGAGACCCGCGTCGCCCGATGGCGGCGCGACCGCGAGGATCTCCTGCACGCGACAGGTCGCGCTGCACGTGCGCCTCGCGGCGCCCGCGTCCGTCAACCCGTCGTCGCACTCCTCGAGCGGCCCGCGAATGCCGTCGCCGCAGAAGAGGGAGGCAGCGTCGAGCACGTCGGCGTCGACATCGGTCGGTCCGTCTGCGATCGCCCCGTCCGCGGGGAGGCCGTCAGGCCCCGCGTCGAGGGCGTCGAGGCCGACATCGCTCGGCCCGGTGTCCATCGGTCCCCCTTCATCCGAGGGCCCCTCTCCATCGGATGGGCCCACGCTATCCAGCGGCTCCGCGCCATCGGGCACTTCGCCTACGCCGAGCGAGACCTCGGCGGGAGGGTCGGCTCCGATGCACGCCGCACAGATCGCCGTCATGAGGAGGACGACGCCGAGACAGGCGGAGACGGACTGGCGCATGACGAATCCCTGTCGACCACGCCAGCCCCCCGGTTGCGTGGGTCGGCGACGTTTCATCGACAGGCCACCGTTCGCAAACGGTGCAGCGACGTTCGCATGCGGCAAATCAGGCTGCACGCGACAGCCTGCGTCGCAATCGCCGCTACCCGGCGGTGACGAGATTTCCGACGGTGCGCGGGATCAACCTCTTGTGACCGAACGCGCGCTGTCGCGCCACATGCGGGATCGCGTCCTGGCCTGCGCGCGAGAGCGCTCGCGATACGCAGAGCTGCATGCCCGCATATTCTGCTTCTCTTGGCCCGACTCGACATGGCTGCATGGCACCATGGCCGAACGCACGTCTCAACTGGTCGGGAGGCTGGCTCGAATGCCTATTCTCCAGGTGCGCGGTAGCGATATTGATCGAGCTTGCATGCGCTTCATTCGCGGAGTCAGAGCGCCGCTGCCTCCGTCAACTCGTCCTGCGGCTAGGTCGCGCACCTTGTGCGCCGCAACGATGCACGTTGCGACGCGTGACCGCCGAGGTCCGCCGACTACCGTTGCGCGTTGATCGGCTCGGCGTGCACGGGCCCCCAGCCACGACAAATGACTGCGACGATAAGCACGGGGACGACGATGACGGCGTCGCCGGATCCGTCGGGGCGTCACCTACGCTCCGGCCCGAGAGGTGACCGACACTCGACGGGATCGCGCCGCGACTCGAGAACCGGGGAGCGATTACCGATGAGTCATCTCCGACCGCGAGTTACTGCTTCTTGTACACGAACGTCATCGCCTTCATCGACGTGCTGCCCGTCGTCGCGACGATACGGCGGCTGATTTCGGTCGGAGTGGCGGTATAGAAGATTGAAGTTCCTTTGGTGCTCGACCCGCAGATAACCTCGGAGACCGTTAGCTGATCGTCGGACGTCACGAACCGCACGGTTCCCTCGTTCAACCTGCCGATCAACTCGTCCGCGAATTCCATCTTGTCGCCAGTGAATCGTATGACCGAGCGCAGCGACGGCTGCTCCGCGAGATGTCCCTCATACGTGCGGATCTCCGTCAACTTGTATGTGCCATCTACGATCGCGCCACCGGTCGAGGGCGGGTGCGGGCCGAACGCCTCGGTCGGCACGACAAAATCTCCGCTCGTCGTCAGGTCGTTGCATTCCACCACCGGCATCGGGGTCGGGGGCGTTGTATCCACCTTTGCGAGCGTATCCGCCGCACTGTCGACGCCTGTCGCTGCATCACCCCCCACGTCCGGCGCCGGTTCAGATGAGCATGCGGGGGATAGGATGAGTAGCGCGAGGAGCGAAGAGATGCGCGTGGTCGTGTTCATGCCAACGTCGAAGGCGAACCGCATGAATTCGTCAACTGTCCTTACGACCAGTACTCCTACTCGCGCCCCGCTGTAGGGTCGCGCCACGCGCGAGGGCACCATCCGTCACCAAGCACGCGGCGCGGCTCTATTCCAGCACCGCAGGCGAACGTCTCTCGCGGGACGGCGGGGCGGGTGCCCCGATGCCGCCGAGGATAAGAGCCTCTCGGCCCGCTCATCGCCCGAGCACCGGAGAGGGCGCCGGCGGCGGTGCACTGGCCTTGCGCGCGGCGCGCAAGAGGACGCATCGAACCGCCTCGTCGAGCGTCGTGACCGACGCCTTCTTGAGAAGCGAGCGAACGCGCCATTTGTAGCCGCCTTCTGAAAGGCCCCTCTGCTCCTCGAAGAACGGTGAGCGCTTGTTCTCCAGCGCGGCGGCGACGAGGACCTCGGCCTCTCCTTCGGAGAGGGCGTGCTCCTCGGCGTACTCCTGGAGCGCCTCGCGCACGAGCTCGTCGCTGTCGTCGAAGCCCGCGGTCAGGTCTGCGCGCACGCAGGCGAGGCCGAAGGTCTCGTAGAAGTCGCGCCGAGCGTCGCGCTTCAGAACGAGCCGCGCTCGGAGGGTGTCGGCCGCGCGAATGAGCTCGCATACCGTCCCGCCATCGTCGCCCTGCCCTGTGAGAATCATCGCAGGCTCGCTCGAGTACCTCCCGCGGAACGCCTTCAGCACTCCGATGCCAGCCGTCGCACTCTCCAAGCCTGCGTCCACGATGATGCCGCTCAGCAGCTCGCTCGACCCAATCACGTCGCAGGCCGACGAGGCCGTGCCCGCGCCGACGCACGGGCGGTAGAGGCGAAGCTCGCGTGTCAGCGTGCGTCGAACAAGTCCGTCGTCCTCGACGATGAGAATCTTGCGCGCCATCGTCCGTCCCTCGTTTCGTCAAACGTTGCATAGCGGAAAAAGTGTCGTCAACGCGCGACAGGCCCCCCTCCGTCAGGCGGGCCCATGCCTTCGGGCGGTCCGGCTCCCTCGGGCGGAACTTCTGCGGTTGGCGGCTCGAGGAGGACGACGCCGAGGCAGGCGGAGAGAGGTTGGGGCATGACGGATCCTTGTCGACCGCGCGGGCCCCCCGGTTGCGTGGGTCGGCGACGCTTTCACAGGGCCGACCAGCGTCCGCAACGGGTGCGGCAACGGGTGCATGCGGCAAATCAAGCCGCACACGACGGGCACTGTCGCAACCTGCCTGCCCAACGATGACGAGATTTCCAACGGTGCGCCGGATCAATCCCTGGCGGGTCGGCCTTGCGCTCCCTGGCCGCGAGCTGCCCGTCGGGGATGTCACCGTCGTCGTCCCTCTCGGGACCCTCTTGGGCGACGTCCCCTTCGGGGCTCGCGCGAGGCCATCAGGGGAAGGGCCAGCCGGTCCTCCGAACGTCCGCGACGAGCCGATCGAAAGTCTGGACATCACCCGCCAGCACGAACGCCGCAGCGATCGCCACGCGCACCCGGTCCTCCGCCGGCAGGTTCCACTCGCCGATCCGGGCGAGCAGAGTCGCGACCTTCGCTGGATGCGCGAAGCGCCCCGCGGCGACCTCCAACATCCCCCTTCGCAGCTGCGCGTGCTGCCTCTTCATCTGCCGCAACGTCGCCTGCGGATCGAAATCGTCATCGAACATCGTGGACCTCCTATCCTCGCCTCTCGAGCCGCCGCACGATCGCGACGAGCGCCTCCACCACGTCGAGCTCCCCCGCGCGAACCCCGGCGGCGATCGCCACAGCGAGCGCGTCGACGAGCGCGGCGCGTTTCGTCCACGAATCGTCCACCCGCGTATCTGCCGCGGCTTTCGGCGTATCGTCACGTATCGTCGATCGTGACGCCGCGTCACGTGCGACTACGCGATTGCCCGTGGATTCACGCGCAGAGCGCTGGTTCGATTCCCATGCGCTTCCGCCATCATTGCCCTGCGGCAGGATACTTTGCTACCTGGCAGTCGAGCAGGATCTCCGTCGTGTAGACGGCCTTCGGATCGGGAGGCGGGTCCAGCGAGACCGCCACACCACAGCGTGAGGTAGGGAGGAACGTCTCGAGCTTCTCCAGAGACGTGAACGCCTCGTTGAACGAAGGCCAACGCAGCTTTACGATGCACGAAACGTTGCGACAATCGACGGCGTCGACGGTCGCCTTGAACGTCGGAACCAGCTTGTCGAAGTCCTTCTGCATCGTGGCAGCCATCGCTGACGCCCATTGCGGGTCGCGTACCTCCTTACGAGCCTCGGCAATCATGGACGGCAGCGATGCACTTGGAACACTCACGGTCCCCGCGGACGTTACCGGAGCGGCGGGAGGCGGAGCGCTCGCCGGTACGCCATTCGCGGACACGATGATGAGCGAAGGTTGAACGAGTGCCTCAAGGGCCTTAATGCGCGCTTCGTCCCAGCCCGGAGTGCCGGGTGCGGAGACGGCGCTGGCAGCCGGCGGCGGCGCCGCTCCGCGGGTCGTCAGCGTCGTTGTCACGACGCCGGCGACGGCGCCGCCCGCGATGGCAAGAGCGATGTGAACCAGGCCTCGCGTCCGCGAGATCATGGGTTCGTGACGACGTAGATTCCGTTGACGGTCGCAGTGGTCTTGACTCGCGCGTGCACGTACGGATAGCCGGCGTTCGTTTGCCACGCGCTCAGGGTGCCGCCGATGAAGCTGTAGTTCCATGAAGACCACCACGATGCGCCCTCGCATGCGGATACCTGAGCGAAGCCACAGATGAATGAGCCACCGGCTGCGCTCCAGTCTTTCCGGCAGAGGCGAACGTACGGAGCATCGCCAACCGCCGTGCTCCACCCGCAGTTTCCGTTTACACGCACCTCGGTGACGTTTGCTGCGTTTATCAGTGAGTCCGAAGCGACGGGGCAGTAGATGTGCGGTGGCGGACTGATAGTGAACTTGTGTTCGAAGGCGTTGTCTTCCGCCGACAAATAGTCGTTTGGCGCAATCGATCGGCATGTTCCGCCGCCGACCCAACGCTGGCCGGCCCGCGCGCTATTCGGCGCGGCTAGCATGGTCATCGTCATCAACCACCCAATGGCAAACCAACCAACTGTCCGCATCACGCCTCCCTCACTAAGTCGTTGCTCTCGCCCGCTCAACCGCACGTGCAGGCCCATCCGGTCGCCGTGCACTGACATTCGCCGCCACCGCGGCCACACCCGCAGGAAACGCCTCGTTGCGGGCACCAGTCACCCGTCGGACCACACGCTGACCATGGCCCACCGCCACCGCCGCAGACCAGGAAGCACGACCACGTGCCCGCGCCGCTGCATGCGCACTGATTCCGGCACGGACCATCCGCGTAGCTACAGAATTCGCCAGCTGATGAGGGGGTTGCGCACTTCGCACCGCTCGCCGGCCGGTCGCTTGGACAGCCCGAACGGCATCCCTCCTTGTGCAGCGCCCATTCGAGCTCAATAGGCGCACACACACCTCTAGTGACCCCGCCGCATCCGTTAGACCAAAGGCACTCAAGGTTACGCGTCGCGCAGGCGGCTCGATCGGCGGGTTCACTTGATGGGCATGTGCCCGTGACAGCGGCATCGTCGACTCCGCCGTCTGCTATCGAGGCCCCGCACGGTGCGTCAACCCAAATGCCGACGCGGCACACGCGGCGCGATGCGCAGCCGTCGTAATCGCACAATAGTGCGTCGGCTGAACACGCGGTCCCGAGCGCTGGGGCTGCGGGCGGACAGCTCGGTGGCCGCACGAATCCGCCGGCGTCGCTCACGGGACTCGGGGACCCGGTATCTGCTGACGCAGTCCTCGGCTCGTCGTCGACGCGCCCGGCACACGCAACAACAAGCACAGTCACCGCGATCAAGCCGCGCTCCGTCATTCGGAGCAGCTTTCCACCAGTGCTCCAGCCCGTCGTCACCCCCGCAGGGTGATGACGGCCGGAGATGTTGATCTTCCTCACGGCACCCTCGGGAGCGACAGCGAGAAGCCCGATGCTGAGCGACGATTACACCTCCGCACCGACGACAATTACATCGCGCCATCCTCGGAGGCGTGACTCGTCGGCCCGGCGCCGGCCCTCCCGTAGGTGGAAGGGCTGGTTTTGTGAGGGC
>JALHOE010000097.1 GCA_022843175.1 Deltaproteobacteria bacterium
CGCCTCCGCAAGCGCGGGCTCGGGCGCAGGCGCGGGCGGGCGGTCCGACTCGAAGGGCACGTCCACCGCCTCGGCGGCCGCTTGGATCCGGCGCACCGTGGGCGGGGGCTCGGACGGCGTGGCCTTCTTCATGCCGAACGGCAGCGTGTGCGCGCGCCGCACCTTCGCGGGGATCGGCTCTCGCACGGCCGTCGGATCGTCGTCGTCGGTGGGCGCGTCGCGAATGACCGTCGGCGCGTCCTCGGGATCGAAGATCTCCTTGAACGTGCCGAGGGGGAGCGTCGGGCCGGTGGTGGACTCGCCGAGCGCGGGCATTCCGGCGCGCGACAACGCGGCGGTGAGCGCGCCCACGAGCTCCATCGTGTCGTGGTGACGACCGCGCGGATCGACCGCCCACGCCATCCACAGCACGCGGTCGACGTCGGGGTGCAGCTCGGGGCGCAGCGCGCGCGCGCTCGGGCGCTTGCCGGCGACGATGAGCGCGTCGGCCTCGACCGCGTTGGTCGCGGGGAACGGCGCGCGGCCGGTGAGACACTCGAACGCGATCGACGCGAGGCCGAACACGTCGGTGGCCGCGGAGATCGGGAACGTGCGTGAGACCTGCTCCGGCGCGACGCACGCGGGATCGAGCAGCTCGAACATGGCCTCGGGGAGGACCTGCACGCGCTCGAGCGCCTGGACGATGCCGAGATCGAGCAGCCGCACCTGACCCGCGTCGCTCACGACCACGCTCGAGCTGCAGAGCGCGCCGTGCAGCACGGGCGACGGCTGACGGTGCGCGTAGTCGAGCACCGCCGCGAGCTCGGTGACGATCTTCACGACCTCCGAGAGCGAGAGCGGCTCGCCGGGGAACTTCGTTTGGAGGACCGTGCCCTTGACCGGTTCGTAGGTGATGATCGCGCGGTTGCCCTCGACTCCGGCGTTGAGCGGCGGGACCGTGGCGTCGTGCTCGAGGTGGCGGACGACCAGCACCTCGCGGGCGAACGTGTCGCTCGCGCGCTCGAGCGCGTCGGAGGTGAGCACCCGCACCAGGACCGATCGGCCGCTGCCGGTCGAGCGCCCGCGGTGGAGCGCGCCGACGCCGCTCACGCACACGAGCGACTCGGTGCGGACGTCCCCGAGCACCATGGTGCCGGTCTCGAGCTGGGGAAGGGCTGCCATCCGGTTACGTCAGCGAGCGTACCTCGACATCGAGGTGCTCGCGCGCCGCCACGTCCTCCATGGCCTGGCGGATCTTGGCCATGGGGGTGCCGCGGGGCACGTCGACCCGGGCCTCGATCTTGAACAAGGTCGCCCCGGTGAACGCCGCGTCCACCGCCGTGGTCTCGAGATCGACGATGTTGAGGCCGAGCCCGGAGATGGCGCTGGCGATCGCCTTGACGATGCCGACGCGGTCGAACGACTCGGCGCTGATCAGCACCGGCTTGAGCTCACCGCGACGATGCTCCTCGGGGCTCTTGGTGCGGCGGATGATCAGGTCGCCGCCGATCTGCTTCTTGAGCGCGTCGGCGTCGCGGATGATCGACTCGACGCTGGCCGGGTTGCCGGAGACCAGCACCAACGAGCCGAACTCGCCGCCGAGGATGAGCATTCGGCTCTCTTCGACGTTGCCGTTGCGGTCGTTCACGTAGGCAGTGAGCTCCGCGACCAGACCGGGGCGATCGGGCGCGAGCGCGGAGAGGACGACGAATTGCTCCGACATGGCGGAGACAGAGACTACTGCAGGAGGGCGAGCAAGTCCTCGCGCGTGATCTCGCCGCCGTGCGCGCCTGCGGCGAGGGCGGAATCGGCGATCGCGCGTTTGCGCTCCTGGAGCGCGAGGATGCCCTCCTCGACGGTGTCCTTGGCGACGAGGCGATAGACGAACACCGGCTTGTCCTGGCCGATACGGTGCGCGCGATCGGCGGCTTGGTCCTCGACGGCGGGGTTCCACCACGGATCGAGCAAGAACACGTGATCGGCCGCGGTGAGGTTCAACCCCGTGCCGCCAGCCTTCAATGAGATGAGCATCACCGGCGGGCCGTCGTCGCGTTGGAAGCGGGCGACGACCCCGGCGCGATCCGCCGTCGAGCCGTCGAGGCGCGTGAAGGAGATGCCCTCGCCCCGCAGACGCGGCTCGATCAGGTCGAGCATCGACGTCCACTGCGAGAACACGAGCGCCTTGTGGCCGTCGGACGCGGCGTCCGCCAGCGCCTCGACGAGCGTGTCCACCTTGGACGACGTGTCGGCCGCCTGACCCGGCACCAGGGCGGGGTGAGAGGCTGCCTGCCGCAGGCGCAGCAACGCCTCGAGCGCGGCGAGCACCGAGCCCCCGGAGGCGAGCTTGTCGAGCACGTCCCTCTTGGTCGCGGCGCGGACGGCGTCGTACACCGCGCGTTCGGACTCCTCGAGCTCCACGTGGAGGGTGACATCGGTGCGCGGCGGCAGCTCCGGCGCCACCTCCTTCTTGAGCCGACGGAGGAGGAACGGCTTGATCAGCTCGCGGAGGCGCTCGGGCTCGGGGCGCGCGACGAACCGATCATGGAAGTCGCTGCGGCCGCCGAGCAGCCCGCGGCTCGCGAAGTGGAAGACGCTCCACAGCTCGTCGAGGCGGTTCTCGATCGGCGTGCCGCTGAGCGCGACCCGCCACTTCGACTCGAGCTC
This sequence comes from Deltaproteobacteria bacterium, assembly GCA_022843175.1. Taxonomy (GTDB): domain Bacteria; phylum Myxococcota_A; class Polyangia; order Polyangiales; family JADJMO01; genus JALHOE01. The sequence goes on from JALHOE010000097.1 coordinate 2,644, forward strand.
GAACGCGGCGCGCGCGACCTGGCTCTCCGGGTTCTTGATCGACTGCGCCTCGTCGAGCACGACGATGTCCCACCCGCTCCGCAGCGCGTCGAGGTCGAGGCGCAGGACGGCGTAGGTGGTGATCACGACGTCGGCCTCTCGATCGAGCACGCGGCGCGGGCCGTGATACAGCGCGGCGCGGAGCGAGGGCCGGAACTTGGCGATCTCGGCCACCCAGTTGTGGATCACGCTCCGCGGCGCCACGACGAGCGCACGACCGCGGAGCGCGGCGATCGTCTGCAGCGTCTTGCCGAGGCCCATGTCGTCCGCGAGCACCGCGCCGAGGCCCGCGTCCCGGAGGAACGACAGCCAGTCGACGCCGGTGCGCTGGTAGGGGCGAAGCTCCGCGGCGAGCGCGGGCAGCTCCGCGCGCGGCAGCCGATCGAAGCTCGCGAGCGCGCGCGCGAGCCCGGCGAACGACGGCGGCGGCGGCTGGTTGAGCGCCTCGTAGAGCTTGACGACTCGGGGGGCGAGCGCGGGCGGTACCTTGCCCGCCTCGCGCGCGGCGAGCAGCTCGGCGAGCAGCCGGCCGTGCTTGGCGAGCCAGTCCATGGGGAGCGGCGCCCACCCGCCGCCGTCGAGCGGTACGACGTCGAGGCCCTCTTGCCACGCGCGCACCGCCGCCTCGCCCGAGGCGCTCTTGTCGCCGCTCGTGAAGCGCACGTCGAGCTCCCCGCTGACCTCTGGGGTGAGCGGCGCGGTGATGGTGTGCTCTGGATCGTGCACCGCCCAGGACTTGAGCTGCGCGGCGAACCGGCGCGCGTCGGGGCCGTAGAAGTCGACGCGGCGGCCGGGGACGAGGTTGAGCTCGTCGCGGAGGCGCGCGAGCAGCTTCTTCTCGGCGCCCTCGTCGCGCATCGGCAGCTCGCCGCCGAGGTGCACGAGCCTGCCGTCGTCGATCCGCGCCTGCGGCGGATCTCCATAAACAATCAATGGAACGACGGAGAGCGAGGACTCGCCGGAGTGGCCGAGCTGCAGGAGGACGCGCGGCTTGAGTGCGCGCGCGCGGCGCGGGAGCTTCTTGCTCTCGAGCCGCACCGAAAGCTTGTCCTCGAGCGCGGGGAGCACCTCGTTCACCAGCTCGGGGAAGCGCGCGGTGGAGAAGGGGCGCACGCGCGGCAGCTTGTCGAGCAGATCGCCGCACAGCTCGACCTCGCCGATCGGGCGCAGCACCCCGGCGACCCGCACCACGCCGCGGCCGATGACCTCCTCGATCGCCGGATCGCGCTCGATGCGGAGCACCACGCCGTCCTCCGCGTCGCGGACGACCGCGCGGGGGAGGACCGGGTCGCCGCTGGTGCGCACGGGGACGCCGTCGAGCTGCACGTCGCCGGTGAGCTTCCCGAGGATCTCGGGCATCCGCGCGACCGGCAGGAACACCTGCTGGCCGGGGCCGAGGACGCGATCGAGCGCGAGATCGTCGTGGCTGGCGACGAGGCCCTTGGTGATCTCGCCGGCGAGCGGCCCCTTGAGCGGTTGCTCGCCGATCACGCGCGAGAGGTAGAGCGTCTTGTCCCTGCGAACGAGCCGGTAGCCGAGCTGCGCCCGGGGCGGCGCGGGGGCGACCTGATCCTGCGAGAGCGCGATCGCCGCGGCCGCGACGTGCTCGCAGGGATCGATCTTGCCGGCGCAGTCGCAGCTCCACTCGTCGTCCTCGGGATAGAGGGTGACCGTCGGCGGGATCGCGAAGCGCGGCGCGCGGACCCGCGCGGTGATCTCGCTCGCCGACCGCGCCTCGACGAGCACCGCGCCCTCGCGCGCGAGCTTGACCCCCTGCGACCACAGGCCGGAGGGACACTTCTTGCGAACGGCCTCGAGCAGCGACTTCATCTCGAGTCGAGTTGCTTGGCGATCGCTCGCAGTCCGTCGAGGGCGCCGAGGGCGAGGCCGATGTGGCCGGCGGGCACCTCCGGCTCGCGCACGTTGATGCGGATGAGGGAGGCGTTGAGCGCGCGCGCCAGTCGCTCGCCGGTCATGCGCACCGTGGGCACCGCCGTTCCGGCGCCGCACTCGACGATCGCGAGCTTGCCGGCGCCGGCGAGGAACTGCTCGAAGCGCCGCGACTGCTCGTCCTCGCGCGCGCTGTCCCAGCCGCCGTCGCCGAACATGAGCACGTTGGGGCGCATCAGCGCGCCGCAGCGCGGGCACGCGGGCAGCGGCGGCCGCGCGCGGAAGGTCTGCTCGTCGACCTCGGGGTGGTAGTCGTGCGCGGCGATGACTCCGACGCCGCAGTCGTCGAGGCACTGCAGGTAGTCGAGCGCGCCGTGGCACTCGAGGATGGCGTTGGCGTCGAAGCCGGCGCGCTGGAACTGGCCGTCGACGTTGCTCGTGAAGACGAAGCCCTTCTTTTCGGCGATCCACCGGCGGAGGATCGCGAAGCCCTCGTGGGGAACGGTGCGCCGGTAGAGCGCGAGCCGATGACCGTAGAAGCCCCAGGCGAGCGCTGGATCGCGCTCGAACCACCGCGGGTTGGCGAGGTCGACGAAGGACAGGCCGAGCTGTCGATACGGCGGGTACGCGCGCCAGAAGCCCTGGTCGCCGCGGAAGTCCGGCAAGCCCGAGTCGACGCCCATGCCGGCCCCCGCCGTGACCAGGATGGCGTCGGCCTCGCCGACACGCCGCGCGGCGCGCTCGAGGTCGTCCATCACTGCACCGCGGTGGTGAGCACGTGGAGCTGCTTGCCGTCTGGCGCGACCGCGTCGCGGTCGACGAACGTGATCGTGGAGAAGCCGTTGGCGACCGGCGTGGCGTAGACCTTGGCTCCCTTCTCGAGGACGCCGACCGCGGGACCGGTGGAGCTCGGACCGAGGTAGACCTCGACGTCCTGCTTGGCGGTGCGGATCGGCATGCTCGAGCCGGAGGTGCCGGTGCCGGACAGACCGAGGCCGCCGACGGCGCCGTAGTCCTCCTTGTCGGGCTCGAGGTCCGCGGCGCGGACCCAACCCGCGAGGCGCACGGCGTCGTCGACGACGATCTCGTGGAACGCGCCCTGCTTCTTGACCGAGCCGACGCTGACGCCGTGGGTGCCGACGTTGAGCGTGACGGTGAAGATCACCTTCCCGCCGGGCGCGTCGAACAGCGGGGTGCTCTTCTGGCGGAAGAAGTACCAGTCCGAGGCCTTGGAGGTGGCGCTCGCGGAGAAGGTGCCGAAGCGCAGCTCGCCGCACGCGATGCGGGTGCGCGCGTGGGCGATCGGCGCGTTGAGCGGCTCGCCCTCGAGGTCGCTCGCGCCCTGAAAGAGCTTGAGCGCCGCGCCGCCGCGGATCCACACGTGGTCGGTGACGACCACCTGGTCCTTGCTGGCGCTGAACGTGAGGACCTTGCCAGCGATGTAGCCGTCGACGCGCAGGCCGGGCACGTCCCTCCGCGCGCGCACGTGGACGCGACCGGACTGCGTGTCCGCGGGGAGCTCGAGCGCCTCGACGATGCGCTCGTGCGCGGAGAGCGTGACGAGCGGCGTCCCGCCGACGGGGCCAGCATAGAGCTGGGTCGCGATCGACGTCTTGCCCTTGACCGTGCACGCCGTGGACGCCGGGTCGACGTCGACGGCGGCGCGCGCGCGGGTTGTGACGAGCAGTGCAGCGATCGCGAGCGTGCGCTTCATGGGCTCTTGCTGGCGGACGGGGAGGGCGAGCCGGAGTCGGGGAAGGAGATGACGCCCTCGAGCTTGTCGGTCTCGTCCGGCGGCTTGGGCTCGTTGGGGTAGCACTTGGGTTTGCACGACGCGAGGTCGACGACCTTCTTCACGTCCTCCGCGCACTTTGCATAACACTCGTATGCTTTGGGATCCTCCTGCCTCTTCTTCGCCCATAGCTCGGTGCACCGTTGCACGCCGCGGTCGTGCGACCCCTGCGGGTCCTTGGGGTCGTCGGGACCGAACTGGTTCTCTACGACCTTGGTGATGTGCTCGCACAAGCCGTTGGGCTTGGGCGTGCACCCGAAGAGCAGCAGGCAGACGAGCGCGGCGCGCATGGGCCCATGGTAGACCGCGCGGCCATGCGTCTGGTTCCCCTGTTTGCGGCGACGCTCCTCGCCTGCGCGGGTGCGCAGCCCGAGCCCCCGCTCTCCACCCCTCCCGCTCCGTCGGTCGCTCCTGCGCCGTCGCCCTCGGCGAGCGCGCCGGTAGTCACCACCAAGCTGCCCATGAACGTCAAGCGCCCCGTCGTCGACACGCTGTTCGGCGAGACCATCGCCGACCCGTTCCGTTGGCTCGAGGACTCCGACTCCGCCGAGACCAAGGCGTGGACCGACCTGCAGAACCAGCGCACGCGCGCCTATCTCGACGGCGGCGAGGTGCGCGCCAAGCTCAAGGTGCGGATCGACGAGCTGCTCTCGATCGGGTTCGTCTCGTCGCCGGTGCTCCGCACCGGCACGGCCGGCAAGAAGAAGCAGCCGCGCCGCTACTTCCACGTGCGCCGCGAGGGCAAGCAGGACCAGCCCATCGTCTACGTCCGCGAGGGCCTCGCCGGCAAGGACCGCCCGCTCCTCGATCCGACCACGTTCGGCAGCGACAAAACCAGCGCGCTCGACTGGTGGTACGTCTCCCCCGACGGCGCGCTCGTCGCCTACGGCGCGTCCGTCAGCGGCAACGAGCAGAGCACGCTCTACCTCCGCGACGTGGCCACCGGCGCCGACATCGCCGACGAGATCCCCCGCACGCGCATGGCGTCGGTCGCGTGGCTCCCCGACAACAGCGGCTTCTACTACACGCGCGAGCCCGAGCCCGGCTCGGTGCCGAAGGAAGAGGAGCACTACCACCGCAAGGTGTACGAGCACCGGGTCGGGCGGCACTGGAAGCACGACCCGCTCGTGTTCCCGCTCGCCGGCGACACCCGCTGGAAGATGACCGACGTGCCCGCGGTGGTGCTCTCGCCCTCGGGCCGGCACCTCGTGGTGCGCATGTCGCACGGGTGGGCGAAGTCGAGCGTCCTCATCAAGGACCTCAAGGGCAAGGGGGACTTCGTCACCATGGTGACCGGCGTCGACGCGCTGTTCGACCCCATGTTCCACCGCGGCGACGTCCTCTTCCTCCGCACCAACGACGGCGCGCCCAACTACAAGCTCTATCGGGTCGATCCGCTCAAGCCCGCGCGCGACGCGTGGAAGGAGATCGTCCCCGAGGGCAAGGACCCGATCCGCGACTTCGACGCCGCGGGCGACGCGCTGTTCCTCAGCTACCTGCACAAGGCGTCGTCGCGCCTCGAGCGGCGCACGCTCGACGGCAAGCTCGTGTCCGAGGTCGCGCTCGGCGGCATCGCCACCGCCAGCGTGCCGCACGGCGATCTCGACGGCGACGAGGCGATGTTCGAGGTGCAGTCCTACGCGATGCCGCCGGCGATCCACCGGGTCGACCTCAAAAAGGGGCAAACGAGCGTCTTCGCCAAGATCGACGCGCCGATCGACCCCGCGTCGATCGCGATCGAGCAAATCGAGGCGAAGTCGAAGGACGGCACCGTCGTCACCGCGTTCGTCGTGCACAAGAAGGACACGCCGCGCGACGGCTCCGCGCCCGGCATTCTCTACGGCTACGGCGGCTTCAACATCAGCCAAACGCCGTCCTTCAATCGCACCGTGTACTCGTTCCTCGAGCGCGGCGGCGTGTACTGCGTGGCCAACCTGCGGGGCGGCGCGGAGTATGGCGAGACGTGGCACCGCGCCGGCATGCTCGACAAGAAGCAGAACGTCTTCGACGACGCCATCGCGGTCGCCGAGGCGCTCGTCGCGCAGAAATGGGTGTCGCCGAAGCGGCTCGCGGCGCTCGGCGGCAGCAACGGCGGTCTGCTCGTCGGCGCGCTCGTCACCCAGCGGCCGGAGCTGTTCCGCGCCGCGGTCTCGGCGGTGCCGCTGCTCGACATGCTTCGCTATCACCACTTCCTGATCGCGAAGATGTGGATCCCGGAGTACGGCTCGCCGGAGGAGGCCGCGGCGTTCAAGTGGCTCAAGGCGTACTCGCCCTATCACCGCGTCGTGGACGGCACCGCGTATCCGGCGGTGCTGTTCATGACGGCCGAGAGCGACTCGCGCGTCGACCCGATGCACGCCCGCAAGATGACCGCGCGGCTGCAGGAGGCCACCTCGAGCGACAAGCCCATCCTCGTGCGCATCGAGACGAAGGCGGGGCACGGCGCGGGCAAGCCGCGCCACAAACAGCTCGAAGAGCTCTCCGATCAGTACACGTTCCTGTTCAAGGAGCTCGGCCTGTAGGAGCCGCGAGCGTCAGCGAGCGGGTTGTCGACGGGAGAACATCCGCTCCTGACAACCCGCTCCCTCACGGTCGCGGCTCCAGCTCAGCCGCCGCGTCGCTTCAGCTCTTCGTGCAGCGCGCGGCAGCGGGGGTCTTGCGGGTTGATGCGCGCAGCGACCTCGAGCTCGGAACGCGAGCGCTTGAGTAGGCCGGCCTCGCAGTACACCTCGGCGAGCGTGAGGCGAAAGCCGGCGTCGTTCGCGCGCATGCGCGCGGCCATCTCGGCGAGGTGCACCGCCTTGCGCAGATCGCCCTTGGCCAGGCGTAGTGCGTTGGCCGCGCGCTCGGCGATCGCCGGATCGGTGGGCTTGCCCTCGTGTGCCTTGACCCACGAGATCGCCGCCGCGACCCACCGCTCCTCGCTCTCCTCGAAGCGGGCCTGCTTGACGTAGGCCTCGGCCATCGCCGCGTGCGCGCGGCGCGTGAGCTCCTCGGCCTCGGTGGCGAGGCGCGGATCGAGCTTGGCCGCGAGGCGCATGCGGTTGGAGGCGGTGATGAGATCGCCGCTGTTGGCGGCGCCGCGCGCCGACGTGATCAGGGTATCGACGCCGACCTGCCTCGGGGTCGGCGTGTGCTGCGGCGGCGGTGCGCTCGACTTGGCCACCGGCGCGGTGACGGCGGGCATGCGGCGGCTCGAGCCGCCGAGGAGCCTGCGTGCGAGGGCTTCGCGGCGCGCCCTCTCTGCCTCGGGAGACAGCGCCTGGGGCGTGGGCGCGGGCTGCGGCTGGGCGCGCATGCGGTCGTTCGAGTCGGCGACGCGCGCGGGATCGACCGGGCGCTCTTCGGCGATGCCGAGCGACTCCTGGTCGACGTCGAGGACGCGTTCGAGCTCCGACAGCCGATCGCGCTCGGCGAGGTAGCCGTCGTACTCGGCGCGACGGCTCACCGACGCGAGGGTGTCGTGCGCGACCGTCATCCGGTTGAAGATCGCCTCCATCTTCGGCTTGTAGGGACCGAGCTTCTTGCCGAAGTGACGATCGGGGTGGATGCGCGCGGCGAAGCCGTAGTACGCGCTCTTGACCTGCTTCTTCTCGGCGGAGCGATGGATTCCGAGCAGCGCGTAGTGGTCGAGCTCGTCGAGCCGGCCGTGCAGCTTGTCGATCTCATGGCGCAGCGCCGGGTCGAGCTCGATCTCGTCGGCCATGTGCGGACGGTAGCAGATTCAGCGGCAATTCCAGCGAGTCACATCGAGCTGTGGCTCGGCCCAGTCCCCCTCGGTCGTGCCCTGGCGGATCATTCCCCGTGCGACGATCACGGTGCCGGTCAAGGTCACCTCGCCCGCGCAGTCCGGCAGCGTGGCCAGGTGCGCGGCGATGGTCGTGTGCGAGTCGGTGATGTCGAACATCGCGGAGGACTTCCCGCTCACGCTCCACTTGATCCGTGGCTTGGTGCTCGGCGCGACCCGTCCGAGGACGCTCACCTCCTCGCCCGCGTAGCCGATGAGGGTCTTCACGAAGACGCTCGGCGTGGGCGCGGGTGGGGGCGGGCGCGGGAGCTCGCGCTCGGGCGCGCGGCGGATGTCCGAGGGTTTCTCTCGACAACCCACGAGGAGCGCGAGGAGCAGCGCGGCGCGCATCAGAAGGTGAGCGAGAGCGCGGCCGAGCCGCCGCCGCCACGATGGAACACCGGCGCGAGGCTCACGCTGTTGGCGACGAACGTGCGCTTGCTCGTGAGGCCGACGCAGAACAGCGGGATGCCGACGGCGAGGTGGATGACGCCACCGTAGAGGATGGATTCGCGACCGCTGCGACCGCTCTGCTCGTCGAGCCCGAGTCCGGTGAAGATGAGGCCGAAGGCCGCGATGAGCGAGCCGGTGATGAGGAGGCCGGACCGCCGACGCTCCTCGACGTGGTAGCCGGGCGGCGGCGGCCCCCCCTTCGATGCGTCGAGCACGTCCCCGCGCGGCGGACCGAACGAGTAGGGCGCGATGCCCGACTCGGGCGGGCTGGCGTAGGTCGCGGGCGGGGGCGCGCCCGCTTCGAGGACCACGCTCCACTTCACCGTGTGCGAGCTGCCGGTGAAGGGCATGACGCCGATCTCCGAGAAGCGCCGGGTCACGCAGATCGCGACCGGCGGCTGCCACGAGCCCTCGGCCAGCACCACGCGCTCGACGGTGCCGTCGGCCGCGAAGGTGACGAGCAGCTTGCCGGGGCCGCCCTTGCCGCAGTCCTTGTACTCGACGCCGGAGAGGACCTTCCGCGCTGCGTCCGCGTCGAAGGTGTCGGTCTTGGCAGGGGGTGCGGGGGGCGTGCCGTCTTCCGGCATCGTGGTCGGGACGGGGCTCGCGGTCTGTGCGAGCGCTGGCGAGGCGAAGAGCAGAGCGAGGAGACCGAACGCGCGCATCGGCCGTAATGATGGGTGCAGACTGCGGGAGCGGCAATCAGGTGTAAGGTCACGGGAGCCACGCGCGTTTTGGCGGTCCCGGAGGCCTCCTCATGTCTCGTTCGATCCCCCTCTTGCTCGTACTCTTCCTCGCGCTCCCGGCCTGCGCCGCTGCGAACAAGTCCGCCTCCGCCGGGCGTTACGCGCCGCGCCCGGCCGCGCCGCCGCCACCGACCTACCCGGCCTACGGGGGCGCCGCGCCGGTCCCCGGTGGGCCGCCGGTCGCGGCGAAGACCGGCGCCACGTACACGGCCTCGGTCCCCGGCGTCGCCGCGGACTCGAGCGACGAAGTGTCGGTGAAGAAGGAGTCCGTCTCGGAGTCCGAGTACGTCGCGAGCGCCGACACGAGCAGCGGCTCGGGCTCGTCGACGCCCGCGGCCGCGCCGGCGCCCGCTGCGGTGGAGCCGAACGCCAACCAGACCGAGATGTTCGACATCGAGGCGCGCCTCTCGGTCGAGGTCGAGAAGATCGGCGACGCCGCGGGCAAGGTGCGCGAGCTCGCGAAGAAGCACGGCGGCCAGGTCGTGGCCGACACGGTCAACGACGACGCCGGCTCGTCGGCCGCGTCGTTCACCCTCCGAGTGCCGTCGAAGGGCTCCGAGGCGTTCCTCACCGACATCGGCGGCATCGGCGTGGTGCGCAACCGGCAGATCACCGCGCGCGACATCGGCAAGGAGTTCCACGACGCGCAGATCTACTTGAAGAACCTCGAGGTCACCCTCAAGCGCTACGAGGAGATCCTCGCGAAGGCGCAGGACGTGAACTCGATCCTCCAGATCGAGCGCGAGATGACCCGCATCCGCGGCGAGATCGATCGGGTGAAGGGTGATCTCCGCTGGATGAAGGACCGCGCCGCGCGCGCGACGATCTACCTCACGCTCTACACCTCGCGCCCCGACAACACGCCGATCTTCGACCCCAAGGCCAAGGTCTACCCCGGCGTGCGCGCCGTCCACTTCGCGGACTTCCGCGGCGCCGCGGGCGACTACGGCTACCTCGGGTTCGGCCTGTCGATCGCGGCGTCGCGTTACTTCAGCGTCGACGTCGACGGCCTGCGCCGGATGGGCAACCCGGGGCAGGGGCTCGACGCGTTCTTCGTGACGATCGGCGGGGAGTTCTACTCCGACTTCCTCGGCGCCGGCCGGCGCAACTACATGAACCCGTACATCGGCTGGCGCCTCGGCTATGCGCGCACGTCCACGAGCGTGGACGCCGGCACCAAGGATGAGATGCTTGTCGGCGGCACCCTCGGGTTCGAGCTCTACAAGACGAAATTCTTCCGCTTCGACGCGCAGACTCGCTTTATGGGGCTCTTCGGTAACAAGGACGTCGGCGGTCACTTCGGCGTGATGTCGGGTTTGCAGATGCACGTGGCGTTCTAAACTCGGGGGGTGCGCCGCTCCCTCGTCGCGATGCTGCTCCTCGCTGGGTGCGAGCCGCGCGTAACGCGGCTCGCGGCGCCGCCCGACCCCGAGCACGTGTCGTTCGTCGCGTCGTCCGAGGTGCGTCGCGTCGCGGTCGGGTGGAACGATCTCTGCGTGCTGATGGCCAACGGCGACGTTCGCTGCAAGCAGGACTTCCGGCCGGCGGGCGTTCGTCGACTCGGCAGCTTCGTCACCGTCCGCGGTGCGAGCAAGGTCGCGGAGGTCGCCGCCGGTCATCACCACGCGTGCGCGCGCACGGACGCGGGCGAGGTCCTGTGCTGGGGGCGCAACGACGCGGGCGAGGCCTCGGGCGACGAGCCGTTCGTGCGCAGCGCACGCCTCGTGAAGCTCCCGGCGCCGGCCGCCGAGGTCCGAGTGGGCGACGCGCAGTCGTGCGCGAGGCTCACCTCGAAGGCGGTGTTCTGCTGGGGGAAGCTCGCCGGCGTCAGCCACGCCCCGCCGACGCCGATCGACTGGTTCAACGACGCGAGCACGCTCGGGCTCGCGACCGACGCCACCTGCGCGGTTGTCGCCGGCGTCCTCCGCTGCTCGTTCGGTGGGCAGAAGCCGCTCGAGCCCGTCGCGGGCAAGGTGCGGCAGGTCGCCCTTGGGCGATGGCGCGGCTGTGCTTTGCTCGACGACATGACCGTGCGCTGCTTCGCGCTCTCGCGACCGAGCAACGCGCCGATCACCGAGAAGGTGCCGGCGTGGGCCGAGCCGGTGGCCGTCACGGACGTCACGGAGCTCTCCGCGGGGATCGGTCACTTCTGTGCGCGTCGCAAGGACTCCACCGTGTGGTGCTGGGGCAGCAACGGCTACGGCCAGCTCGGCAACGGCACGCGCGAGGACAGCAAGGAGCCGATCGCCGTCAAGGGGCTCGCCGACGCCACCGAGATCGCGGTGGGCGGAGACCGCAGCTGCGCGCGCCGCGCCGCGGGCGTGGTCGTGTGCTGGGGCGCCGATCTGCTCGCCGACGCGATGTTCCGCGCGCTCACCGGCCTCAGCGTCGATCCCGGTCCGCCCGGCCCCAACGACTCGCTCGTCCCCGAGGAGCTGCGCGTCCCGATGGAGTACTCCAAGTGATCGCCTGGGTGCTGCTGGCCGCGTCCGAGGTGAACTACGCGCCGTTCGCGCCGGCGAAGCCCGCGCCCACGGTGGTGACCGACACCGATCACGAGGCGATCCGCCTCCGCGCCGGCGTCGGCTACTTCGGCCGGCTCGACGACGTGCACATGCTGGGCGTCCGCACCTGGTTTCGGCGCAGCGTCGGCCTCGACGTGTCGCTCGGCGGGCGCGGGCAAACGGCCACCGAGCGGAGGTCGTTCGCGGTCGCCGCGCGCGTGTCGCTGCCGATCGCCTACCTCGTCGAGAAGCACCTCACGATGTTCGTCGCACCGAGCGTCGGCTACGCGCAGGGCGGCGAGACGCTCGTCGGGCAGACGGCGGTCTCGCCGATCACCGGCCTCGCGCAGACGGCGCCCGACGGCCACCGCACGCGCTACCTCGTCACCGCGGGCGTGCGGCTCGGCGCCGAGCTCCACTGCGGCTTCGTCGGCGTGCAGCGCCTCTCGCTGATCGGCACGTTCGGGCTCGACGCCGCGTTCTCACGCGAGTGGCGCTCGGAGGCGGGCCCGTCGACGACGCGGGAGCCCGTGCCGCGCGCCGTCGAGTCGCGCTCGAACGCGCTCCGGGCGGCGACGGAGTGGAACGCTGCGGTCGTCTATTACTTCTGAGCGCACAGCTCCACGGTGCGTCGCACGCAGTGACCGCGGATGCACTCGCCGTAGTAGCCCTCGCATTCGTGCGACTCGATGCACGCCGCGCCGTCGCGCTTGGCCGCGACGCAGCGATCGTCGATGCACCGCGCGGGGGCCTCGCAGAGCGTGAGCGCGTTGGCGGTGAAGGTGCAGGCCTGACCGAGCTGCGCCACCGCGGCCGTCTGGCACATGTACGTCTCGTTGCAGATCGCGGCCTCGAACGGATCGCACTGGCCGACGCCGCCGCAGCTCTCCCCGAGTTTTCGCTTCGGTGCGCAGCGGCTGACGTCGCAGAACAGGAGCCTGCCGCAGGGGACCATCGGCCCGCACGGCTCGCCGAGGCCGGCCAACGCGACGGTGTCGGTCGCGCACACGCCGCACGCGGAGTCCGCGGGGCGTCGGCAGTGGAGGCTCGCACACTGCTCGTCGAACGCGCAGCCGACGCCGTCGGCGAGCGCGCCCCGCGGCAGCTCGCACACGTCGGGGTAGCGCGCGAGGAAGCGTTCGCAGGACGAGGCGCGCGTTGCGTCCGCGCAGGCGCGCACGTCGGCGGTCGATCGGGCGGAGCCGCCGAGCCCGGCGGTCTCGAAGCACGCATCGGTTAACGTCGCTATGCAAGCGGTGCCGACCGAGATCCGCGCCGAGCGGGGCGCGCACGACTCGAGCCGGGCGCAGGTGGCTTCGGCGAGGGCCTTGCAGGCCGCGAGGCGCGGCGACTGCGCGCGCCAGTCGACGACCGGCGCCGGCTCGGCCGCGCAGCTGACGAGGAGGAGCGCGAGGAGGAAGCGCGCCACGCAGCGGACGATAGCGTGGTATTTCAGCGTCGTGCACGCGCTCGTCGTCGCCCTGCTCAGCCTTGCGCCGACCGCGGGGGGGCCCACCGGCTTGCTGCACACACCGGCCGCGATCCCCGACGAGCCCGGCACCGTGCGCGCCGCGGTCCACGTCGATTGGTTCCGCGCCTCGCGGTTCCTCTCCCCCACCGACGAGCACGCGCACAGCGGCGCCACGGTCGCGCTCGGCACCTCTCTGGTGCGCGGGCTCGACGCCTACCTGGTCGGCCGCGCCTACACCAACAACAACTCCGAGGCGAAGACGCTCTACGAGGTCTTCGGCGACACCACGCTCGGCGCTCGCTATGCGCGCGTGCTCGGCGCGCTCGGCCTCGGCGGCGGTGGCGAACTGCTCGTCGGCAACGCGCCCGGCAGCGTCGGCTTCGCCGGCCGCGGCACGAGCTTCCGGCTGCGCGCGCTCTCGTCCTACGCGTTCCCGCGTGCGCGGGTGCACCTCGGGCTCGCCTACCTGTTCGACAACACCTCGGCGCTCGTCACCGAGGTCGAGTCCGCGCGCGGCAGCGAGATCACGGTCCTCGAGCGCTACGGGCTCGGCATCAACAAGGTCGATCGTTTCGAGGCGAGCCTCGGGGTCGAGCTGCTCACCGGCGCGGTCACCCCCTTCGTCGAATTCGGCCTCGGCGTGCCGGTGAATCGGCAGCGCTATCGGTGCACGTCGGGGTGCGGCGCGGTGCCGAGCAAGCTCACCTTCGGCGCGCGCGCGACCCACCGCGGGGTGTCGTTCCTCCTCGGTCTCGACGTCGGCACCTCGGGGGTCGCGCGCGCGCCGTCGTCGATCGCCCCGCAAGCTCCCTACACGCTGTGGCTCGGGTTCGCGCTCGCGCTCGACACGCGCGAGCACCCGACGACGGTGATCGTGGAGCGCGTCGAGGCCGCGCCGCCGGTGGTGCCGGTGCGCGGCTTCGTCCACCACGGGAACAAGCCCATCGCCGAGGCCAAGGTCTCGTTCGTCGGCGCCGCGCGCCCGCCGCTGATGACGGGCGAAGACGGCTACTTCGGCGCCGACCTCCCGCCCGGCACCTACGAGCTCCGCGTGCGCGCCGCGGGCTACAAGGAGAACACGTGCGGCGGCACCGCGATCGCGGTGAAGGGCAACGTGCTCACCATCGACTGCCCGCTCGAGCCGGAAGATGTGGGGCCCTAGCGCGCGTTCGTCTCGTGCCCGAGACCCTCACCCCGACCCTCTCCCGCAGGCGGGAGAGGGGGATCCGAACGAAACCTCAGTAGCCCTCTCCCGCTCGCGGGAGAGGGTTGGGTGAGGGGCTCGCTGCTGCAAGCAGCTCTCACCTCGCCCACCGCATACGCAGCTCTCACCTGGCCCAGGCGAGTGACTCGCCGTGGTCGTCGGCGAGCTTGCGGATGCGCGTGGGGTAGGAGAGCGGCAGGACGTAGAGCGCGGGGGACTTGGCGTTCGCGCCGGTCGAGAAGAACGCGACGAGGCGCCCGTCGGGGCTGCACGCCGGGTATGCGTTGCTGCCGTGGCCCTGCGTGAGGCGACGCACGTTGCCGCCGCTCGTGTCGGTGGCCACGAGATCGGCGCCGCTGCCGACGCCGACCGTGAACACCACGAGGAGTCCCTGCGGCGAGTCGCAGAACGTGGGCGCCGAGGCGTGGAACCCCGCGGGCGAGACCGCTTGCCCGTCGACGTACACGCGCTGGGTGCCGCCGCCCGACGCGACGTAGGCGATCTTGCCGAGCGGGCCGAGCACGGGGCGATTGGGCTGCTTCGCCGTCTCGAGCACCGTGAGGTCGCTGCCGTCGGCCTTGCCGGTGAAGATCTTGCTCGTCTCGTCCTTCATGATCGCGACGGCGAGCTTCGTCTTGTCGGGCGAGAACGAGACCGAGAGCACGGAGCCGACCGGCTTGAGCGGGATCTCGGTGGCGTCCTTACCCTTGGCGAGGCGGAAGGGATCGAACGACTTGCTGACGGTGAAATAGAGGTAGCCGGAGGGACCGAACGCCGGAGACAGCGAGGTGTCGTCCTTGCTGCCGTGGGCGACCTTGTTCTGTCCGTCGACGTCGGTGAGGACGATCTGGCGGCCCTTGGGGGTGCGCATCGCGTAGGCGAGGCGGCTCGCGAAGGGGCCGGTGCGACCGGTGAGCGAGAGGAGCAGCTGATCGGCGAGCTCGTGCGCCGCGCTCCGCCCGCCGCCCTTCACCTTCACCGTCGCGACGGGATCGTCGCCCTTGCCGAGGATCCACGCCTGCCCCTCGAGCTCGGACCCGACGGCGCGCGCGCGGACGACGAACGAGATGCCCTTGCCCTTCCACGCCTTGCCCTCGAGCGGATCGTCCTTGGCGAACGGGCCCGCGGGCATCGCCGCCTCGTCGACGACGTCGTAGAGGCCCATCCGATCGAGATCCTTCTTGAGGACGTCGCGCGTCTCTCCGTCCTCACCGGTGACCGGCACGATCGCGAGCTTCGGCAGGACGATGCCCGCCGAGCCGGTGACCTCGACGGTGCCGAGCGCGCCCTCGTTGGGCGGCGGCGTCTGCGCGTGCGCGGCGATCGTCATGGTGAGGACGGCGCCCGCGAGCGGCCATTGGTTCATTCGCATGCTGCTTTGACGGTGCACTGGAAGGTCAGACGCAATTTGCTGCCGAGAATATCCGGGTAGTTCTCCGGGGGCGGCGGGAGCACCGCGCCGCTGACCTGGACCTTGGCGAGATCACGGTACAGCTGGTCGTCGAAGGTGTCGTCCCCGCTGCCGCTCACCACGTCGTAGCCGCCCACGTGGCGGTCCCCGGTGACGTCGATCACCACCGCCGCCTTCAGCGTCTTGAGCTTGTCGAACGGGATCTTGCCGCGGATGTTGAAGCGGGCGGAGAACCACGCGTTGAGCTGCGCCTTGTACTGATCGACGGCGTGCGCCTTGAGCGGATCGGTCTCGGTGCCGGTCTTCGAGCCGGCGGCCGAGCCCGCCTCGGCCGCGTTCGGGTCGCTGCTCGCGTCGCCGGCGACGGGATCGAGCGAGGTCGCGTCGGTCACGCCGGCGTCCGACGGGTTCTGGGGCGCCTTCTCGGTGTCGGCCTTGGTCGACGGGGTGGACTCGCCGCCCGCCTTCGTCGCGGCCTTCGGCTTCATCCACATGTCGGGCAGCGGGCTGGCCTTGCCGCCGAGCTTGAGCATGGGGAGGTCGTCCATCACCGGCACGATCGAGACCGAGACCGGCTTGGCGTTGTCGTCCGACACATTGGCCACGACGGGCTTGGCCTCGCCGCGCGACAGCATGAGCACGAACGCAGACTGCATGAACACCGCGACCGCCCCGGCGAGCAACCAATCGCTCATGGGGAAGGCGCGTGCGATCACTTGCTCGGCTCCGGATCGACCAGGAGGTTGAGCGAGGTGACGCCCGCGGCGCGCGCGGCGGCGACCGCCCGAGCGACCACTCGATACCGTGCCTCGCGGTCCGCGCGGATGTAGAGCTCGTGCTCGCTCTGCACCCGTGGGTTGTTGCGGAGCACCTCTTCGATGTTCGGCGCCTCTTGCTCGCCGAAGAAGATCTTCTCGTTCTTGTCGATCGAGACCACGAGCTTGGCGTCCTTGATCGGCTGGTTGGACGCCTGCACCTCGGGGAGCTCGATGCGGAGGCTCGTGGAGAGGAGCGGCGCGGTGACCATGAAGACGATGAGGAGCACCAGCATGACGTCGACGAGCGGCGTCACGTTGATGTCGGCGAACCCACCGCGCCGCTTGCGCTTGACCGAGACGCCCATTCAGCGCCTCGATTCGGCGACGATCAGCACCCACTCGGCGGCGGACGACTCGAGCTCGTTCTCGAGGTCGCCGAGGCGCTTGTCGAGGATGTTGTAGAAGACGACGGCGGGGATGGCGGCCGCGAGGCCGATCGCCGTGGCGAGCAGGGCCTCGCCGATGGCCGGCGCCACGACGGGGAGCGAGGCGCTCTTCTCGGCGCCGATGCGCATGAAGGCGTCGATGATGCCGTAGACGGTGCCGAACAGCCCGACGAACGGCGACACCGCGGCGATGGTGCCCAACGTGGGGAGGAAGGTGCCCGCGCGCTGCCGCTCGTTGACGATGGCGCGGTCGACGATCGCCCGCAGACGCTCGACGCTGCCCGGCGCGCCGCGCATGGCGAGCCACGACACCACGCGCCCGCCGGGGGCGGAGCGGTGGTTCTGCGCGAGCTCGAACAGCTCGCCGCCGCTGTTGGCGCGCATCGCCTCGCGCTGGAACGCCGCCTCGGCGGAGCGGAGGCGCGCGAGCTGCAGCAGCTTGAGCACGGTGATGCCCCACACCATCGTGGACGCGATGAGGAGCAGGACGACGGTCACCTTGACCGGACCGGACGCGTGCATCAGCAGCGTGACCGGATCGAGCTGAATCGCCTTCGGCGGGGCCGGTTGTTGGAGGAGCATGATCACTGAGCGAGGACGACGTCCACGCGGCGGTCGAGCGCCCAGCTCGCGTCGTCGGTGCCCTTGGCGTCCATCGCGCCACGGGAGGTGGTGGTTGCCTGCTTCTTGTCGAGGCCCTGGTCGAACAGGTACTTCGCGACCGAGTCGGCGCGCGACAGGCCGAGCTGCACGTTGTAGTCGGCGTCGCCGCGCGGGTCGGCGTGGCCCACGAGCTTCATGACCTTGCCCTTCATCGGGCCGGTCTTGAAGCACGCGGCGAGCTTGTCGAGCGGGCCGGAGCTGGCGATCTTCGCCGAGTCGAACGCGAAGTAGGCCTCGGTCTGCTTGATGCCGCAGGCCTTTGCGATCTCATCCGAGATGTAGATCCCGCTCGCGGTCGGCGTGTTGGGGACGCTCTTGTCGCTCGGCTTCTCGACGCCCTCGTCCTTCTCGGTGGCGATGGCCTTCTTGGCCGTGGAGGGCTCCTCGGGTGGCTTCTTCTCGCCGCCGCAGGCGGAGCACAGCGCGACGATCAACAGCGCGGGTTGGATCTTGAGCATGCATGCACCTCCGTTGGGAACGCGCGACGGTTGTCCATCGTTCCCGCGGAGGCTGCAAGCTCGGCTCGTTCGCGGGGTCAGCGCATGTCGGGCGGGAGCATGTGCTCGTCGTTCGATTCGGCGGGCTGCTGGCGCGGCGGCGGCGTGGTCTTCGGACGCTTGCCGTCGTCGTAGCTCCCGGGGTTGTTACGCCACCGTGGCGCGCCGACGTCGCTGTCGACGCCCTGCACCGGTCCGCCTCCCGTAGCGTCGGGCGGCGGCAGCGTGTCCTCGAATCCCTTCTGCGTGTCGTAGACGGGCTCGCTCTTCGCTTCGCGCGCCGGCGTGGTCGTGGTCGCCGCCGGAACCTCTACCCGGGGCGCGCGTGCCTCGCGCGACGTCTCGCGTGCGCACCCGAGCGCGCCGAGCGCACCGACGAGGCAGAGAATGGTCGTACGCATGACGTGCACCTCCGAGTGCACGTGATGCGGATCTCGTACCAGGACACGACTACTCGGAGCGGCCGCCGCGTCCGTGTCCGGAGACGAATCGCGCGACGCCCTCGGCGAGCTCGGGCGCGGAGAGCGAGGTCATCCCGTGCTGCAGCTCGTTGGAGAGGGCCGCGGGGAGCGAGAGGTGCTCCTGCTCGTAGGCGCTCAGCCGATCCTCTCGCATACAGGTCTGCGGCAGCGCGGCGAGCTCGCGCGCCAGTCGCTCTGCTGTCTGCCGCGCCGCACCCGGCGCGCACACACGGTTCACGAGACCCATCCGCTGCGCCTCTTCGGCGTCGACGAGGCGACCGGTGAGGATCAGGTCGAGCGCGTGCGAGAGACCGATCAAGCGCGGCAGGCGGATGGTTCCGCCGTCGATCAGCGGCACACCCCAGCGACGACAGAGCACACCGAGCTTCGCGTCGCTCGCGGCCACGCGCAGATCGCACCACGCCGCGAGCTCGATGCCACCCGCGACGGCGTAGCCCTCGATCGCCGCGATGACCGGCTTCGAGAGGAGCATGCGCGTCGGGCCCATCGGTCCGTCGCCGTCGGGCGCGACGCGGTTCATCCGCTCGCCGCCGATACCCTTGAGGTCGGCGCCCGCGCAGAACGTGCCGCCGTCGCCGTAGAGCACGGCGACGCGCGCCGCATCGTCACCCTCGAACACGCGAAATGCGTCTGCGAGCGCCTCGGCGGTGGGGCGATCGACGGCGTTCCGCGCATCCGGCCTGTGCAGCACGACCGTGAAGACCGCGTCCGTGCGTTCGATGCGAACCGACGAGCTCATGCCGCAAGGATATCGGCATGTTGCTTGAACCCATACCCCCGCGGTGCGCCATTGCGCAGCAGGTTAAGGAGAGCCTCCATGAAGCTTCCGTTGCAGATCACCTTCCGCGACCTCGAGTCCTCGCCGTGGATCACGGACCACATCAGCCGTCGCGCCGAAAAGCTCGACCAATTCTCTGATCGAATCATCAGTTGTCGCGTCGCCGTCGAGGCGCCGGACCACCATACACACCGCGGTGGCAAGCGGTGCCACGTGCGCATCGATCTCAAGGCCCCCGGTGTCGAGCTCGTCTCGAACCTCACGCCGCCGGAGCTCCTGAAGGGCGACCTCCACGCCGTGATCGACGCGGCGTTCGCCGACATGGAGCGTCAGCTCGAGGACTACACCCGCCGGATCCGATTGGACGTGAAGCGACACGAGCCCACCCCGCACGCCCGCGTCGCGAAGATCTTCTGGGATCGAGGCTTCGGGTTCCTCGAGACGTCCGACGGTCGCGAGATCTACTTCCACGCCAACAGTGTGCTCCGCGGCAAGTGGGACCAGCTCGAGGTGGGCATGGAGGTGCGGTTCGCCGAGGAGGACGGCGACAAGGGACCGCAGGCGAGCACGGTGGACGTCGTGGGAAGGGCGCGAAAGCTCCAGCCGACCGCAGCCGAAGAGGGAGAGCGGCCCTCGTTCGTGTAGTCTCCCGCGCGTGAGCGGAAAGAACATCGCAATCGGCGTCGTCGTCGCGCTCGCTGCCGCGGGGGCGGCGTACGGCGCCGGGCGGTTGCAGGGCAACGCCAAGGTCGAGGACGCCGAGCGGCGCGCCGCCGCGGCCAGCTCGGCGAGCGCGAACGCGGTCACCAACGCCAACGTGTTCGTCGACATCGAGCGCGGCAAGGTCGCGCGCCTCGAGGCCCGCCGTCGTCTGCACCTCGCGATCGTCGCTCTGGACGAGAAGAACTTCGGCATCGCGCAGGACCACCTCGGCGCCGCGCGCTCCCAGCTCGCCGGCGCCAAGGGCGCAGACAGCGAGCTGCAGAAGCTCGGCAGCGAGCTCGAGGCCTTCAAGATCCCCACCGCGGACGACGTGACGGAGCCGCGAAAGAAGATCCTGGAGTGGTGTAAGCGGCTCGATGCGCTGATGCCGCCCGGTTAGTTTGGACGGGGCCGCGTGCGTAAGCGCGCGGTTGCTCCTCCGACGAGCTTCGCCCGCCACCCGATTGGGCAACCGCGGGCTTACGTCCGCGGCCCCGTCGTTGGCGTTGAAACTCCGACCGGGGGACGTCACAGTGGGGCAAGTGCGTTCTTGGACCTTGCTCCTGCTCGGGTGTCTGTCCGCGTGCGCGCGCGCCGAGCGTCCCGAGCCCGCGTCGTGCTGCGTGAGCTCCGCGTCCGCGAAGCCGCTCGCCGATTCGCCCGACGCGTGTTGGAGCAAGCTTCTCGTCGCGATGAAGGGCTCCGACGACGAGGCGATCAAGCGCCTCACGACGCCGGCGGGCCTCGCCTCGCTCGAGGCCGGCGTCGGCAGCGAGGACAGGCGCACCGTGTTCGCGCGTTGGGGCAAGGGCTGGGAGGCGTGGGAGGTCCGCTTCAAGAAGCGGGAGAAGGACCGCGCCGAGGCCGCGCTCGGCCCCGAGGCCAAGGAGCACGGCCTCGTGTTCGTGGTCAGCGGCGGGTCCTGGAAGCTCGACCGCTGGACGCCCGGCGAGTGAAGAGGAGCGCGAGCGCCGCCAAGAGCAGCGGCGAGGCCTGCGCCCCGGGCCCCGCGACGGCGCACCCGAGCGAGGGCGACGCGGTGGGGAGCTCGTCGGCGACCGACGCGGCCTTGTCCGGCTCGGCGTCGCACGCGTCGCCGATCCCGTCGTTGTCGCGGTCGGCCTGATCGGCGTTGCTCACGGTCGGGCAGTTGTCGGTCTTGTCCGGCTCGCCGTCCTTGTCGCCGTCGGTGCACGCGTCGCCGACGCCG
Organism: Deltaproteobacteria bacterium; assembly: GCA_022843175.1. Lineage (GTDB taxonomy): Bacteria > Myxococcota_A > Polyangia > Polyangiales > JADJMO01 > JALHOE01. Next base: position 23,477 of record JALHOE010000097.1, read on the forward strand.
TCGCCGTCGCTGTCGGTCTGATCGGGGTTGTCGACGTTCGGGCAGTTGTCCTTCTCGTCGGCCAGGCCGTCCTCGTCGCTGTCGGCCTGGCACGCGTCGCCGACGCCGTCGCCGTCGCTGTCGAGCTGATCGGCGTTCGACGTCTCCTTGCAGTTGTCCATCGCGTTGAGCACGCCGTCGCCGTCGAGGTCGTCGTCGCAGGCGTCGCCCTTGCCGTCGCTGTCGAGATCCGCCTGGTCGCCGTTGGCGACGGCGGGGCAGTTGTCCTCGGCGTCGGGGCGGCCGTCGCCGTCGTCGTCGAGCTCGCAGGCGTCGCCCTTGCCGTCGCCGTCGGCGTCCTTCTGATCGGCGTTCTTCGTGGACGGGCAGTTGTCCTTCGCGTTGGCGACGCCGTCGCCGTCGAGGTCGTCGTCGCAGGCGTCACCCTTGCCGTCCTTGTCGGTGTCGAGCTGGCTCTTGTTGGCGTGCCTCGGGCAGTTGTCCTTGGCGTCGGCGATCGTGTCGTTGTCGTCGTCGCCGTCGCAGGCGTCGCCCTTGCCGTCCTTGTCGGTGTCGAGCTGGTCGGCGTTCTTGATCGTCGGGCAGTTGTCCTTTTCGTCGAGGACTCCGTCGTTGTCGTCGTCGGTGTCGCAGGCGTCGCCCTTGCCGTCCTTGTCGGTGTCGAGCTGGGTCTTGTTGGCGATCGTGGGGCAGTTGTCGCTGCCGTCGACGATGCCGTCGGAGTCCTTGTCCGAACCCACGCAGGCGCCCGTCGCCTGCACCGTCTCGATGTCGGTCCCGTAGTAGAACTTCAGCATCGTGTCGTCGGTCTTGCCCATCGACGCGAGGCAGCGCGTGCCGAGCTGCGACATGCAGCCGCGGTTGCGGTAGTTCGCCGGGTTGATCCAGCCGAGGCTCGTCTGGGTGATGCCGGAGCCGCTCTTGCCGGAGTTGTACGTCACGTACTTCTCGGTCGCGGCGTACGCGCCGCGACACGAGGTGGGCTTCGCCGAACCGCCCGCGACGTAGAACGCGGCGATCGTGGTGCCCTTGTAGCGAAGGATCTGACCGGCGGTCTCCTTCACCGCGCGGAGCTGATCGGCGGTGGGGCCGGAGCCGCACGAGTACACCTGATCGCTCTGACCGTCGGCGATCTTCCCCGACGTCTCCATTTTGTAATACATGTACGTGCGCGCCGCGATCGCCTGCGCCTTCAGCGCCTCGTACGGCGCGCCGCCGTTCTCGCAGTGCACGACGTTCGGCAGGTACTTGGTCTCCGCGTCGATGAGTCCCTTTCCGACGACGTTGACCTTGCAGTACGCGGTCAGCGCCTGCGTGCTCCGCGCGAGCTCCTCCTCGGGGACGTCCCCGGAGGCGATGCAACCAACCAGCACCACGGGCGCGATCGCGAGGAGTCGACCAAGCATGGGGGCGGCTACAGCACGGATCGATCCAGTGCCGCACCGCCCAATATCGGTCGGGAATTCTCGGTTGGCGTCACCTCCTCGTGACGACGCTGGTCACGGTTCCCCCACTTGAACGACCGGATGCGCGCGGCGCTAGGATCGGCGGATGTTCGGTCCCTGCCCGCACTGTCGCCGTCACGTCCGCGTCGAGGAGCGCGCCTGTCCGTTCTGCGGTGGGGCGGTCGCGGTCGCGCCGACGCCGGCGGCCACCCTGCGCCTGACGCGCGCGGCGATCATGGCGTTCACGACGTCGCTCGGCGTCGCCGCGGTCGGTTGCCCGCGCTCGCCGGAGCCGGTGGTGCAGCCCTACGGCGCGCCGCCGACGCCGACGCCGACGCCCACGCAAGATGCAGGCGCGCCCGACGCGGATCCGATCGCGACTCCCCCGGTCACGCCGCCCGTCGCGCTCTACGGCGCGCCGCCCGCGCCGAACCAGTGACTACCCGCCGAGCTTTCGCAGCGCCTCTTTGGTGCTCAGCGGCGAGAGCTTCGTGGTCTCGACGAACGCGCGCACCGCGTCGGGATCCGTCGCCGAGTACACCCGCAGCGCCCAGCCGATCGCCTTGCGCATGAAGAAGTCCTTGTCGCTCGCGTGCGCGCGGCAGTAGCGGAACAAGCGCGCGGCGTCGGTGCGGTCCTTGTACCGAAGCTGGTGGAGGATCGCGGCGCGCGCGAGCCAGAGGTTGTCGCTCCTCGCCCAGCGGTCCATCTCCCGCGCGAGCTCCGGGTGTCGCGCCACGAGCCCGCCGACGACGTGCGCGGCGAGGTCGTCGACCGTGTCCCACCACGACTTGGCGGTGATCAGCTGCTCGACGACCGCGAGGAACGACGCGTCGAGCTCCTTCACGTGCTTGCGCAGGTACTTCATCGCGAAGTACTGGAGCTCGCGCTCCGGGCGCTTCCAGCACGCGAGCGCCAGCGTCGCGGGATCGGCGTCGCCGGTGAGCGAGCGATCCAGCTCGTCGCGCGTCTTCCGCTGGATCCCGAAGAACGCGAACTGGTCGCGCATGTACGCGCGCATGGGCGCCGCGAGCGCGGGATCGGCGTGTGCGCGGTAGAGCTTCTCCACCTTCGCCGCGGTGAGCGCCATTGCCCATCGTACTCCGACTTAAGTCGTGCTTAAGCTCGCCGCCGTCATGAGCCGCATCTACCGCTCGCTTCCCCCCAAGGGCACCAAGATCGGAATCGCCTTCTCCGGCGGCCTCGACACGCGCTGCGCCGTCGCGTGGCTGTCGCGTCAGGGGCTCGAGGTCCACTGCTACACCGCAGACCTCGCCCAGCCCGACTCGCCCGACGTCTCCGCCATCCCGCAGCAGGCGATCGACCACGGCGCGAAGACGGCCAAGGCGGTCGACTGCCGCGAGGCGATGGCGCGCGAGGGCGTGATCGCGCTCCAGTGCGGCGCCTTCCACCTCTCGAGCGGCGGCCGAAAATACTTCAACACCACCCCGCTCGGCCGCGCGGTCACCACCACGGCGATCGTGCGCGCGATGCGCGAGGACTCCGTGCACGTCTTCGGCGACGGCAGCACGCACAAGGGCAACGACATCCAGCGCTTCTACCGCTACGGCATCCTCGTCGACCCGGACCTCAAGATCTACAAGCCCTGGCTCGACAAGGCGTTCGTCGACGCGTTCGGCGGCCGCAAGGAGATGAGCGAATACCTCGTCTCCGTCGGCCTGCCCTACACCATGTCGACCGAGAAGGCGTACTCCACCGACGCCAACGTCCTCGGCGCCACCCACGAGGCGAAGGACCTCGAGCACCTCGACAAGGGCGTCTTCATCGTCGACCCGCTCATGGGGGTCGCCTTCTGGAAGGACGACGTCGCGGTCGCGCGCGAGCAGGTGACGGTCGAGTTCGAGGCCGGCGTGCCGGTCGCGATCGGCGGCAAGCGCGTGAGCACGATGATCGACGTGATGCTCGAGGCCAACGCCGTCGGCGGGCGCCACGGGCTCGGCATGAGCGACCAGATCGAGAACCGCGTCATCGAGGCCAAATCGCGCGGGATCTACGAGGCGCCCGGCATGGCGCTGCTCCACATCGCCTACGAACGTCTGCTCGCGGCCATCCACAACGAGAGCACGATGGACCTCTACTTCACCCTCGGCCGCCGCCTCGGCCGCGCGCTCTACGAGGGGCGTTGGTTCGATCCCGAGGCGCTGATGCTGAAGGACGCGCTCACCCGCTGGGTCGCCCCCGCCGTGTCCGGCAGCGTCACGCTGGAGCTACGTCGCGGCGATGACTTCTCCATCGTCGACACCAAGCCCGTCTACTCCGCCTACGCGCCCGAGAAGCTGTCGATGGAGCGCGTCGAGCAGCCGGCGTTCACCCCCGAGGACCGCATCGGCGCGCTCGAGGTGCAGTCGCTGAGCGTGACGGACAACCGTGAGCTCCTGCTCCACCACCTCAGGAGCGTGGGCGAGCTCGGCGCGTCCCCGAGCAGAAACCTCCGCGCGCTCCTCGAGCCGACGCCCGGCTCGGGTGTGACCAAGCCGGGGAAGTAGCTCAGCGCACGCTGACGATCTCGTAGACCTTCGGGCCGGCGGGCGTCTCCACCTCGGCCTCGTCGCCCGCCGACAGCTCCGCGATGGCCTCGCCGAGCGGCGTCGTGGTGGTGACGGCGGTGATCTCGACGTCGCCGAGCCGCACCTTGCGGCCTCCCGCCGCGGGGACCACGAAACATAACGTCTTGATGTTCTTGTGCCGGAGCTCGACGATCGCCGACACCTCGACGGTGGTGCATGGCTTGAGCTCCATCGCGCCGAGCGACGCGAGCGCCGTCGAGAGCTCCTCCACCCGTCCCGCCTGCCCGCGCGCGACGTACGACGCCTCGGTCGAGCGCATGTCCTTGTCGTTCTCCGGCTTGTTCTCCGGGTGGGTGGCGGCCTCGGCCGCGTCGCGCGCGAGCCGAGCCATCGTCTCGATCTCGTCGGAGAGCTGAGCGCGGAGGGCCATGAGAATGGCCCGCTTGTCGAGCATATCGCGAAGACTAGCTGTCTTCGGCGATGGCTGCCGCGACGCGCGTCACCTCGCGCGCGGGGCACGAGAGGCGCTTGGCCAGCTGATCGAGCGAGAGCGAGTCGGCGTCCGCGATGGCCGCCTCGAGCACGTCGGCGCGGATCGCCCGCCCGCCGAAGACCGGGTACCCGATCGCCGTGCACGCGTCGTGGTCGTAGCCCGCGGCGAACGACGCCGTCGAGGCGCGCGGCGGCGCGCGATCGAAGTACAGCCGCGCGAGCTGCAGCCGGCGCGGGATCATCGCGAGCGAGGACTCGAGGTACACGACGCGCACACCGATCCGAACACCCAACGCGGCGAGCGCCGCCCGATCCTCCGCGGTGAGCGCGTCGATCTGCGCGCGGGCAGCGCGCGTCCGGAGCGTGCCGAGGGACTGCTCGAGCTGATACGCGAGCCCGCGCCCGGCCGCCGACAGCTCGCGGGCGCCGCGGAGCGGACCGATGATCTCGTCCACGAGATCGCGCGCGAACGCGACGAGCCGACGCATCACCCGCGAACGCGCGCCGGGGGCGAGCTCGAGCGCGTGGGCCAGCCGCACCTCGGGCGCGAGCAGCGTCGGTCCGCGCAGCAGCTGCGCGACCCGGCGGCCCTCGAAGAGGATCGAGCCCGAGTCGTCGAGCTCGAGGTTCTCGGCCTCGATCAGCGTCTCGACCCAGTCCTCGACCGGGGGCGGCTCGCCGGCCAGCTCCGCGCGCATCGCGAGGAGCTGCGCGAAGGGATGCGCCGGATCGACCCGCGGCGCGCGCTGCACCGTCACCGACTCGCCGAGGACGACGCGTCGCGTGGTGCGCTCGACGAACCGCTGCACCAACTTCTGGTGGAGCGCATCGCTCAATCGGTCCTCGACGTCGCGTGTCTTCTCCTGGAACACCGCGGGCCGGTCGAGCCAGCGCGACTGGTTGGCCACGTAGCTCCAGGTGCGGACCGCCGAGAGGCGCGCGGTGAGGGTGTCGATGTCGCCGCTCGGATCGTCGGTCTCGCGAATCCGTAGACCGACCCAGCTCTCGTTCAGCGGGCCGTCGACGAGCTGGGTGAAAATCGTCGCGAGCAGGGCGACGTGCGACTCGAAGAGCAGCTTGCGGTAGTCGGGGACGCGGCAGACGTCCCACAACAGCTGCAGCGCCGTGGGGGTGTTCGCGCGGGCGACGACGTCTCCGTTGCGCGAGAGCGCGATCAGGGCGGCGAGATCCTCGGCCTCGTCGTCGAGCTGCAGCGCGCGGTGCGGCGAGCGCACGCGGAGGGAGGCGATCAGCGCTTCCATCGACGACCAGTCGAGGTCGACGCTCCGCCACCGCAGCCGCGTGAGCGGCTCGAAGCGATGGCGCTCGACCGCCAGGGCGAGCTCCCGCGGGAGCTGCAGCGGCGCGACCGTGCCGAACGTCCCGTCGCGCGTGTGCCTCCCCGCGCGCCCGGCGATCTGCGCGACCTCGGCCGGGTCGAGATCGCGGGCCTCGCGTCCGTCGAACTTTCGCAGCGCGGCGAACGCGACGTGGCTCACGTCGAGGTTGAGCCCCATGCCGATCGCGTCGGTGGCGACCAGGTGATCGACCTCGCCGGACTGGAACATCGCAACCTGCGCGTTTCGCGCCCGCGGCGACAACACCCCGAGCACCACCGCCGCGCCGCCGCGTCGCGCGCGGAGTCGCTCGGCCAGCTCGAACACCTTCTCGGCGGAGAAGGCGACCACCGCGCTCCGCGGGGGCATCGCGGCGAGCGACGAAGGCCCGGCGAAGGTGAGCTTGGAGAGGCGCGGCAGGCGCGCGATGCGCGCCCCCGGCACCAGCTCCATGACGAGCGGCTTCATGGTGTCGGAGCCCATGAACCACGTCTCGACGCGTCCGCGCGCGTGGAGCAGACGGTCGGTGAACACGTGGCCGCGCTGGTCGTGCGCTGCGAGCTGGATCTCGTCGACCGCGAGGAAGTCCACGGCGAGATCGCCCGGCATCGCCTCGACCGTGCACACCCAGTACGAGGGCGACCGCGGCACCCGCTTCTCCTCGCCGGTGAGCAGCGCCACGCGCGACTCGCCGACCCGCATCGTCAGCTTGTCGTAGACCTCGCGGGCGAGCAGCCGCAGCGGTACGCCGATCGCGCCGGTGGGGTGCTCGAGCATCCGTTCGAGCGCCCGGTGCGTCTTGCCGGTGTTGGTCGGGCCGAGGAGTGCCGTGATTTCGGCGCTCGCCATGGATCGCAGCGTATCATCCGCGGTGTATGGATCCGGCTGCCTGCGTCGTCGCGCCGCGTGTCGTGCGGCGGATCCTCCGCGCCACGCGAAATGTCCGCGTGGCGGGCATGCACGTGCCGCACGGGCGGTGCTGCTGGGCTCCGCGCGCGAGCGTCGCCTCGCTGACCACCGAGAAGGAGCGCGGAGAGCTGCCGGCGCACGACCCGGTGATCGTCGTCGCCGACAACGACGATCCGAACGAGCTCCGTCGCGCGGCGTTTCACGCGCGGGTTCACCTCGACCTCGACGGGAAGCTCGACGCTGCGGCGGTGCGCGCGCGGGTCGACGCGATCGGCCAGACCGCGATGGATGAGATCCGCGCCGTGCTCCGCGAGGACGCTGCGCTCTTGCCGGGCGCCGACGAGGTCGAGACGTGGGTCGAGTTCGTCGCCACGTACGTCGAGCTGGCGGAGTTCGAGCCGGAGGCGCTCGCGGAGTCCTTCCCCTCGGTCGACCGCGCGACGGCCGTCGCGCTGATCGCG
>JALHOE010000098.1 GCA_022843175.1 Deltaproteobacteria bacterium
CGGGCGCAGACGCAGGCGCAGGCCCGGGCGCGGGCGCAGGCGCAGACGCAGACGCAGGCGCAGACGCAGACGCAGGCGCCAGCGCACGGTCGAGCGTGAGCAGCGCTTCGATCGCCCCCGGCCCCGCCGCGAACACATTGTCGTGCTGCCCCGCGTAGGCCTCGTGATCGATCTGATGCTTCTGCGCGAACTCCCGCGCGGGCCCGTGCAGGCGATCGCCGGTGGCGGTGATCATGCGAATCGTCTGCGGGTGCTTCCGTCCCTTGAGCACCTTGTCGAGCGTCTTCTCGTAGCCGTCGGTGTAGGGCTGCACCGCGACGATCGACGAGAACAGGTCGTCGAGCTGCGCGCCGAGCCACAGCGCCCACAGGCCGCCGGCCGAGACGCCGCCGAGGCCCGCGCGCTCGGGGAGCACCGGAAAGTCCTTGCGCACGCGCGCGACGAGGGCGCGCAGGAACGGGAGGTTCATCTTGCCGTGCGGACCGAGCTCGGTCTGCCGCCGCAGAATGAACGGGGTCACGAGGATCATCCCGCGGTAGGGCAGGCGCGCGTGGAGCGCCGCGAGCTGCGCGTCCGTCGCGAGACCACGCAGCTCCGCCGCGCCGAGCTTTCCGCGACGGAGCGCCGCCTCGGCGTCGGCGAGGGCGAAGTCGCTCCACCATCCCCAGCACCCCTCGTCGCGCTTCTGCATCGTGTGCTCGCCCCCGGGGAGGAGCACCGCGAGCGGAAGGCGGGCGCCGGCCGCGAGGTCGCGCGGCACGGCCACCACCGCCGGCGTCGGCTTGCCGTACAGGCTCGAATCGTCGACGACGATCTTCGTGAGCTTCAGCGCCGGCGGGTCCTCGATGGGGTGCGCCGGCTTCGGCTTCGCCGCGCCGGCGAGCACCGCCGACGAGCTCAGGAGAAATGCACGGCGTGCGAGCACCTTCTCGTCATACCGCGCGCACTGATCCGTGATAAGCGCGAAGCGTGGCGGACGCGGCAGCTTTCCCCCCGCATCTGTGGGCGCTTCGGGTCGATCCGGTTCGGGCCACGGTCGCGCACGACCCCGAGTCGCTCCCCGAATACGTCGACGGCGCGGGCGACGACCCCGATCTCTTCCGCCTGCTGCCCCCCGCGCCTCGCCGCGCGTTCGACCTCGGCATCCTCGCGAGCGATCCGTGGTTCCACGTCTTCGTCGAGGCCCCACAAGACGTCGACGTGCTCGGCGCGATCGTCGCGCGCGCGCGCCGCCGGCTCGACGGCCGCGGCAACCCGCACGACGTCGTCTACGTCCACGACTTCGACGCGCCATCGGCCCCCCGGCCGCTCCTCCTGCCCGCCGGCTCCGGCCCGCCGCTCGCCCGTGGGGTCGAAGAGGCCATCGCCGCGATCAAGGACCGCATCCCCGCGCTCGACGCCGACGCCGACGTGCGCGCCGCGCGCACCCAGCTCGCCAAGGAGCTCAAGGAGCGGCAGCGCTCGGCGATCGGCGAGCTCGAGTCCCTCGCCAAGAAGCTCGGGTTCGGCGTCAAGACGATCGGCCAGGGCATCCAGACGTTCCCCATCCTCCACGGCAAGCCCGTCACCTCCGAGCAGTTCGAGGTGCTCGACGAGGGCACCAAGAAGTCGCTCACCGAGGCCGAGGAGAGGCTGTCGAGCGCGATCGAAGAGGCGGCCGAGAAGGTCCGCGTGGGCACGCGCGATCTCGAAGAGGCGGGCCGCGAGCTCGAGGAGAAGATCGCGCGCGCCATCGTCGACGAGACGTTCGCCCCCCTCCTCGAGCGCTTCGGCGACCTGTCCGACGTGCGCGCGTGGCTCGAGCGCGTGCTCGACGAGCTCGTCACCTCGTTCTCCGACCTCGAGGCCGCGGCCGGCCCGCGCAAGCCGAAGAAGGAAGAAGCCGAAGAAGAGGGCACCGACCCGGAGATCGCCACCCGCCTGCAGCGGTTCGCGGTCAATGTCTTCGTCACCCACCTCCCGCTCGACGAGGGCTTCGTCGACCCGTCGCAGAGCTTCACACCCGAGTCGGCGCGAGAGAGCCGCGCGAGCGAGCTGACCCCGGCGCTCCCGGTCATCTACGAGGACAACCCCACCTTCGCCAACCTGTTCGGGTTCCTCGAGCGGCGCGTGCGCCTCGGCGCGCTGGTGTCGGACTTCACGCGCATCCGCGCCGGCGCCCTGCACAAGGCGTCGGGAGGCGTGCTCGTGCTCCGCGCGATCGACGTCCTCGCCGACCCGCTCGCGTGGGACCGCCTCAAGCGCGTGCTCCGCGCGCGCGCCGTCGGGCACGAGGATCCGATCGGTCCATTGGGTCTTTATGCAACGACGCTGCGCCCGCGGCCCTGCCCGATCCAAACCAAGGTCGTGCTCGTCGGCACCCACGATCTCTACGCGCAGCTGCTCGAGGCCGATCCGGACTTCACCTCGCTGTTCCGCGTAAAAGTCGAGATCCCCGCCGAGATCGACCGCACCGACGAGGGCATCCGCGCGCTCGACGCGCACCTCGTCCGCATCGCCAACCGCCGCGGCTGGGGCCCGCTCGATCGTTCGGCCCGCGCCCGCGCGCTCGACCACGCGTGTCGGCTCGCAGACGACGGGCGCAAGCTCGCGCTCTACCTCCAGCCGATCGAAGAGGCCCTCGCCTTCGCCACGGTGATTTGTCAGGAGCGCGCCGCCGGCCCCAAGCCGCCCGATTCGCCGCCGCCGGCGATGCCCGGTCCGCGCTCGCCCAAGGGGTCGCTCCCACCGCCGCCGCCGCAGAGCCCCTCGCAGCCGCCGCCGATCGTGCTCGCGTCGGACATCGACGCCGCCTGGCAAGAGCGCCGCGACCGCACCGCCGGCACCGAGCGCCACCTCCGCGAGATGGTCGTCGCCGGCGAGGTGCTGCTCGCGACCGAGGGCGACCGAATCGGCGTCGTCAACGGCCTCTCGGTGCTCACCACCGGCGACGTGCAGTTCGGCCACCCCATGCGCATCACTGCGGTGGTGTCGATCGGCAACGAGGGTCTCATCGACGTCGAGCGCGAGGCCTCGCTCGGCGGCGCGCTCCACACCAAGGGCGTCGCGATCCTCCGCGGCTTCCTCAGCGGCGCCTTCGGCCAGGAGCGGCCCATCGCGCTCCGCGCGCAGATCGCGTTCGAGCAATCGTACGGCGAGGTCGAGGGCGATAGCGCCTCGTCCACCGAGCTCTACGCGATCCTCTCGGCGATCTCGGAGATCCCCATCCAGCAAGGCATCGCCGTCACCGGCTCGGTCAACCAGCTCGGCGAGGTGCAGACGATCGGCGGCGTCACCGCGAAGATCGAGGGCTTCTTCGATCTGTGCGCCGCCCGCGGCCTCAACGGCAGGCAGGGCGTGCTCATCCCCACGTCGTGCATCGCCCACCTTGTCCTTCGCGAGGACGTCGCGCGCGCCATCCGCGAGGAAAAGTTCCACCTCTTTGCCGTCCATCACGTCACCCAGGGCATCGAGGTGCTCACGGGCGTGCCGGCCGGCGCCCGCGACGCGAACGGTCGGTTCCCGGCGGGGAGCGTCTTCGGCCGCGTCGAGCGTCGCCTGATCGAGATCGCTGAACGCATGCGTCCGACGGAGGCCTATGCGGCCGCCGCGGCCGAGGCCGAAGCCGCCGAAGAGCCGTAATTCCGACGCACTCCTGGTGTACCCTCCGCGTGATGGGTCACAGCAGCGCCGCGAGGGTCGTCCTCGGGCTCATGCTGACGCTCGCTCTCGCGATCGTCGCGAGCCACCCGAAGGTCAAGCGCACGAGCGCGCGCTTCGGCGTGCACGCCGTCGCGTCCACCGGGCTGCCGTTCCTCCTCCTCGGCGCGTTCTTCCACCTTGACGCGATCGGGATCCTCAGCGAGCGCGTGCTCGGACACCTCCGCCCGCTGCTCGAGTTCGGGCTCGGGTGGATCGGCTTCGCGGTCGGAATGCAGTTCGACCTGCGCCAGCTCGACCGGCTGCCGAAGGGGATCGCGTCGGCGGTCGCCATCGTCGCGTTCGTGCCCATGCTGACGGTGGCCGTCGCGTGCACGCCGGTGCTCTTGTCGCTCGGGGTGTTCCCCCACCACGGTCTCTACCGCAACCTCATCGTCCTCTGCGCCTGCGGGGCCGCCAGCGCCGCGCTCGACAAAGCCTTCGCGAAGACCGGCCCTGCCGCGGCGTTCCTCCGCGAGATAACCCTGCAGGACGAGGTCGTCGCGCTCGCGCTCCTCGGCCTCGTCGCGGTGTTCTTCCGCGCCGAGTCGACCCAGGTCGCATGGCGGCTGCCGCGGAGCGCGTGGCTGCTCGTCGCGCTCGGCGTCGGCGCGCTGCTCGGAATCGTCGCGTTCGTCCTGCTGCGCGGGGCGCGCAAACCGTCCGAGCGAATCGCGGTCCTGCTCGGGACGGTGGCGTTCGCCGCGGGGATGGCCGGAGCGCTCGATCTCTCGGTGCCGGTGACGTGCGCGATGGCGGGGGCGCTCCTCGCCAACCTGCCGGTGCGCGACGACGAGGGCGTGCGCAAGATCCTGATCGACTTCGAGGGGCCGCTGTACCTGGTCTTCCTCGTGGTGGTCGGCGCGTCGTGGGATCCGCGCCCGTGGCAGGGATGGGCCCTCGCGATCGCCTTCACCATCGCCCGCGGCTACGGCAAGGCGCTCGGCGCCCGACTCGCGGCGCGCAGCGTGCGCGGCCTCCCGAGCGAGGCGGTGGTGACGAGCGCGCTCCTGCCGCAGAGCCCGGTGGCCGTGGTGGTGATCGTCGCCGCTTCCATGATCACCGGCGCCACCTCCGACGTCACCAAGTGGCTCTTCAACGCGATGATCGTGTCGGCGGTGCTGACCGAGCTCTTCGCGTTCTTCGTGCGGCGTAAGGTGGTGGAGGCGCACGCAACATGATCCGCCCGGCCCTCGTCCTCGCGTTCATCATCGCGCTCACCGTCGCGGCGCGCTCGTTCTTCCCCGCGGGCGCGCCGGCGATCGGGAGCGCGGGCGCGGCGCTCGGCTTCGGGTTCCTCTTCCTCGCCGCCATCCAAACCGGTCACGTCTTCCACGCGCTGCACCTGCCGCACCTCACCGGGTTCATCCTCTGCGGCGCGATCGTCGGCCCCGAGGTCCTCAAGTTCGTCGACGCCGGCACGGTCGCCGAGCTCGGCCCCATGAAGCGGGTCGCGGTCGGGCTGATCGGTCTCCTCGCCGGCTGCGAGCTCAACGTCCGCGACCTGCGCCCCAAGCTCCGCACGATCGTCGCCTTCGCCGGCTCGGGCATGGCGGGTGCGTTCGTGATCCTCTTTGGCGTGTTCGTGGTCGTGCTGTCGCGGCTGCCGGCCACCGCGGCGCTGCCCGCCGTGCATCGCCTGATGATCGCGCTCATCTGCGCCAACGCCCTCATCGCGTTCTCGCCGCCGGTGGTCATCGGCGTGATCAACGAGGCCCGCGCCAAGGGCCCGCTGAGCGAGGTGTGCGTCCCGCTGGTGGTGTTCGCCGACCTCATCATCGTGATCTCTTTCTCGCTCACGAACGCGGTCGCCCACAGCGTCTTCCCCGCCGAGGGCGTGACCGCCGGCGTCGGCACGCTGGTGTGGCACATCTTCGGCTCGATCGGCGGCGGACTGGTCTACGGCACGGTGCTCGCGGTGTACCTCACGCGCGTGAAGGAGCGCGTGGCGCTCTTCGTCTTCGGGACGCTGTTCGTGATCGCCGAGGGCGCCACCGCGCTGCACCTCGACCCGCTGCTGATCGGCCTCACCGCCGGGCTGTTCCTCGAGAACATCTCGCCCGTCAGCGGCTCCGAGGTGGCGCACGAGACCGAGCCCGCCGCGATGCCCACCTTCACCCTGTTCTTCGCCGTGATCGGCGCCGAGCTCCATGTGCACGCGTTCCTCTCGGTGGTCGGCTTCAGCATGATGGCCGCCATCGCCCGCGCGAGCGGGGTGTTCCTGGGCACGCGCTTCGGCAGGCGGTTCACGCGCGCGGAGCCGGTCGTCGCGCGCTTCATTCCGTTCGCGATGCTGCCGCAGGCAGGCATCGCGCTCGCCCTCGCCACGAGCGTGAAGGCGAGCTTCAAGCCGTGGGGCGAGGCGGTCGGGACGATCCTGCTCGGCACCGTCGTGGTCAACGAGGTCATCGGACCGATTCTGTTCCGCAACGCGCTGGTCCGCGCGGGGGAGATCCCGCCGGAGGAGCAGGGGCCGATCTCGACCCCGGCGCCGATGGAAGTGCCCCAGCCGCCGCCGTGATCAGGGCTCGAGATTCTCGGAGCGGCGCGCGGGGACGCTCACTTCTTTCGGCGGTACGGGCGGTAGAGCGGCTCCCAGATCTGCGCCGCGATGCGCGCGCGGAGGGTGTCGTCGTCGGCCGCGTCGGCGACGCCGTCGGCGATCGCCTGCTGCGCGACCGGCAGCGCCACCGCGACCGCGACTCGACGGAGCTCGCTCACCGGCGGCAGGAGCGGCGCGTGGGGATCGCTCCTGGCCGGCGACAGCGCGGCGAGCGCGCGGGCGGCCGCGGTGAACATCGCGTCGGTGACGCTGCGCGCGCGTGAGGCGAGGATGCCGAGGCCGACGCCGGGGAAGATGTAGGCGTTGTTGCTCTGGGCGATCGGCACCGCGCGCCCGTTGTGGGTGACGGGCGCGAAGGGGCTGCCGGTGCCGATGAGCGCGCGGCCCTCGGTCCACGCGACCAGGGACTCGGGCGTCGCCTCGGCGCGCGAGGTGGGGTTGGAGAGCGGGAAGATCACCGGACGCTCCACGTGCGCCGCCATCGCGCGAACGGCCTCCTCGGTGAACGCGCCGGGCTGCGCCGACACGCCGATCAGCACCGTGGGTTTGGCGTTGCGCGCGACGTCCACCAAGCCGGTGCCGGCCCACCCCGAGACCGCGGAGCGCGGCTGCGCGAAGGGGATTTGCGCCGGTCGCAGCTGCATGTCGTCGAGGAGCAGCCCCTCGCGATCGATCGCCCAGAACCGACGGCGCGCCTCGGTGTAGGAGAGGCCCGCGTCGACCATCGCGCGGTGAATGAGCGACGAGATGCCGATGCCCGCCGAGCCGGCGCCGACGAGGGCGATCCGCTGCTCGACGAGCGGGATGCCGGTCACCTCGATCGCCGAGAGCAGCGCGCCCGCGGCGACGGCGGCGGTGCCCTGGATGTCGTCGTTGAACGAGCAGAGCCGGTCGCGATACTTGGCGAGCAGGCGCCCCGCGTTCTGGTTGGCGAAGTCTTCCCACTGGAGCAGCACGTGCGGCCAGCGGGCGATCACCGCTTCGATGAACGCCTCGACGAACTCGTCGTACTCGGCGTCGCGGATGCGCGGGTTGCGCCACCCGACATAGAGCGGGTCGGCGAGGCGCTCCGGGTTGTCGGTGCCGACGTCGAGCAGGATCGGCAGCGTGCGCTCGGGATGGATGCCCGCGCAGGCCGTGTAGAGCGCGAGCTTTCCGATCGGGATGCCCATGCCGCCGGCGCCCTGGTCGCCGAGCCCGAGGATGCGCTCGCCGTCGCTCACGACGATCACGTCGACCTCGTCCAGGCGCGGGCTCGAGAGGATGTCGGCGATGCGATGGCGGTTCGGGTAGCTGAGGAACAGCCCGCGGGGCCGGCGCCAGATCTCGCTGAAGCGTTGGCAGCCGAGACCGACGGTCGGCGTGTAGACGATGGGCAGGAGCGATGCGAGATCCTGCACGATCAACGCGTAGAACAGCGTCTCGTTCACGTCCTGCAGGTCGCGGAGGAAGGCGTACTGCTCGAGCGGGTCGTCGGCGTCGCGGAGCGCGCGGAGCCGCCGAGTGACCTGCTGCTCGAGCGTGCCGACGTGCGGGGGGAGCAGCCCGTGGAGCTCGAACGCGTCGCGCTCGTCGTCGGTGAACGCCGTGCCCTTGTTGAGGATCGGCCGGTTGAGGAGGTCGATGCCCGAAACCTCGAGCTCGAGCGGCTCTTCCATCGTCCTCAAGCTACATGAAGTTCGCGGTGTGCAGCGTGCTCATCAACTCGGCCTGCTCGGCCGTGAACCCGGCGCGGTCGAGGCGCTTGATGCGCGCGGCGTGCATCGCCTCGAGCAGCGCGCGGAAGGCCTCGTGCCCGCGGGCGACCGCGCGGGGCTCGGTGCTCCCGGCGGCGAGCAGGGTGAGCGAATCCTGCAGGGGCGTCGGCACTCCGCCGACGTCGTGGAGCGTGGCGGCGCGGCGACGCACCGCGGCCTCGAGGCGCCCGAACAGCGTCGGGTCCGTGGAGAGCGCGTGGCGCACGTGCGCGAGCCCGAAGTGAACGTGGCGCGACTCGTCGTTGCGCGTGCGGCGCGCGATCTCGGCGGTGGCCGGGTCGGGCGCGTGCTCCTCGACGAAGCGAAGGAGATCGAGGAACGTGCCCTCGCCGAGGACCGACAGCACGAACGCCGCCTCGGTGAAGTCCTCGTACTCGAGGAGCGAGAGCAGCGAGCGCGAGGTGGTGACCGAGGAGACGCCGAGCCCGCCGCCCGCGACCCGCGCGCGCCGGAGGAACACGTCGATGTGGCGCGCCTCGTCCGCGAGCTGGGTGGAGAGGAACATCGCCGTCTCCACATAGGCGGGGTGGATGCGCGCGATGAACCGCGACGGAACGTAGAGCGCGGAGAGCTCGTTCTCGGCGAGGAACGTCATCACCTGACATACCGCCGACTCGATCGCCGGGTCGTGCTCGCCGACGGTGTCCCACGGGATGTCGCGGCCGACGTCCCACTGCGCGGCGACGGCCTGGTCGTAGAGCTGCGCGACCTCGGGCGGGGCGACGCGGTCGCGCTCGAGCAGGTCGAACGGGTAGCGCGGACCGCCGGGCTCGACGCGCGCGCCGCGGGGCGCGAAGCCGGTGTCAGCATTGGCAGTATCGGGCATGGGCACCGCCCGCACGACCTCGGCCGCCGACGGCTTCTTCAGCCGGTAGCCCCACTCGCGGGCGCCGCGGGGGGCGCCGAGCGAGCCGCGCTCGATCAGGTGCCGGCCATCTTCATAACCTAAATATCGATGTCGCTCGACGCGACACCACGAGGGGAGATCCTGGACGACCGACGCGGCGGAGGAGCGGACGGCGAGGATGCCGCCCGGCTCGAGGAGGAGCAACGCCGGGCGAACGAGCGCGAGCAACCCGCCGCCCAGCGGCAAGTCGCCGGCCTCGATCGCCAGAGTGGCGATCACCAGTAGGCCTGCTCGGTGAGCGCGGCGCGGAGCGAGGCGTAGCCCTCTTCGCGCGGCTGCATCCACTCCTTGAGCCCCTCGAGCTCGAGCAGCTTGCGGTGCTCGGGCACCTCCCACTTCATGGCGAACAGCGCCTTCTGGAACGCCGCGCACTTGCCGCGGTCGGCCGCCGGGTGCGCGTCGAACATGCAGTGGTCGAAGCCGGGCGTGGTGTAGAGCACCTCGACCTTGTTGGGATCGACGCGGCCCGCGGCCTGCTCGAGCGTCCAGATCAGGTCGCCGACGGTGCCGGCCTGCGCGCGGCCGTCGTGCAGGGCCTTGAGCACGTCGAGCTCGCTCGTGCCGGTGTCGCCGTGCTTGCCGAGGTCGGTGTCGAAGGCGAGCAGCTTGGCTTTGGCGACGTCGACGCCCTCCTTGGCGAGGAAGTGCAGCGGGAGGATGCGCGCCTGGGTGGAGTCGCGGCTGCCGACGGCGAGGACCTTGCCCTCGAGGTCCTTGAGCGCGCGGATTCCGGCGTCCTTGCGGACGACGACCTTGGCCTTGAAGTCGCGGTCGGTGTCGCGCATGCCGAGCGAGATCGAGCGGCCCTCGGTGCGCTTCTGCACGCGCACGTGCGCGAGCGGCGTGTTCCACGCGAGGTCGATGTGGCCGCGCAGGAGCGTCTCGACCTGGCGCTCGTAGTTGCTGAAGAGCGCGAAATCCATTTTCACGCCCTCGGCGCGGAAGTGGTCGCGGATGCCCTCCCAGATGGTGACGACCTTGGGGTCGTAGGCCACAGCGCCAAGCAGGATGGTGTCGTCGCTCATGGCGACAAGCTCTAGCCGCCCGCGCAGCCGGCGTCGACGAGTGGGCCGAGCACCGAGCGCAGATCGCGCTGCTGCGGCTCCGAGAACGAGCTCTTGCTGACGCGGCGCAGCGCGCGGATGAGCCGGGGAAAGCTCTTGCCGCAAGCGAGGAACAGGCGCGTCAGCTCGACCTCGCCGCCGTGGTAGCTCTTGAACTCGAACAACGTCGCGTTGTTGATCGCACGGCGCGCGAGCGTCTCGGTGCGCAGCCGCCCGAGGATGATCGCCTTCTGCGCGCGCTTGGCGGTGATGGGGAGGTCTCCCTTGTAGAGCGCGTCGAGCTGCTCGTACGCGGCGTGGAGCAACGCAGCGCGACGCTTGCGGCGAGCGTCGAAGTCGACGAACGCGCGCTTCTCGGCTGCGTCGGGCCCGACGCGCTTGTCGAGCCACAGCACCGCCATGTTGTCGCCGACGAAATTCGCGATGCTCTCGTTGAACGCGGTCTGACCGTCGACGTAGTGCGTCGCGTGGGTCGACTCGTGGAGCACCACGTCGGCGAGGCCGCCGAGCGCGTCGGCGTCGTCGTCGATCATCGTCGAGAGCACCGGGTCGTCGAACCAGCCGAGCGTGGAGAACGCCATCGCCGGGCGCACGTCGGACTCCCAGCCCTCTTCGCGGAGCTCCTGCGCGTGGCGGAGGGCGTCCTCTTTGTCGAACCAGCCGAGGTAGGGGACGCTGCCCACGAGCGGGAACGTCCACTTCTTGGGGGAGAACTCGAGCTCCTTCGACGCGCCGACGACCCACACGACCGCGGGGCGCTTGAGGTCCGCGTAGGTGTCGTAGTTCTTGGTGGGCTTGAGCCCCTGGCTCTCGCCGAAGGCCTTGATCCCCGGCACCTCGGCGAGCAGCCGGCGGACGTGGGGGGGCTCGGCGGGGTCGGCGATGACCTCGTCGAGCGGGCGGCGGGAGGCGAGGATCTTCAGCTGCCCCTCGGCGGCCTGGACCAGATACCCGGACATCGTGCACGCCGAGAGGCAGCCCGAGAGCGCGAGGGCGAGAGCGAGCGCGACAGCCTTCAGGGCATTGAGTCTAGAATGCCCGCCATGCGCGCGCTCCCGCTGATGATCGCCGCCGTGTGCATCGTCGCGATCGGCTACCGGTACTACTCGGCCTTCATCGCGGCGAAGGTGCTCGCGCTCGACGACGCGCGCGTCACGCCCGCGCACCGCCTGACCGACGGGCACAACTACGTGCCCACCAACAAATGGGTGCTGTTCGGGCATCACTTCGCGGCGATCACCGGCGCCGGGCCGCTGGTCGGGCCGGTGCTCGCGGCGCAGTTCGGCTTCCTGCCCGGCTACCTGTGGATCCTCGTCGGGGTGGTGCTCGCCGGCGCGGTGCACGACTTCGTGATCCTCACGGCCTCGATGCGGCACGACGGCAAATCGCTCGCCGAGATCGCCCGCCGCGAGATCGGCCCGGCGTCCGGGCTCATCGCCGGGTTCGCGATCCTGTTCATCGTTGTCATCGCGATCGCGGCGATGGGTAAGGTCGTCGTGACCGCGCTCGCCGAGAGCGCGTGGGGCACGTTCACCATCGGGGCGACGATCCCCATCGCCCTCTTCATGGGCCTCTATATGTACCGCCTGCGCCCGGGGAAGATCACCGAGGCCACCGCGATCGGCGTGGTGCTGCTGCTCCTCGCCGTCGGGTTCGGCAAGGACATCGCGGCCTCGTCCTACGGCAAGTACTTCCTGCTCAGCGAGCACAAGCTCACCCTCGCGATCGGCGTCTACGGCTTCGTCGCGAGCGTGCTCCCGGTGTGGATGCTGCTCTGCCCGCGCGACTACCTCTCCTCGTACATGAAGATCGGGACGATCATCCTGCTCATCGCCGGGATCATCATCGTGAACCCGCGCCTGCAGATGCCCGCCGTGTCGGAGTTCACCGGCGGCGGGCCGGTGGTGCCGGGCAAGCTGTTCCCGTTCGTGTTCATCACCATCGCCTGCGGCGCGATCAGCGGGTTCCACGGGCTCGTCGGCTCGGGCACCACGCCGAAGATGATCGACAAGGAGTCGCACGCGCGCCCCATCGGCTACGGCGCGATGCTCTGCGAGGGCATCGTCGGCGTCGTCGCGCTCATCGCCGCGTGCTCGCTGGCCAAGGGCGACTACTTCGCGATCAACACACCGCCCGACAAGTTCGCCACGCTCGGCCTCTCGATGGACCACCTGCCCGAGCTCGCCGAGCAGATCGGCGAGCGGCTGCAGGGCCGGCCCGGCGGCGCGGTGAGCCTGGCGGTCGGCATCAGCCAGATCTTCGCGGGGCTGCCCGGGTTCAAGCACCTGATCAGCTACTGGTACCACTTCGCGATCATGTTCGAGGCGCTGTTCATCCTCACCACGGTGGACACCGGCACCCGCGTCGCCCGCTTCCTCGTGCAGGAGTTCGGCGGCCGCATCCACCCCAAGATGGCAGAGACCGACTGGATGCCGGGCACGTTCCTCTCCACCGCCGTGGTGTGCCTGTCGTGGGGCTACTTCGTGTGGAGCGGCTCGATCGCCACCATCTGGCCGATGCTCGGCATCTCCAACCAGCTCCTCGCCTGCATCGCGCTCTGCACCGCCACCACGATGATCATCAACAGCGGCAAAGCTCGGTATGCGTGGGTCACGCTCACCCCGATGCTCTTCGTGGCCGTGGCCACCGAGACGGCGGGCTACCAGCTGATCACGCAGCAGTTCATCCCGAAGATGATCAAGAGCGGCAAGGCGGTCTTCCAGGGCTACCTGCTGTCGAGCATGTGCGCGCTGGCGATGAGCGCGCTGGTGTTCATCTTCCTCGACGCCGCCTCGAAGTGGTTCCGCACCTACCGCACGGCCCCGGCGCCGGCGGAGTGAGCGCAAAGGCAGGCGCGACGCAAATAGGCGCGCGCGTCAGCGAGCGCCTGACGAAGCAGCGACGCAAATAGGCGCGCGCGTCAGCGAGCGCCTGACGAAGCAGCTCGTGCCCGGGTGAGGTCAGGCGCTCGCTCACGCGCGCGCCTATTTTGGGGCGCGTGCGGGTTGCGCGTTACGGCGAGAGCTCCACCACCCAGTCGTTGGGGGACGTGAGCTCGGGGGGCATGAAGCCGAGCGGGGCGCCCTTGGCGGTGGTCTCTGCGAAGGCGTACTTGCGGCCCTTCCAGCGGAAGCTCGTGCCCTCGGTGGGGATGGCGATGCCAGCCATAGAGTGCTTATGGGCCTTGCTGCTGAGGATCACCGTCTCGATCCCGTTCATGTTGAGCAGCATATAAAGAAGTAATGCTTTGCTGTCGCAGTCGCCGCGCTGGTTCACCACGACGAGCGGCGGCGGGAGCAGGCCGAAGGGTTCGTCGGGGATCTGGTAGGGGATGGCCTGCACGTAGGCCAGCGCGATCTGCGCGAGCTGACTCGAGTTGAGCTTCGCGTCGTCGGCGCGCTTCTTCAGCCGCTGCGCGAGGACGAACACGTCGTCGTGGGTGCGCTCGACGAGCTTCTTGTAGACGCACGACATGTCGGCCGGGCAGTTGGGCGGCGGCGACCACTGGAACGTCTTGGGGCCGATGCGTTTGTATTGCACCGACCTCGCGTACGACGCGTAGAACGTCTCGATGGCCTTCTTCTCGGCGTCGCCCAGCTTGTAGCCGAGGCGGTGGCTCGGGGGGACGCTGAAGGTGTAGGCGATGGTCGACTTGGCCTTCGACTTCGCCGGGAACTCGGCGGTGCCGAGGTCGACGACGCCCTTCTTCGGGGCGGGCACCGGGGTCTTCTTGATCTTGCCGTCCTCGTCCTCGTCGATCTCGACGGGCGGCGGCTCCTGCTCCTTCTGCGGCTTGAGCTCGACACCGCACGCGAGGAGCGGCCCGAACAGCGCACAGAGCGCGAGGACGAGATCAGGTCGGCATCTGGATGACATTGCGGGGCAGCTCCGGGAGCGGCAGCAGGCCGTCCAGCATCGAGCGGAGACCGGGGGCGGCGAGCAGCGACATCACGATGAGCACGGCGGCGAGCGCGAGCGCCGGCGCGACGTTGCCCTTGCGGATCTCGGCGAGCTCGTCGACCTCGTGGGTGAGCCGCACGAAGATCCCGATGCCGATCGCGATGACGGCGGCGCCGACGACGAGCGAGGTGCCCACGTGGAGGAGCGCGTACATCGCGAACCGCCCGAGCATCGCGGGGGAGAGCGATTGGCCGCGGTAGAGGAGGTCGACCGCGTCGAAGCTCGCCTGCACGGCGGGCTGCACGAGGAGGCCGAGCGCGATGAGACAGCTCGCCTGCATCGCCCCCACCGCGACGTTGCCCTCGGCGAGCGCGCGGTCCGCGCCCTCGATCTTCAACAACCGGTGCACGACGCGGAGCCCGAAGTAGACGCCGAACGCGGCGATGAGCACGCCGAAGGCGAGCTTGGCGACGCCGATGAAGAAGAGCGTGGTGTTCATCCCTCTCGAGGGAGCCTAATCCACATAGCCCGCCGCCTGGATGCGAAACATGTTCGCGTAGCGGCCGTCGAGCGCCATCAGCTCGGTGTGGGTGCCGGACTCGACGATCGCGCCGTCCTCGAAGACGACGATCCGGTCGGCCATGCGCACCGTGGAGAACCGGTGGGTGATGATGAACGCGGTGCGGTTCTCCTTGAGATCGCGGAACCGCTGGAAGATTTCGTGCTCGGCCTCGGCGTCCATCGCCGCGGTGGGCTCGTCGAGGATGAGGATGCGGCTCTTGCGCATGAAGGCGCGGGCGAGCGCGATGCGCTGCCATTGCCCGCCCGAGAGATCGTCGCCGCCGAACGCGCGGCCGAGCGGCGTCTCGAGCCCCTGCGGCAGGCGTTGCACGATCTCTCGCGCGCCGCCCTCGTCGATGGCGCGGCCGATCGCCGCGTCGTCGTCGCGCGCGGGGAGCCAGCCCACGCCGACGTTCTCGCGCGCCGTGAGCTGGAAGTGGGCGAAGTCCTGGAAGATGACGCCGATGCGGCGGCGGAGCTCGTCGACCGGGATGGTGGTCACGTCGACGCCGTCGATGAAGATCGCGCCCGTGGTCGGCCGATAGAGGCCGACCAGCAGCTTGATGAGCGTGGTCTTGCCGGCGCCGTTGCGACCGACGAGCGCGATCGTCTCGCCCGGCTCGATGGTGAGGTTGACGTCTCGCAGCGCCTCGCGCGCGGCGCCCGGGTAGCGGAAGCCCACCGCGCGGAGCTCGATGCGCGGCGGCGTGGACGTCTCGAGCGCGTCGACGAAGGGCGCGTCGGCCTCTGGCTCGTCTTCTTCGACCTCGAGGAAGTCGAAGAGGTTGGTCATGAAGAGGTCGTCCTCGTAGGCGCGGGCGACGGCCTGGAGCGCGCTCTGCAGGGTGCGCTGGCCGTCGCGCAGCACGGTGAGATAGAGCGCCATGCTGCCGAGGGTGATCGCGCCGGCGATGGTGCGCACCGCGATCATCGCGTACGCGCCGTAGAGCGCCGCGGAGGCGAGCAGGCCGAGGGCGAACGACCACACGGCGTGCTCGCGCGCGAGGCCGACCTGCTCGTCGTGGAAGCCGAGGTGGATCTCGCGGTAGCGGTCGCGCATGAAGCGGGCGAGCCCGAACAGCTTCACCTCCTTCACCGTCTGCTCGGTGGTGAGCACCGCCTCGAGGTAGAACAGCCGGCGGTTGCGCATGGTGCGCGCCTTCTGCATCGCGAACGTCTTGCGACCGTGGCGCGCCTCGGCGACGAAGGGCGGCACCGCGGTGGCCACGATCACCAGCACCGCCCACACGCCGAGCGAGAGCACGAGGCCGGCGAACCCGATCAGGGTGATGGTGTGGCGGAGCAGCGCGAGCGCCTGGTTCACCAGGTCGAGCGGGCGGCTGCTCGCCTCGCGGCGCGCCTGGGTCATCGAGTTCATGAACTCGGGATCCTCGAAGCGGCCGTAGGACACGCGCGCGGCCTTCTCGAGCACGAGCATGTTGACGTAGAGGCCGAGCTTCGAGCGGAGGACGACCTGGGTGTAGCTCTGCAGCTGCGCGACGAGCGACCGGCCGAGCACGATCGCGAGCTCGATCGCGACCCAGAACAGGGCGGCGCGGTAGGGGTGGGCCGGGTCTCTCAGGGCGACGACGATCGCGTCGATGATCTGCTTGCCCACCCAGGCCATGGCCACGAGCGACACCGCGTCGAGGATCTGGGTGACGAGGAGCAACAAAAGCAGCGGCCGATCCACCGCGGCGACGAGCCCCAAGGTTCGCCGCGCGTGACCGAGGACTCGGCGTATGCTCTCTCGCTGCTTGGCCATGCACGCTCTAGACGTTCACCTCAAGGACCCGGCGACCCGTGCTCGAGAGCTCGGCGTATCGCGCGAGGCCGTCGACCTCTTCCTCGACTCCGATGTCTTCGACTTCCACATCGATTCATTCATCTGGCATCGCATCTTCGGCTACGACCTGACCGAACGTCACGGGCCGGGCCTGCTCAACGCCCGGTTCTACTCCCAGGTGGACTTTCCACGGATTCGCGAGGGCGGCATCACCGGCGCGTGTTGGGTCATCACCACCAACCCGGCCAAGGTGGCGAGCGAGCGGGCGAGCGTCTTCGTGGAGAACCTGCGCGAGCTGCGCTCCATCTTCGCCCGGGTGCCCGACGACTTCGCCGTGGTGCGCAATGCCCGCGAATACCGCGCGGCGCGCGCGGCCGGCAAGCACGGCGCCTTCATCGGCATCCAGGGCGGCAACGCGCTCGACAAGGACCTCGACTCGCTCGACCTCATCCCCGACGACATGATCCTGCGGATCACGTTGGTGCACCTGTCGTCGTCGAAGATCGGCGTCACGAGCTCGCCGCTCGCGCGGGGTAAGCACCGCGGGCTGTCGCAGTTCGGCAAGGACTACGTCAAGCGCCTCAACGAGAAGAAGGTCTTCATCGACCTCGCGCACATCTCGCGCGAGGGCTTCTTCGACGCGCTCGAGGTCCACGACAAGTCGCAGCCCGTGCTCGCGACCCACACCGGCGTGAGCGGCGTCTTCCCCCACTGGCGCAACCTCGACGACGACCAGATCCGCGCCATCGCCGACCTCGGCGGCACGATCGGCGTCATCTTCCACGGCCAGTTCCTCGACGGGCACAACTTCGGCGGCTCGATGGAGGCGATCGTTCGCCACATGGAGCACATCATCAAGATCGCGGGCGACGACTTCGTGTCGCTCGGCAGCGACTGGGACGGCGCGATCTCCACGCCGCGCGACATGCCCACCTGCCTCGAGCTCCCCAAGCTCGCAGATTTGATGCTGCAGCGTGGGTGGAAGCCCGAGTCGGTGAAGAAGGCGCTCGGCGGCAACGCGCTGCGGGTGATCGAAGCGCTGCGCGGCTAGCTGGGCAGCACGAACCCGCCGAACGCTTCTTCGATCGCGACCGCTGCCGCGATCGAGACGTGATCGAGCCCCCGCCGCGCGACGACCTGCACGCCGAGGGGGAGGCCTTGCGCGTTGAAGCCGGTGCGCACCGCGGTGGCCGGGTTCTCGAGGGCATTGAACAGGCCGGTCGCGATCCAGTCGAAGGGGCGGAGCATCGGCTCTCCGTGCTTGGGCGCCGGGCGGGGGTGCACCGGGAGGATGAGCACGCCGTTCGGGCCGAGCGCCTCCTCGAGGGACGCGCGCAGCTCGAACGCGCGGGTGCGCAGCGTGTTGCCGGTGCCGCGCTGCTTCGGGGCGAGTCGCTCGCCCATCACCACCATCATCGAGCTGAACGAATGCCGCGGGCGACCGACGACCCAGCGGAGCAGCTCGCGCGGCATGTTGAACTGGTCGCCGTAGGCGAAGATGTCCGACGCCTGCAGGCCGTCGCGGCCCTCGGTGAAGAAGGCGCGCCAGATCGCCATGCTGTCGAACAGGAGCGGGTGCGACCACTCCTCGATGGAGGCGCCGCGCTCGCGGAGCACGTGGGCCGCGGCGTGCACGGCGTGGCGGATCTCGGGATCGGTGCGGGTCGCGAGCCGAAAGCGCGGGTCGGCGAGCACGAGCACCTTCTTGATCGACGCCTCGCCGAGCTCGGCGCGCGAGGTGACGTAGGGGTCGACGCCGTCGGGGCCGGCCATGATCCGGAGGAGCGGCAGGAGATCGCGCGCGCTCCGCGCCATCGGCCCGACGACGACCTGGCGCGGCGGCGGGGCGTGGAGCGGGTGCTCCTCGTCGGGGATGAACGGGAAGTGACCGGTGAGCGGCACGACGCCGCCGCTCGGCTTGTGACCCGCGATGCCGCAGTAGAAGGACGGGAGGCGGATCGAGCCGCCCGCGTCGCTCGCGACGCCGAAGGGAGAGCCGCCCGCGCCGATGATCGCGCCCTCACCGCCGCTCGAGCCACCCGGCGAGCGCGACGAGTCCCACGGGTTCTTCGCGCGACCGTAGAGGACGTTGTCGCTCTCGACCCACAGGCCCATCTCGGGCTGGTTGGTGACGCCGAGCGCGATCGCGCCCGCGGCGCGCAGCCGGGCCACCACCGTCGCGTCGCGCACGGCGAGGCGGTCGCGCCGGTGCCACGAGCCGGCGGCGTGACGGCAGCCCTCGAGCGCGATCATCTCCTTGACGGTGAACGGCACGCCGGCGAGCGGCAGGGTGATGTCGACGGCGCGGGCCTCTCTGCGCGCGCGCTCGAAGCACGTCCACACCACGGCGTTGAGCTTCGGGTTGACCTGCTCGATGCGCGCGATGTGCGCGTCGACCGCTTCGAGCGCGGTGATCTCTTTTTCGCGTACGCGGCGCGCGAGCTCGAGGGCGTCGAGGCGAAGGAGCTCGGACATCAATCGGCCAACGCACCGAGGAGCTCGCCGAAGACCTCGAACACGGAGAAGCCGACGTCGGCGACCTCGAGCGCGGTCTCGACCTTGTCGCCGTCGTCGTCGCTGGCCACGACGACCGCGGTCGTGGCGACGGCGGCGGTGGCGGCGACGGCGACGGCCGCGCGCCTCTTGTTCGTCTTCCCGCCCGCCTTCCCGGGACGCTGCGCGGAGAGCGCGTCGATGAAGCGGCGGAGCTCGTGCCGATCGAACCACGCGCCGTGCTCGTCGCACACGTCGAGCTCGACGCCGCCGGCGACGTTCACGGTGTGCATGGGCTTCAGGCAGATGGGACACGCGCAGCGCGCGCGCACGTCGGGCGCGTGGCGGGCGTGCGCCGCCGCGAGATCGCTCGCGGCCGCCGTCTCGGTGCACTTGGCCGCGACCACGCGATGGCGGCTCTCGCGGTCGAGGAAGATCCCGCCGCAGGCGAGGCAACCCGCGAGGTTCGCGGTGGCGGTTCGGTGGCTGGTCAGCGGCTGCGCGCAGCGCGGGCAGGTCGACATGCTCGAGCGAGGATACCCCCGCCCGCGCTACCATGTCGCGATGGCCGACAACTCGTCGCGCGCGGGCAGCTCGTACATGAGCCGCGAGGTCCTCGACTGGACGAATCAGACCCACGCTCCCCACGACAGCGGGCTCGCGGCGGCGTTCGACACGCCCGCGGCCACGGGCATCCCGGCGATCATGGTCGGCGCGTCGGAGGGCAAGCTGCTGACGATGCTGCTGAAGCTCGTCGGCGCGCGCACGGTCGTCGAGATCGGCACGCTCGCCGGATACTCCGCGATCCGCATGGCGCGCGCGCTGCCGGCCGACGGCACGCTGATCACCATCGAGTTCGACGCGAAGCACGCCGCGCTGGCGCGCGACAACATCGAGAAGGCGGGGATGGCGAAGGTGATCCGCGTCGAGGAGGGCCGGGCGCTCGAGGTGCTGCCGCGCATCGCGGGGCCGGTCGACGCGGTGTTCATCGACGCCGACAAGGGCAACTACGACCACTACGGCCGCTGGGCCGCCAAGAACGTGCGCCAGGGCGGGCTGCTCCTCGGCGACAACTCGTTCTACTTCGGCAAGCTGCTCGGCGACTCGAACGAGGCCGCCGCGATGCGCCGCTTCCACGAGGAGGCGCGCGAGGCCTTTGACACCGTGAACATTCCCACGCCCGATGGGCTCCTACTCGGAGTACGCCGATGATCATCTATCGCTGCGACACCTGCGGCACGCTCAATCGGGTCCCCCCCGAGCGAAAGGGGCAACGACCCAAGTGCGGTAAGTGCAAGAACAAGGTCGATATCAGCGGGCACCCGCAAGAGGTCGACGACGACGGCTTCGAGGCCACGGTGCGCGACGCGCCGGTGGCGGTGCTGGTCGACTTCTGGGCGCCATGGTGTGGGCCCTGCCATCAGGCTGCGCCGATTGTCGAAGAGCTCGCCGAGGAGCTGGCCGGCGAGATCATCACCTTGAAGGTGAACACCGACGAGGCGCAGCGGGTCGCCGGGAAGTTCGGGATCCGGAGCATTCCTACGTTCATGATCTTCAAGGACGGGAAAGAGGTCGCGCGGCAGAGCGGAGTGATGCCGGCGGGGCGAATGAAGGCCTGGGTGCAGAGTCACAGCTGACGGAGCGCGCGAACTCACGCGCGCGTGAGCGAGCACCTTCCCCGGCCAGGCGCGCGCGTACAGGCGCGCGCGTAAGCGAGCGCCTTCCACTCACAGGCGCGCGCGTAAGCGAGCGCCTTCCACTTACAGGCGCGCGCGTAAGCGAGCGCCTTCCACTCACGGGCGCGCGCGTAAGCGAGCGCCTTCCACGTCCAGGCGGCATCGGCATCCGGCATCCGGCATCCGGCATCGGCATCGGCATCGGCATCGGGTCCGGCATCGGCATCGGCATCGGCATCGGCATCGGCAGCGGCATCGGGCTCGGGTTCGGGTTCGGGTTCGGTTCGGGGTCGGCTTCGGCATCCGCTCCGGCCTCGCTCTCGGCTTCGCCGAAGTCGAGCCGCCATACACCTCGAGCGAGTCGTACGAGAGCCCCATTCAGGCCGTCGCTATTCACCCACACACGCCGCGTGCGACACTGGATGTCGCGTCGGCCGACACCTCGCCGTAAGTGTCTGGATCGATCGTCCGACAACGTTCCGGCGTCTCGACGGCCGACGTTGATTGGGAGCTTCAACGCGGTGGTGGTGTGGTCGATCCACTCGACGAGATGTCGCTGTCTGGTGGCCGCGTCGGTGCGACCGCAGACCTGAGATGGCGGGCAACCTCGGACGACCCTGATACATTCAACGGATGAGGAGACGCCGCCGTCGACTCGCCGTACCCGTCGTCACACTGGCCGTCGTCGCGGTGGCGTCGGTGGCGTGTCGCCGAGACACCCCTCCGCCTACCGTGCGCGCCCAGGTGGCCCCACTTCCCGCGTCGTCGACCTCGCG
The DNA here is from genome assembly GCA_022843175.1 of Deltaproteobacteria bacterium. Taxonomy (GTDB): domain Bacteria; phylum Myxococcota_A; class Polyangia; order Polyangiales; family JADJMO01; genus JALHOE01. The sequence goes on from JALHOE010000098.1 coordinate 21,162, forward strand.
CGCACGCGACCACTACCTAAAGGGCGGTGAGTGTTTTCGTGCAGGCGACTACGAGTGCGCGATGGAACACTTCAAGATCTCCTACGAGTTAACGGGCGATCCGAACGCGTTGTTCATGTTGGCGTCTTCTCATGACAACGCCGGTCGGTGGCGCGCCGCCCGCAAGCTCTACCGCCACTACCTCCGCACCAATCCGGTGGAGCACCTCGACGTCAAAACGCGGATTGAACGTCTCACCAAGCAGATTTCGAGCGCGTGTACCCCAGCCCAGAAGCTATACGCCGGATGCAGAGCCGACGGGAAGCCGCTCTATCAGGGCGACGACGGCGACGATTAGCGCCTGACGAAAGCCGTTGTATCCGCCAACGGAGTAAAACTCGCCCACCGAGGCCGTTGAGATACCTGTCGAGGATCGAACCCTGGAGAGTAGTCCATGCGCAGCGACATCGAGTTGGGAGACGACGAGTCCATCACGTTGGTCTGCGCGGACGTTCGAGCCCGAGCCCCCGTCGGCGGCCGGGTGAACTGGCGAGGTGACCTCCAACTGCGGGATCGCGTCTGGATCACCGTCCCGGACTTCTACAGGAACGACGACAGGAGGCACGAGGAGGACGCCAGGGCGCTCCTGGACGCATCGGGCAAGCTCGATCCCAGCAGCGACTTGGGCAGGGCCGCCGCAAGCCTTGGAGCCTACGGTGCCCCCGGTACGACGACCGTCGCGACGATCGGAGGCTCGTCGGTCGAGTTCACCGGGGGAGGCACCAAGGTCGTGTCGTCGAAGATGTCGGTCTTCGACGCGCTGCGAGGCGAGCGAACGGTCGACCTCGCGAGAGAGTTGGCGACGCTGAGGGCGGCGATCCTCGAACTTTACGACCGGATGGGTGGTGGGAAGTGAAGAGTTGGCGATACAGCACGCCGGTTCTCACGGCAGTTGTCGTGGCTGGTTTGGGGGTCATGTCGGACGCTGCCGCCGCTGAGTCGTCCGATCTCAGAGACGTTCGGTCGGGTCATCATCAACTCGGTTTCGGACTCGGGTACACCCCGATCTATACGCGCGGCGAGGGGATCCGCGGTTGGGCCGGGGATACTCCGATCGGACCCAACTACGTCAGCGCGTCAATCTGGTATGCCATTCGCCCGATTACATGGCTGGCTTTCGGCGTCACTGGCCGGCAACAGGACGCATCATTCGCCACGGGCGTCACAGTTGACGTCATCCTCACGAATCGCCCGACGCTCGAAGTTTCCGCTGGCTTGGGTCTAGGGATTGCGTGGCTCACCACCAACCCGTCCGTTGTCATGGGTTCAGGCCGCTACGCCGAGGCGCGCGTCAAAGTCTTCTTTCCTCTTCTCGCTCGCCTGGATCTCGGCTTCGAAGTGGCCCCCTTCTTCGAAGCGTATGCCCCGAGACCACTCGATACGGAGACCATCATCGGCGCCGTCCCCTTTCGATTGCTCGGACGACTTCGTTTCTAAGTAGGCGAGCGCATCGGGTTCGGCATCGGCATCGGCTTCGGCTTCGGAGCCGGCGTCGGCGTGGGGGTCGGCTTCGGTCGTGAGAGTCGGCGTCGGAGTCGGCTTCCGCTCCGGCCTCGCTCTCGGCTTGGCCGAAGTCGAGCCGCCACACCTCGAGCGAATCGTCCGTCGGCCGCGAGATGCCCACAGCCGCGCCCGAGTGTATTGCGCGGTTTCGCACGTTCACCAACCGCGCCCGCCGATGACCAAACGCGGTCAATCGGTCATGTATGTCTCGCACGTGCCCGCAGTGCACTTGATACCAAAGAACGCACCAGAAGAGCCATCGTCTCCACGCGTCGGCTTTGGTAGACAATCGCAGCGCGGGCATGTCGCTCGCCAGCGGGCTTCTACCTCTTCAAACCGATCGACCTCATCGCGATGCAGGCCCATCACGATCTGGGATCCACAGCAGTCGACCTGATGAAAGCCGAAGAGGCAGCCTCCGCGCTCGGGGCAGTTTCGGTCGAACCGCGGAAAGGTGGTCTCGTCAGGACAGCGCAGGGGCTTCGTGTTGCTGTCCGCCGGGCCCGGTTCGGTCGGCGACACATCCGGCGTCGGTGATGCGTCCAGTCCATGTGACATCGCGCTGTCAGGGGCCGCAGAATCAACTTCCGGGACAAGCAGGCCCGTCGCGGCCCCACAACCGGCGGCGAGAATCGCGGCGGACAGGGCGAGACCACAACGAGACCGCATCCGGCCATCGTACCCCGCGCTTGGAATTGCGCCGGTTCGTTGGACAGATCTGCCGATCTATGCAGCCTACCGTAGCATACGGCCGCGATCCTACGCCGCTCGTGGGTGAGCAGCGCGGTGACGTTCGAGGGATGGTATTGAGCGGATGCCGACGATGCAGCCACGATGCTCTTGGACGCCAGCGGCAGAGTCGATCCGAGCAGCGCGCTGGGGAAAGCCGCCGCGAGTCTCGGAGCGTACGGTGCGCCCGAGACGACCGTCGGCATGGTGGACTGTTCGTCCGTCTGACGGCGCCAAGGGTCGTCCTCTCGCAGACAGCGTTGAGGGCGGCGATCCATCCACGAACGCATCGGTGGCGTGAAGTGAAGGGGTTCACCTTCCGGCTGTGGGGCATCGCGTGCATGGGATTGCTCGGGTGGTCCCCCGCTGCGGGTAGAGCAGCGGACGATGCGCCGTCTGGGATTGCGCGTGGCGTCCACACTGTCGGGGTTTCAGGTGGGTTTGCACCGGTGTTCGCGGAGGCGCATCTGAGCGATCGCCGGACCTTCCTCGCGCTCTCGGCGAACTACGCCCTACGCCCTCTGCGGTGGTTCAGTGCCGGTGTAGCGATGCACTTCCAAACCACCTCCCTGAGCCCGGTCGTGCAACTCGACGCCCTGCTGCCGATTGCGGACTCGGCGGAGCTATGCATCGGGATTGGGGCAGGTCCAGCGTGGTTTCGTCCGGCAAGTGACAGCGTCGAGCTGGGCAACCACATCGAAGCGCGGCTCCGGGCTCTCTGGGCAGTAACGCACTCGCTGGACCTCGGGCTAGAGGTTTCTTGGGTCTCCGAGGTCTACGCGATCACCTACCCGCCAAGTGAGACTCAGGGCACCGTGTTGGCGGTGCCGGTTCGGATCGTGACGCGCTGGCGATTTTAGCGAGCCGGCGCCAACAACGATGCCGAGCCGAAGCCGACAGCGATGCCGAGGCCCGAAAGCGGCTGCCCCCAGAGCGGCTCGCGGGGCGCGCTGAAGCTGGCGCGCCTCGCGAGCGACGTTCACTTCACGAGCCGGGAGAGCATCGCCGAGATGCGCCCCCCGAGCTGCTGCACCGCCGCGAGATCGCGGAGCGTGCACTGCCCCGCGGCCTCGGCGATCTCGACCGACGAGACCGCCTCGCAGCACTCGCCGCGTGCGATGGAGTAGATGCGCGATTTGTCGGCGGTGCTCGACCGCCCTGCGGCCTCGGCGATGTTGCGCGCGCAGGACGCGGCGGCCTCGCGCGCCTGCTCGCGCTGCTTGGCGCCGCCGATGCGGATCGTGTGGGTGAGGCGAACGAAGTCGAGCGCGAGCCGGTACACCTCGAGGGAATGATGCGGGAGGGAAACCTTCCAGGCCGAAGCCGCCCCCGAACCCGACACCGAACTCGAAGCCGACACCGAACTCGAAGCCGAACCCGAGCCCGAGCCCGAGCCCGAGCCCGATGCCGAGCCAGATGCCGGACCCGAACCCGACACCGAACCCGCCACCAAACCCGCCACCGAACCCGCCACCAAACCCGAAGCCGAACGAGGATTGTGAGTCATGGGTGAACTCCTTTCGCCCCGCGGAAGGAGTTCACCCATGACGAACCGATCCCCCGAGGTGGCGTTTCACTCCGCCCCCGCAAGGAAGCCCTGCAGCCGCAAGTGCCACCGCAGGTGGCACGCGGCTGCGCGCCCGAACCCGAAGCCCGAACCCGAAGCCCGAACCCGAAGCCCGAACCCGAAGCTGAACCCGAACCCGAAGCCGAAGCCGAACCCGAAGCCGAAGCCGAAGCCGAGCCCGATGCCGATGCCGATGCCGATGCCGACACCGACACCGAAGCCGATGCCGACACCGACACCGAAGCCGAAGCCGAAGCCGAAGCCGAACCCGAAGCCGAACCCGGCACCCACCTTGCTCTAACCCCACGCCCCCCCTCCAACCCCCCGATCCGCGTGCCGCCCCGGGCCACCACGCGACACCCACGCCATGCTGTGCGATCCTCCTCAAATGCCCCGGCGCAAGGTCTACAGCGTTGCGCTCGAGCTCACCGCGTACTGCAACCAGAAGTGCGCCTACTGCTACAACGAGTGGCGCGAGGAGAACGACGCCTTCGGCGGCGAGTCCCGCAAGATGTTCGCGCGCGTCGAGCGCCTACTCGAGGCCTTCGAGATCGACCACGTCACGCTCACCGGCGGCGAGCCCTTCGCGCACAAAGACATCTTCAAGCTGATCGACCGCCTCACCGAAGCCGCGGTCCCGGTGCAGATCATCAGCAACGGCGGCCTCATCGACGACGACGTCGCGAGCCGGCTCGCGCCCTACAAGATCCGCTACGTCCAGTGCACGCTCAACGCGCCGACGCCCGAGCTGCACGCCGAGCACGTGGGCGGCGACGGCCATTTCGAGAAGACGCTCGAGGGCATCCGCGCGCTCCGCCGCCACGGCGTGCCCGTCGTCGGGTGCATCGTCGTCACGCGCAAGAACGCCAAGCACGTCGGCGCGATCCTGGCGATGTTCAAGGAGCTCGGGGTCAAGCAGATCGCGCTCTCGCGCTTCTCGCCCGCCGGCTACGCCACCAAGTCCGTCGCCGAGCTGCTGCCCGACCGCGAAGACTTGATCGAGGCGTTCACCCAGGCCCTCCCCTTCGCCAAGGCCGGCATGTCCATGTCGTGCACCATGCCGGTGCCGCCCTGTGCGGTCGAAACGGAGCTGTTCGCGCCGATCCGCTTCGGCACCTGCCCCATCGGCACCTCGATGCAGGAGCTCGCGCTCGGTCCCGACGGCAAGCTCAAGAACTGCACGCTCCACCGCACCGCGATCGGCGGCGTGCCCGACATCCTCGATCCCGCGGTCGACGTGGGCGCGCTCCTCGATGCGCCGGAGATCACCCAATACCGCAAGCAGACGCCGGAGTTCTGCCACGGCTGCCTCCACGAGAAGTCGTGCGGCGGCGGCTGCGGCGCGGCGGCCGAGTGGGTGCTCGGCCACGCGCGCAAGACGCCCGATCCCTTCCTCATGCAGCACATCGACGACGAGCTCGCGGCTCGGCTCGCGGAAGCTCGCAACAACCGGAGACGCCTCGATGTCATCGCGTGACAAGATCCTCGCTCGCCGCGCCGGGTTCATCGCCGCGGCGATGACCAGCCTCGCCGGCTGCTCGAGCAGCGACCCGGGTCCGCAGCCCGAGGTCGTCGACACCGGCGCGCAGGCCTGCCTCTCGGCCGACGCCACCTTCGACACCGGAACAACCTTCGATACCGGCTCCGAGCCGTGCCTCACCGCGCCGTTCGACAGCGGCACGCCCGACACTGACGACACCGGCCCCGTCGACTCCACCACCGAGACCGCGATCGACACCGGCCCGATGCCCTGCCTCGCGCCCCCGCCGGGAGACTCGGGATGAGCCCGCGCGATCGCATCCTCGCCCGCCGCGCGAAGTTCGTCGCCGCCGCCCTCGCCGGCGCGGGCGCGATCGGCTGCAGCTCCACGGCGTCGGTCTGCCTCGAGCCCGCGTTCGACGGCGGCACCGACACGAGCAAGCCCGACGGCTCGACCACCGACACGGGCACCGACACCGGGCCGACCGCCTGCCTCTCGCCGGAGCTCGACACCGGCCCGCTCGACAGCGGCACCACCGACTCCACCCTCGATACCGGACCGATGCCCTGCTTGAGTCCGCCGGAGGACACGGGATGACCGACACCAAAAAGCGCATCCTCGCCCGTCGCGCGAAGTTCGTCGCCGCCGCCCTCGCCGCGACCGGCGTCGGCGCGTGCGCGAGCGTCGACGAGGAGCCGACCACCAAGGTCGACACCGGCGTCGCCGGCGACACGAGCGTCAAGGACACCGGCGCCGAGCCCTGCCTCGGCGTCAGCGCAGACTCGGGCGAGAGGTTCGACACCTCCACCGATACCGCGCCGATGCCGTGTCTCGATCCCGCGCCGGAGGACACCGGCGTCGCCGACACCGACGTCGACGCGGGCCCCGCCCCCTGCCTCAAGATGCCGCCCCCGGACGCCGGATGAAACGCGACGTCCCGCGGGTGCTGCTGATCTGGCCCGGCGGAGTGTTCGCGGGCGGCGGCAACTTCGGCATCCCGCAGATCCTCTCGATCGCAGCGGCGTGCCGGCGCGCGGGCGCAGAGGTCGACGTGGTGGACCTCGATCTCGAGCGCGCGCTCGGCCCGGTGGACCTCGCGAAGATCGTCGCGCGCGGCGGCGGCAACTACGATCTCGTCGGCGTCAGCTGCTACTCGTCGTACGACTACCTCAAGGTCTGCGCGATCGCCGAGCGCCTGCGCGAGCTGCTCCCGCGCGCGTGGCTCGCCACCGGCGGCTATCACGCGAGCGCCCGCCCCGGAGAGCTCGCGGCCTACGACTACGTCGTCCCCGGCGACGGCGAGCACGGCATGGTCCGCCTCGTCCACGCGCTGCAGACGGGCAAGAAGCCCCTGATGCGCGAGCTGCCCGCGGAGTCCGTCGCCGATCCCAACGAGCTCGATCCCACGCCCTGGGAGCTGCTCGAGCGCTATCGACCGGTCGCGCGGCGCGTGGCCTCGCAGGCCGAGATCTACCTCTCGCGCGGCTGCCCCTACGACTGCGCGTTCTGCATGGAGCGCGCGAAGCGCGACGTGTCGTGGCGGTCGCTCGAGCCCGCGCGTGCCGTCGAGGAGCTGCACCGGCTCGACCAGTTCCTCGATCTGTCGCGCTGGACGCTGTTCGTCGCCGACGCGCTGTTCGGCATGAAGCGGAGCTGGCGCCGCGAGTTCCTCGAGGGCCTCGCGCGCCGGCCGATCCGCGCCCGGAAGATCTGGCTCCTCATCCGCCTCGATCTGCTCGAGCGCGAAGACCTCGCGCTGATGAAGCGCGCCAACGTCGGCCCCGGCTTCGGGCTCGAGTCCGGCGATCCCGAGCACCTCAAGCGCATCCGCAAGGCCGGCCGCCTCCACGACTACCTCGACCAGATGATGCGCGTCGCCGAGTGGTGCCACGACGAGCACGTGCCGTTCGGCGCCAACGTGATCGTCGGCCACCCCGGCGAAACGGAGCAGTCCATCCGCACGAGCGCGCGCTACCTCTCCAAGCTCTTCCTCGACGATCCGCGCGGCACGATGGGCTTTCTCTCGGTCGACCCCTTCCGCCTCTACCCCGGCTCGCCCATCGACGAGGAGCGCGACGTGTGGGAGCGCGACACCGGCATGAAGGTGCATCGCCTCGACTGGTGGCAGGACGGCGACCAGGACTTCCTCAGCGAGTGGGTCGACCCGTCGGGCAGCCTCGACTTCCTCACCGCGCATCGCCTCCGCCACGAGCTGTTCCCGCCGATCCTCCGCGGCATCAAGGAGCGCTACGCGTATCAGGGCCCCGCGCGAGGCTATTTCATGCGCTCGATCGACGAGCAGCTCGACCTCATCAAGCCGCGCCGCCAGCTCCGCACGCTCGGGCTGCACCACCTGTGGAAGGGCCTGCTCGGCGGCCTCGAGCCCGCGGCGCAGCGCCGCGCGTTGCTCGTCGACCACGACCTCGCCGCCGCCGCGCGCGCAGCCCGCGAGCAGAGCGCGCCCTCGTCTCCCCTCCGCGACGCGATCGTGAAGGTGCCGCGCGAGCGCTTCGTCCGCGAAGAGGACATCGCCTACTCGGCCGACGACCGCGCGCTGCCCCTCGGCGACGGCGCCACCATCTCCGCGCTCCACGCCTATCTGACCAGCTTCACCGCGCTCGAGCTCGCGCCGGGCGACGACCTCGTCGAGCTCGGCGGTGGCAGCGGCTACGGCGCGGCCGTCGCGGCCGAGATCGTGGGCCCGCACGGCAGCGTCCGCACGTTCGAGATCGACGAAGCGCTCGCCACGCTGGCCGGCGAGCTCCTCGAGCCCTGGCCCAACGCCCGCGCGATCCACGGCGACGCGCACGCGCTCGGCTGGCGCGGCGCGAAGAAGGTGAGCGTGGCGTTCGCGGTCGAGGCGATCCCTCCCGCGTGGATCGACGCGCTCGCCGTCGGCGGCAGTCTCGTCGCGCCCGTCGTCGGGCCCACGGGACAGGTCTTGACCCGTATCGACAAGAGCGCCACGGACGTGCACACGCACGCGCTCGAGCGCGTCCTCTACGTGCGCGATCGGTCCCCCGCGGTTGTGAGCGCCGGCGCGGCGGAGTAAAGACTTCGTCAGATGTCGTTGGTTCTGTACTACGCGCCGCGCACTCGCGCGTTCCGCGCACGGTGGATGCTCGAGGAGCTCGCCGTCCCCTACGAGCTCCGCACGGTCAACATGGCGCAGGGCGAGCAGCGCACCGCCGAGTATCGGCGCATCCACCCGCTCGGCGCGGTTCCGGCGCTGGTCGAGGACGGCACCACGATCATCGAGTCGGCCGCGATCTGCCTGGAGCTCGCAGACCGCTTCGCCGACAAGAACCTCGCGCCGGCGCTCTCGAGCCCGCTCCGCGCCGCCTACTACCAGTGGACGGTGTTCGCGGTCGCCACGCTCGATCCGATCGTGGCGCCGACGTTCCATCGGTCGTTCCGCCTCCCCGCGGAGCGCCGCCACGAGACCGCGACAGACGACGAGCACGAGCGCTTCGCCCGCACCGTCGCGGCGCTCCGCATTCCGCTGCGCACCGGCCCGTTCCTCCTCGGCGAGGCGTTCAGCACCGCCGACGTGCTCGTGGGCTCGGTGCTCGCGTGGTCCAGGGTCACCGGCCTCTTGCGCAGCGCCGCGGAGCTCGAGCCGTACCTCCGCCGCCTCGAGGACCGCCCGGCGTTTCAGCGCGCGCTCAGCGACTGATTCACGGCCTCGCGCCACTCCGGCGAGAGCACGCCGAGGTCCGGCACCCGGGCGAAGTGCGCGAGCCAGCGCGCGTGCTCTTCCCCCCGGCCCGTGCGCCGTGCGTGCTCGGACAGCGCCACCAGCGCCGCGTGCTCGAGCTCGTGGAACCCCGCGCGCGGCATGGCGCGATGGAGCGTGGCCACCGTCGCCTCGTGCGCAGTTTGCCACGCGACGTGCTCGGCGGTCGGACCGAGCGACGCGCACGGCACGCCCACGAGGATCTGGTCACGATAGACCCGGCCGCGCAGGCGAAGCGC
>JALHOE010000099.1 GCA_022843175.1 Deltaproteobacteria bacterium
GCCGGCGCCCGCGCGCGGAGCGGCCTCCGCGACGCCGCCGCGATCCAGCTCCGCGCCGCCGCGGATCTCCTCGAGGGGAGCGATATGCCGATTCACGCGTTGGCCGCGCGCCATCGCCTCGGCCGCTTGCTCGAGGACGAGGCGCTCGTCGAGCGCGCCGAGAGCGCGATGCGCGCGGAGGGCATCCGCAACCCGGACCGCTACGCCGCGATGCTCGTGCCGGGGGTCGTGGGGGAATCCTCGGGCAAGGGCACGGGCACGGGCACGTTGGGCTGAACTTTTAGATCCGCGAAGGCCGACCCTCCCGCGACGCGATCATCGGCACGAGCGCGCCGACTGCGGACCAGCCGAGCATGACCACGCGGGCGAGGTTCGCTATCGCCATCGCCATCGGGATGGTGATCACGAGGGCCTTGGCGGCGAGCGCGAAGGTGCCGTCCATCGCGCCGATCTGCGCCGGCAGGAGCTCGCCGAGCGCGCTGCCGACCAGGTTGACGCCGTCGGCGAGGAAGCCGCGCTCGATCGTGCCGCCCGCGCCGATGGCGTGGAGGATGACGGTGAACTGCACCGCTTGCAGTACGCGGTTGACGACCTTTCCGAGCAGCGTGGCCGGCGAGATCCACGGCAGCGAGCGCGCCGTCGCGCGGAATACGGTCAGCGCGTCCTCGGAGTGCACGAACCACTTCGCCGCGAACCGGGGGACGACGGCCCTGTGGGCAGCGACCCGGAGCGCGACGGCGAAAACAGCGCAGAGCCCACCGTGGACCAGCACCGCGATCGTGAGAAGCCCGAGCCCGCTCGCGAGGTAGGCCGCGAACGCACAGGGGATGGAGATCAGCGCGAGCGCGAGCAGCGTCATGGAGTGCTGCCCGACCACGAAGCCCGCCGCGCGCGGCGCGCCGTACACCGGAGACATCGCCGCGATCTTGATCCCCTCGCAGATCGCGCGGCCGGCCGGCAGGACCGACAGCGCCGAGTTGGCGACGAGGTGCATGCGAATCCACGTCGGGATATCGATCTTCGCCCGGTCGTCGCCGCAGATCGCACGGGTGCCGTAGGCCTCCGAGAGGATGCGACCCCCTTCGAGCAGCAGCAACAGCGGCAGCCAGGGCAGCGCGCGGAGCAAGAGCGTGAGCAGCTCCCGCGCGCCGATTTGCCGGATCAGGAGCGCCACCGCGGCGACGCCCGCGAGCGCGAACAATGCGCGCAACACCGACCCCGCACGCTCACGAAACGACCGAGTCGGGCGGGGATGCTGCATGGACGTACCGCGAGGTCTGCAAGGCACGTGCGCCGTGGCGAAGTGCAGGTCCGCGGCGCACATCTCATCCGTGGCGACACCATGACTTGACGAAGGAAGCAGGGCGGCACGATGCTCGGGTGCGGAGGGCGAAATGCGAAAGAGGGTGGCGAGCACGCCGCGCGAGATCACGCTCCGCGCGTTTCTCGAGTCAGCGACGGCGCCACTCGACGCCCGGCTCGACGTTGCCAAGCGCTTGCTCACGGCGGTCGCGCGGGTCCACGAGAACGACCACGTGCACGGCCGCCTCGATCTCGATGCGGTCCGTCTGGTCGGTGTGCGCAGCTACCGCATCGTGCTGCCGGGCGACGATGCGCCCCGATCGGGCGTGCGCGACACACGCTACTCGCCGCCAGAGGGCGGCTCGTCGATACGCGGCGACGTCTTCGCGCTCGGCTTGATCCTCGACGTTCTGCTCAACGGCGCCCCCGAGTCGGTGCGCGCCGTCGTCGCCGTCATGAGGGACCCCGATCCCCACGCGCGCTACGCGAACGCAACCGTCGCGATGTGCGCCCTCGCGCGAGCCACCTAGGCAAGAGACGGCGTCGACGACCGCAGCGAGCCCCAGGTCGCGCGGAGCGCTCCAAGGCTCGGGCGACGCTCCTGCGAGAGCGCGCGATCGATCGTCGACATCAGCACCTCGACGTCGACCGGCTTGCGCGCGTACGCGACGCCGTATCGATGCGCGAGCGGCTGGATCTCGTCGTGGCCCGACACGAGCACCGTCACCGGCGCGTCCGAGCGACAGGCGAGCTCGGCGAGGAGCTCGCCGGCGACGTGATCGGCGAGCTGCAGGTCGAGCACGAGGAGCTCGGGCGGATCGTCCGCGAGCAGCGCGCGCGCCTCCTCGAACGTGCCCGCGTCGGCGACCTCCCAGCCCTCGGTCATGAGGAGGATGGAGAGGACGGTCCGCAGGTCGCCGTCATCCTCCGCGATCACCGCGCGTCGTGTGGCCACGGCTGTGAGAGTCGGCGGGTTCTCCTTGCGTTGCGCTACACAACAACGGGAATGCGCCTGCGCAGACCGTTGCCGCGCGTGCACACGCCGAACTCGAGCGGTGTTCCCGGCACGACCGCGTGTTCCCGTGAGCGCCGCGCGAGCAGTGTCGTTGGACCGGCTGCGTCGCGCTCGGACGCACAGCTTCTGGTGCCCGGGCTCGGCATGACCTTCGCGAAGGCCCCGCTCCGCTTACGGAGGCAACATCACAATGAGCGACTCGACGACCGAGACCCCCCCCGAGAAACCCCTCCGCGGCTTCGCCGCGATGACGCCCGACCAGCGCCGCGCGCTCGGGAGCAAGGGGGGCCGTACGGCACACGAGCGCGGCACCGCCAACAAGTTCACTCCGGAGTCAGCGACCGTCGCGGGAAAGATCCCGCACGAGCGCGGCACCGCGCACAAGTGGACGAGCGACGAGGCGCGCGACGCCGGTCGCAAGGGTGGCACCGCCTCGCGTCACCGACGCAGCTCTGCGCCGTCCGAGTCCTGACGCTCGCGTGACGTTCACGACCGGTGATGGAGCAGACGCTCCATCACCGCGAGCAGCTCGATCAGGTCGAACGGCTTGCGAAGAAACGCGTTGTGGCCTGTGACCCCTTCCTCCCTGAGCGACTGCTCGTTGAGCGCGCTGAGAAGGATCACCGGGAGGCGTGGGGCGCCGACGCGGATGGCGTCGAGCGTCTTTTTGCCGTCGAGGATCGGCATCATGTAGTCGAGCACCACGAGATCGACCTCGGCGTTGGCGAGGAGATCCAGCGCCTGCTGTCCGTTGGTAGCCGTGTGCGTACGGTAGCCCTCGTCGCTGAACGCTGCGTCGAGCGCGTCGAGGATCCCGACCTCATCATCCACGATGAGCACCGTCTTCGCTGCTGTCGCCTGTTTCAAGCGACCTCTCAGGGCAGGCGGAAGAGCGCGCGCGCGTAGGGGAGTCCGGGCCACGGAATGCCCGCGAGGATCAGCGCGAGCGCGATGCCCGCGCCGATCGCCCAACGGCGATGACGGAGCGCGTCGGTGTCGGCCTTGCGCGAACGCGACGAGAAGACGTGGAGCACGCCGAGCGCGACGACCATCACGAACGGGTGCTCCACGGTGAAGAACCGGAGCGCTGAGATCTTCATGTATGCGCCGAAGGCCGCGGCAGACCGCGGCGTCATCGGACCGACCACGTAGAGCAGGATGCCGAGCAGCATCTGGGTGTCGGCCGAGGCGACGGTGAAGGTGCGAACGCGCGCGTCGGCAGCCGTGAAAGCCCCCCCCCGGAGCCCGCGCACCACGCTGACGACCAGCAACGCGAGCAAGACCCAGCGAAGCCACGAATGAATGTAGAGAAGCGGGGAGTACATCAGCTTGGATCAGCGAGAAGGACTTCGAGGACCGCGGCGCCCCACCACGCGGTCGAGAGTCCTTGCATCACGCCGCCGAGACTCGGCGAAATCGCGGGCGAGCGCCAGTCTCGATCGCACGGTCCATCGCGGCCATCAGATGGTCGACGTCGAACGGCTTTCGGACGATCGGGAGGTTGCCGTACTCCATCGCGATCTCGATCAAGTCGACGACGCCGCTGATGAGGACCGTCACCGGCCCGTCCTTCCGGAGCGCCAACTCGCGGAGCAGGTCACGCCCCGACTCGGCGCCGAGCACCATGTCGAGGACCATGACGTCGGGCATCGTCTCGGCGAGGAACGCGCGCGCCTCTTCGAGGGAGGACGCACCGGCGAAGCGATATCCCTCCTCGTCGAGGAGGATTCGCATCACCGATCGGAGGTCTTCATCGTCGTCGACGAAGAAGACGAGCTTGCGCGGGTCGTCCCCCATGGTGGAGGTGTGATGCCGGCCGAGAAACGAGGTCGCGTCGCGATCAATCCGGACGCGAGCGAAGGTCGGCTCCTTCGGACACACGACGCACTGCGCGAGGTATCGCGCTTCGCCGGCGCGAGCGGAGGAGGGTCGAATCGCGATTTTTGGGATATCGCGCCGGCCTCGAGCGGGTGCGGCGCATTTCCGTGGACCGACGCCCCCGGGGACGACCCAAGCGTAAACGGTGATCTCTTCGGCACAGAGCATGCGACGCGTTCGCGGTCTCATGAAGCTGAGCACCGCGCACACGCCGAAGCGCACCCCTTCGGTCACGATCGAGGTGGACGCGGACGGCTCCGCGGTCCTGTTGGTCGACGGCGAGCCCGTGCTCGCGTGCCCGACGATCGAGGCGGTGCTCACCCACGAGCGCTCCCTCGAGCTCGTGAGGGGCGCATGACCTCGGTCGACGACGAAGAGTTGGTCCGCCAATCGGTGGCTGGCGACGAGGTCGCGCTCGCCATGCTGGTGAGACGGCACCGCGGCGCGGTGAACCGCCACCTCGGTCGCTACCCCCTCACGCCGGTCGAGCGCGAGAGCCTCACCGAGGACACGCTGCAGACCATGGCGGCAACGCTCAACACGTGCACCGCCTCCTTCGCGACGTGGATGTATCGCGTGACGGCGACCCGAGTGCTGCGCCACCTCCGCGCCCGCAACGCCGCTTAGTGGTACTGCCGCTCGGGCAGCGAACCAAGCAGGGTGCCGCGCAGCGTCTCGGGGGAGGGGAGCGGGGACTCGTCGAGCACCACGATCCTCGGCGCGTCCTCGGGGAAGGTGCGGCGCAGGGCGTTCGCGGTCGACGCGTCGCCGCAAATGACGGCCTCGAAGCGGCGGCGCGCGGCGAGCCCCAACGCCGCGTCCACGCCCGCGGCGACGTGGACCTGAAAGCGCCACGGGTCGAGGGCGCCGACGACCAGCTCGCGCAACCCCGGCACGTCTTCCACGTAAAGGACTCGTAGGCGCTGCACCACGGGGAGCAGAGCAGTGCCCGTGCCGGCAGGGACGTATGGCGAGTCGCCTGCGCAAGCGTGCATACTGCCTGGCTGGGCGCGCGCGTCAGCCAGGCGCGCGCGTCAGCGAGCGCCGAGTAGACAGGGAGCATGAACGACCGACCGACCATCCTCCTCGTGGAGGACGATCCCGACGTGGCAGAGACGGTGCGGAGCCTGCTCCGCGCGTTTGGCTACGACGCAGAGGTCGCGATCGACGGCAATTTCGGCCTCCGCGCGCTGCGCGCCGGCCTGCGGCCCGCGCTGATCCTGCTCGACCTCACCATGCCGAACATGGACGGTCACCGGTTCCTCGAGCTGCAGCGTGAGGACGCCGAGCTGTCGCAGATCCCGACCCTGGTCATCACGGCGGAGCCGCAGATGACCGCCGAGCGGCTGGGCGTCGCGGGATGCCTTCGCAAGCCGTTCGATCCCGAGGTGCTGCTCGCGACGATCAAGCAGTACTGCTGACCGCCTCGACCGGGAGCGCGAAGCAATACGCGGTGCCCGTGCCCGGCGCGGTCTCGACCCAGGAGCGACCGCCGTGCGCCGCAAACACGGCGCGCGCGACGGTCAGCGCGCGACCCCCCGGACGACCGTCCCATAGCGCGTCGAACACGCGCCGCGCATCGGGGGCAGCGAGTCCCTCGCCGTTGTGGCTCACGGTGACGGTGATCTCGTGCGCCGTGGACTCGGTGCGGACGCAGAAGAGACCCGCTGGCGGCGTCTCGCCCGCGGCGTGGACCATGACGTCGCGGAGCGCCTCGAACAGGCGGCGGCGATCGCCGACGACGCCCGACGACGGAGCGTGTTGCACGAGCACCCGCGCCGCGCGCGCCTCGGCGATGGTGAGCGCTCCAGCGCTCGCCTCGGAGACGAGCTCGGCGAGGTCGATCGCGTCGGTGCTCCCGCTCGGTGGACGCGGCGCCGCGCCGAGGATTCGCTGCGCGATGTCGCGCAGGCGCTCGGCGTTCGCGCGGAGCGCCGGCAGGTGCTGCGCGAAATCCTCGCTCGGACCGTGCTGTACCACGAACAGCCGTGCGATGAGCGCGGTGATCGGATCGCGGAGGTCGCGCGACACCATGCCGAGGAAATCGGCGAACAGAAGCGTCCAGGTGCGGACCTCTTCGCGGGCCGAGGCGCCCTCGAGCGCGCGATGCGCGATGCGCGACAGATCGACCGCGAGCGCGATCTCCTCGGGCGCGAAGTCGTCGTGTGCCCGCGCGATGGTGAGCACCGACTCGCCGATCGGCACGTGGAGCATCGGCCCGCAGCCAAGCGCTTCGCGCGACGCCCGCAGTCGTTCGTTCGACAGCGCGAGGAGCGCGATCTCGTCGGCCGGGACCGAGAGCGGCACGTTGGTGGCACGAGCACGCGACGGAGAGAGCTCCGCCGGCAGGGCGGCGATAAGGCTCCGCAGCGACGACTCGGCCGCTGCGGGGCGACAGAAGCCGCCGTCGAGGATGGCGAGTGGGCCGAGCCAGCGGATCGCGAGATCGATCAGCGCCTCGTGTGCGGCGCGGACCGACGGCGCGGCATGGAGCGCGGCGCTCCCGTCGGCGAGGGCGCGCGCGCTGTCCTCGGCGCGTTGCCGGCCGGAGAGATCGACGAGGGAAACACCGACCGCCGTGATCGCGGAGTCCGCGACCACCGGATGAACCGACACCAGCATCGCGCTGCGCTCGCCGATCGGCCCGGAGGTCGTGGCGATCTCGGTGAGCCGCGCCTCGCCTCGCGCGAGCGCGTCCGAGATCAGCCGACGGACCGCGGCGCGATCGGGGACGTCGAGCTCGTCGAGCGTGCGGCGGAACAGCTGGTCGTGCGTCGCGCGCTGCGCCGCGGCGAAGGCGTCGTTGGCGGCGACGACGCGGAGCTCTGCGTCGAGGAAGGCCGTGGGGATGGGCGAACGCTCGGCGAGCGAGGTGAGCATGGCGATCGAGGCGTCGCGAACGGCGAGCTCGCTGCGGCGCGACCGCGCGAGGATCAAGCGGTCGATCGTCGCGGCCGCGGCCGCGGCGAGGAGCTCGACCGCGGCGAGGAGCTCTTCGCGCAGGGGACGTCCGAAGAGGGCGATCGCGCCCACCGTCTCGGGGCCGGTGA
The DNA here is from genome assembly GCA_022843175.1 of Deltaproteobacteria bacterium. Taxonomy (GTDB): domain Bacteria; phylum Myxococcota_A; class Polyangia; order Polyangiales; family JADJMO01; genus JALHOE01. Next base: position 7,246 of record JALHOE010000099.1, read on the forward strand.
CGAGCGGCAAGACCGTCGCGGTGTCGGCCCGGAGCGCGAGGCGAACCCGCTCCACGGGATCGGTCTGTTGCCCGAAGGAGCTCACGAGCGCGCGCCGTTCGGAGAGGGCGCGCGCGACCAGGGCGCTCTGCTCCAGCAAGTCCGCGCCGCGAGCGTCGCGCATCCGCGCCACCAGCTCGCGCTGGTTGTGGCCGACGAAGGGGACGCGCGGCAGCGACGGGACGAAGAGCTCGATGACACAGCCACCGCTGCACGTGCGCAGTAGCCCCTGCGCAAGCGCGCCCACGACGTCGGCGGGATCGCTCGCGCGCGCGATTGCGCTGGCTGCGCTGCGGAGAGGGTCGGACGGGCTCGACATGTTCCGATCGGTTGCGCTGCGTTTCAACGAGCCGGATCGTGTGTCGCTTTTTTACGTTCGTGCAGGCGAAAGTCGGCTCGAGCTTGCTACGCGTATCCCACGCACTGTTCGCGATTTTTGGGCTGCCGCGAGCAGGTTGTGGTCGGGCTCCCTCGTGTTCACACGGGAGTCAGCCTGTGGGCCGCAGCCTAACGCACAGCATGCGGAGGGGCACGTGCGCCGCAATGCCCGCTCGCCACAGGGAGGGTTTGATTGATGGATAAGGAGCACACCGACACGACGACGACGACTGCCCGTCCGCGCGGGTTCGCCGCGATGACGCCGGAGCAACGCCGTGAGCATGGCAGCAAGGGCGGCAAGGTGGCGCACGAGCGGGGAACCGCGAATCGATTCACGTCCGACTCCGCGAGCGCTGCCGGCAAGATCCCGCACGAGAAGGGGACCGCGTATCGGTGGACGAGTGAGGAAGCCCGCGCCGCGGGTCGCAAGAGCAAGGGGGTGCCGCGACCGCGTCGGCGCAAGGACGTCGATCGTCCGAGCGCCTCGTAGCCGAGGTCGCCAGCGCGCCGCGCGCTCCGCCGAGAGGCCGGAGCGCGCGGCGATTTTGTCAGTTGTCGAGCGGCGGCGTGAGCGCGACGGGCTTTCCGGCCGCGCCGTTGCGGGTGTCGGTGGAGCGCATCTCGCCGATCAGCCCAAGGAGCATCTCGGCGCGCACCGGCTTGACGAGGTGCTCGTCGAAGCCCGCTTCGCGCGCGGTGATCCGATCCGCGGCTTGCCCGTAGCCGGTGAGCGCGATGAGGCAGGTGCTCGCGAGCCCGGCGTCGGCGCGGACGCGCCGTGCGATCTCGAAGCCGTCGATCCCGGGGAGACCGACGTCGAGGATCGCGATGTCGGGCTTGACCTGCGCGAGGAGCACGAGCGCCTCGAGCCCGTTGCCCGCGGCGTGGCACTCGAAGCCCGCGTGCTCGAGGACCTCGCAGAGCATCTCCCGGCTGTCGGGGTTGTCCTCGACGATGACGATCTTGGCGCCGTCCGGGACGCGCACGCGCGGACGCGGCAGCGCGAGCTCGACCGGCGGCGCGGCGGTCGCGAGCGGGAGCTGCACGGTGACCTCGCTGCCCTTTCCCTCACCCTCGCTCGCAGCTGCGACCTCGCCGCCGTGCATCGTGACGAGCGAACGCACCAGGGTGAGCCCGACCCCGAGCCCACCGGCCGCGCGTTCGAGCGTGCGGTTGGACTGCACGAACAGATCGAAGACCGAGTCGAGCATGTCCTTCGGAATGCCGACGCCATCGTCGCGCACCGACACCCGAGCGTGCCCGTCGCGGCGCTCGGCGGCGATGCGGATGTGACCTCCGCGCGGGGTGTATTTGGCGGCGTTGCTCAGGAGGTTCGCGTGGATCTGCTGCAAGCGCGCGGGATCGCCCATCACGTACAGGGGCTCGCCGTCGAGCTCGACCTGCAGCTCGAGCCCGCGTGAGTCGACCTGGGCGCGGAGCGCGTCGACCGTATCGCGGATGATCGAGCGGAGGTCGACGACCGTCTTGCGGAGCTCGATCTTGTTCTGGGTGACGCGGCTCGCCTCGAGGAGATCGTCGAGGAGGCGCGCCATCTGCTGCGACTGGCGCTCGAGCACGTCGAGGAGGCGGGCCGGGTTCTTCTGCGCCGAGGGGCTCCCGGAGCGCAGCAGGCCGGTGGCGGTGACGATCGCGCCGAGCGGGTTGCGCAGCTCGTGGGACAGCATCGCGAGGAACTGATCGCGCCTCCGCACCGCCTCCTGGATCTTCGCGTCGGCGCGCGTCTGCTCGGTGACGTCGCGGTAGATGACGATAATGCCGACGATGCGATCGACGTTGTCGCGGAGCGGCAACCGCGTAACCAGATCCCACCCCTCGGAGCCGTCGCTCGCGACGCGGCGCTCGAGCTTGTAGGCCTGCAGCTCGCCGGTGCGCAGGACCTCCTCGTCGTGTTGGTGCAGCTCGAGGGCGCGCTCGTCGGACAGCTCGAAGACCGTGCGTCCGACCGCCTCGTGCGGGTCCTCGAGGCCGAGGCGCGTCGCCATGCCCTGGTTCATGCGGATGAACCGGCCGCGGGCGTCCTTGAAGTAGATCGCGTCGGGGATGCTGAGGATGAGGCTGTTGAGGAGGTAGCGTTCGTGAAAGAGCGCGTCCTCGGCGGCCTTGAGCCCGCTCACGTCGATCAGCGTGAGCACGACGCCGTCGATGCGGCCCTTGGCGCGATAGGGGAGCAAGCGAAGGAAATAGGAGCGACCCTGCACGTCGCGGAGCTCGCGCTCGATCGACACGCCACTCGCGGCGACCCGCTTGAGCTCGTCGACGAGACCGGGATACGCCAGCTTGTGCGCGAACGTCTCGATCGACCGCCCCACGTCGTGCGGTAGGAGGCTGAAGGTCTCGGCGATCTGCGGGGTGAACTTGCGGATCTTGAGCGACTGATCGAGGAACACCGTGCCGACCTCGGTGCTCGACAGGAGGTTGTCCATGTCGTTGGTCAGCTCGGTGAGCTCGCCGATCTTGCGCTGGTACTCCGCGTTGACGGTGTAGAGCTCCTCGTTGACGGACTGCAGCTCCTCGTTGGTGGACTGCAGCTCCTCGTTCGAGGCCTGCAGCTCCTCGTTCGACGCCTGCAGCTCTTCGTTCGACGCCTGCAGCTCCTCGATCGCGGCCTGGAGGTTCTCCTTGGTGTGACCGAGCTCGGCCTCGAGCGCCGCGAGCTGGGCGCCGGAGACGTCGCGGAGATCGATCTCCGTCGCCGGCTCGCCCTTTGGCGCCGCGCCCTCTGTCGTCTCGAACGACACCAGCAGGTGCGCGAGCGCGCTCTTCTGACCGCGCACGCGCCGGATCGTGATGTCGTGCGGCGCGTCGCCGATGCGCACCCCCTTGAAGGTGATCGCCGACGCGGCGCTCGCCGCCCGCTTGAGGCCACCGGCGAGCACCATCTTCAGCTCGGTGTCGGCGAGCTCGACGACGTCGAGCGTGGCGCGGCCGTCGTGCGCGCGGAGGAACTTGCTCGCGCCGCCGAACGCGTGGACCAGCTCCCCGTGCTCGGTGACGAGCAAGCTCGGAGGCATGGTCTCGTCGAGGAGCGCGTCGTACGTGCTGAGCAGCTGTCCGAGCGGGAGGCGCGGCGGGGCGGCGACCACGCGCGGCTCCGCCGCCGAGGCCGGCTGGAGCCGACTGTCGATCGCGACGCGCGCGTCGGTGTGCTTGCGGTAGGTGCGCCAGTGCTTGTCGAGCGTCTCGAAGTCGTGCGCGATCGGTCCGGCGCTCTCGCTCGGCCCGAGGAACAGCACGCCGCCGCGGTTGAGGGCGAAGTGAAACAGCGACAGCACCTTGTGCTGCGCCGACGGCTGGAAGTAGATGAGCAGGTTTCGGCAGCTGATGAAGTCGACGCGGGTGAAGGGGGCGTCCTTGATCACGTCGTGCTGCGCGAACACCACCATTTGGCGGATGTCGGGCACGACCTGGAACATCTTGCCGGTGCGGAAGAAGTAGCGCTGGAGGCGCTCGGGCGAGACGTGCGCGATCGACTCCTCGTCGTACATCGCGCGCGTCGCGCGCTCGATGGAGTCGCGATGGACGTCGGTCGCGAAGATCTTCACCTGCCGCTCGAGCCCCATCTTGGCGAGCAGCTCGTGGCAGAGGATGGCGAGCGAGTAGGGCTCCTCGCCGGTGGCGCAGCCGGCGACCCACAGCCGAACCGGCGTGCTCCGCGAGCCGCGACGGAGGAGATCGGGGAGCACGCGGTGCTCGAGCACCTCGAACGCCTCCGGGTCGCGAAAGAAGCGCGTCACGCCGATGAGGAGATCGCGGTAGAGCACGTCGAGCTCGTCGCGGTCGCGGCGGAGGCGGAGCGTGTACTCCTCGATGTCCGGCGTGTGCGCGAGCAAGAGCCGGCGCTCGATCCGGCGCGTGATCGTGCTCGGCTTGTAGTGCGTGAAGTCGATGCCGTACTCGTCCATCAGCATGCGGTAGATCGCGCTGTGGGCGGTGACCTCGGGAGGCGGCAGCTTGAGCGGGTGCGCAGCGTGGTCGAGGAGCACCGCGGGCATCTGGTCCGGCGCGAGCACCCAGTGGGCGACGCCGGTCTCGCGCGCGGTCTTCGGCATGCCGTCGAACTGCGCGCTCGCGGCGTCCTGCGCGATCACCAGGCCGCCGGCCGCGTAGACGTCGCGGATGCCGCGCGAGCCGTCGCTGCCGCCGCCGGACAGCACGATGGCGACCGCGCGCGGCCCGCAGTCCTGCGCGAGCGAGCGGAAGAACACGTCGATGGGGAGCGTGAGCTCCGCCTGCGGATCGCGCTCGCTGAGGAGCAAGCGGCCGCCGGAGACGATCATCTCCTTCTTCGGGGGGATGAGGTAGACGTGCCCCGGCTCGACCGTCATCCCGTCCTCGACGAGGTGGATCGGCAGCTTGGTGTGCCGCGCGAGGAGCTCGTCCATCAGGCTCTTGAAGTCGGGCGACAGGTGCTGCACGACCACGAAGGCCATCTGGGTATCGGCCGGGACGTTGTCGAAGAACCGCTCGAGGGCTTCGAGCCCGCCGGCCGACGCGCCGATTCCGACTACTTGCTGCGGCGTGCTGTGTTCACTCATGGTCCAAAATCCACGGGGCGCTACCTGAGCCCAGTCGACGGTACGATTCAGCTCTTCGCGGCTTGTTTCGCGCGTTTTTCACGCGAAACGATCCGCGGCTACGAGCGTCAAAAGGCCCCCTGGGCGCCCCTGTTACGCTCGCGCCGCGATGCTTACCGCGTCCTGGATCTTCGAACAGGCGCGCGCGTCAGCGAGCGCCTATGCCTGCGCTCTTCCAGGCCGTCCTCGCCGGTTAGGCGCTCGCTGACGCGCGCGCCTAGAGCTCCACCCGGATCCCGAGCTCGATCACTCGGTTGGGCGGGATCTGGAAGAAGTGCGTCGCGGGGCGGGCGTTGCGGGAGAGGAACGAGAACAGCGCCTTGCGCCAGCCGGCCATGTCGGCGGCTCCGGTCGTGAGCAGCGTCTCGCGGCCGAGGAAGTAGCTCACGTCGTCGCGCGCGGTCACGAGGCCGTGGCGCTCGGCCGCGTCGAGGATCTCGGTGACGTCCGGCTGCTCGATGAAGCCGTAGTACGCGGTGAGGCTCCAGAAGCCGAGTCCGAGCTCGCGCACCTCGACCCGCTCGGACGGGTCGACCGCGGGATCGTGCTTGGTCTGCACCGACAGGAAGATCACCTGCTGGTGGAGCACCTTGTTGTGCTTGAAGTGGTGGAGCAGCACCGGGGGCGCGCCGCCCGTGAGCGACGTCATGAACACCGCCGTGCCCTCCACGCGCGTGGGCTTCAGGCGCGCCACGTCCTCCATGAACAGCTCGATGGGCAGCGTGGCGCTGCGCATGAACACGGCCAGGGCCTCGCGGCCGCGCTTCCAGGTCGTCATCATCACGAAGATGCCGAGCGCGATCACGATCGGGAACCAGCCGCCGTGGAGGAACTTCACCGCGTTGGCGCCGAAGAAGGCGAGATCGATCGCGAGGAACAGGAGCAGGAGCGAGCCCGCGCGCGCGCGACTCCACCCCCACCGCTGCACCGCGACCGCGTAGAACAGGAGCGAGGTGATGCTCATCGTGCCGGTGACCGCGATGCCGTAGGCGGCGGCGAGGCGGCCGGACTCGCGGAAGCCGACGACGAGCGAGACGCACGCCACCATCAGGATCCAGTTGACCTCGGGCACGTAGATCTGCCCCTCGGCCTCGCCGCTGGTGTGGACGATCGCCACGCGCGGCGCGTACCCGAGCTGCACCGCCTGCTGGGTGAGCGAGTAGGCGCCGCTGATCAGCGCCTGCGACGCGACGATGGTCGCGAAGGTGGCGATCGCCACCAGCGGGTAGAGCATGAACCCCGAGACGAGCTCGTAGAACGTGTGACTCACGGCGTCGCCGCGCTCGAGGAGCAGCGCGCCCTGGCCGAAGTAGTTGAGGAGGAGCGCGGGAAAGACGACCGTGTACCAGGCGAAGCGGATCGGGCGCTTTCCGAAGTGGCCCATGTCCGCGTAGAGCGCCTCGCCGCCGGTGATGCAGAGCACGACCGACCCGAGGATGAGGAAGCCGTGGGTGTGGTTGCGCGCGAAGAAGCGGATCGCGTGCGCCGGGTTGATCGCGGCGAGCACCTCGGGCCGGCGCACGATCCAGGGCACGCCGATCGCCGCGATCGCCACAAACCAAACGAGCGTCAGCGGGCCGAAGACCGCGCCGACCCGCGCGGTCCCGCGCTTCTGCACCACGAACAGCGCGACGAGGATTCCGCAGGTGATGGGCACGACCCAGCTGTCGAGCGCGTGGGTCGCGACGGAGAGCCCCTCCACCGCCGAGAGCACCGAGATCGCGGGGGTGATCATCCCGTCGCCGTAGAGCAGCGCCGCGCCGAACAGCGCGAGGTAGAGGAGCATCCGCCGACGCTTGGTCGCCTCGGTCTTCGGGTCGTGCATCAGCGCGAGCAGCGCGAGGATGCCGCCCTCGCCGCGGTTCTCCGCGCGCATGATGAACGTGAGGTACTTGACGACGATGACCAGCGTCAGCGACCAGAAGATGAGCGAGAGGATGCCGAGCACGTTGGCCGGCGTCCGCGGCATCCCGTGGGGCGCGGTGAAGCACTCCTTGAGCGCGTAGAGCGGTGACGTGCCGATGTCGCCGTAGACGACGCCAAGCGCAGCGATCGACAGCTTCACCAGATCGCGAGTGCTCTCGATCCGCGGCGCGTGGCCCACATCGCTAGGCTTCGACATTCCGTGGCGGCCGGAAAGTCAGCGGGATAGCGCACCGCGGCAACGACTCTCACGCGGCGGAAGCGATTTTTTATACTTTCTTGATGTACCCGCGGAGCAGCACCGCGGGCAGCACGACCGTGAGAAACGCGGCGATCGTTGCCTGCGCGCCGAGCGGCTCCCGCGCGCGGACCGCGGCGAAGAAGACCACCGCGCTCGCTATCCACAGCGGGAGCAGGGCCGGCCACAGGTCGCGATCGTCGTCCACGCGATCGAGTATTCGGCGCGTCGCATAAAGATGGGATCAAGACTCGGTGCGCAGCCGGTAGCCGACGCCGGGCTCGGTCACGAGGTGACGCGGCCGCGCGGGATCGCGCTCGAGCTTGTGGCGGAGCTGAGCCATGTAGACGCGGAGGTACTGCGTCTCGCCCACGTGGCTCGGACCCCAGACCTCTCTCAGCAGCTGACGATGGGTCATCACCTTGCCCACGTTGCGCGCGAGGGTCGCGAAGAGCTTGTACTCGATGGGCGTGAGGTGGATCTCGCGGTCGCCGTCGGTCACGACGCGGCTCGCGAAGTCGAGGCGGAGGGGGCCGATGCTGAGGACGGCCTCGGGCTCGCCGGAGGCGCGCTCGGCGTGACGCAGCGCCACGCGCAGTCGCGCCAGCAGCTCGCCGGTGCCGAAGGGCTTGGTGAGGTAGTCGTCGGCGCCGCCATCGAGCGCGTCGATCTTCGCCTGCTCCTGGCCGCTCGCGGAGATGACGACGATCGGCGCGGCGCTCCAGGTGCGGAGCTCGCGGATGACGTCGAGGCCGGGGCGATCGGGCAGCCCGAGATCGAGCAGCACGAGATCCGGGTTGTAGGCGCGCGCCTGGGTGAGCCCCTCGGCGGCGGTCGCGGTCTCGACCAGGCGGTAGCCGTTCGCGGTGAGCGCTGCGCGGAGGATGCGGCGCATCGGCGACTCGTCCTCGATCAACAACACCAGCGGCCCGGGCGTGGTCACGGTTCGCGCTCCATGGTGGGCGGCGTGCCGACGAGCGGCAACGTGAAGCGGAAGCTGGAGCCCCCCTCATCGCGTGGCTCGACCCAGATCCGGCCACCGTGTGCGCCGACGATGCCGCTGCAGATCGCGAGGCCGAGGCCGACGCCGGGCACGTCGGACAGGCGGTGGAACTTCTCGAACACCCGTCGCGCTTCGGCCTCGGGAATGCCCGGCCCGCGATCGGCGACCTCAACCTCGACCGCGCGGTCGATCGCGCGCGCGGCGACGCGGACCGGCGTGCCGGCGGGGGTGTGCTTCGCGGCGTTCTCCAGCAGGTTGACGAGCACCTGCTCGATCAGCCCTGCGTCGATCGACACGAGCGGGAGGTCCTCGGGGAGCGAGATCTCGACCTCGCGACCCTCGAGGCCCGTGCGCGCGAGCGCGGTGCCCACGACCTCCTCGAGCGGCTGCCACTGCCTGCGCAGGTGCAGCGCTCCGCCCTCGACGCGGGTCATGCCGAGGAGGTTCTCCAGGCGGCGCTCGAGGTGCTCGGCCTCCTTGAGGATGGTCTCGGTCATCTCGCGGCGCGCCTCCGCCGGGAGCCGCTCGTCGAGGAGCGTGCTCGCGGCGCCGGTCACCACCGCGAGCGGCGTGCGCAGGTCGTGGGAGATCGAGCTGAGGAGCGCGTTGCGGATCTGCTCGGACTCCGCGCGCAACCGCTGCTCGCGCGCCCGCCGGGTGAGCGTGCTGATCACGAACGCGACGACCAGCATCACGGCGAACGTGACGAGGTGCCCCGGATCGTCGACCGCGAAGGTGTAGTGCGGCGGCACGAAGAAGAAGTCGAAGCACAGCACGCTGGCGATCGCCGAGACGCTCGACGCGAGATAGCCGTAGCGGAGCGAGACGAGCACCACGCCGAGCAGGTAGACCATGACCACATCGGCGAGCCGCTGCTGGCCGGGCAGCCCGCGGCCGATGAGCGTGGCGAGCGCGACGAGCGCGAACGCGACGAGGAGTCCCTCGGCGAGCGTCCTGTTCCGCGACATTCCGGGGATGCTAGACCCCTCGCTGGCACAGCCGGGCAGAAGCAGATACAGATCGATCGATGGCCCTTCGCTTCGCCGGTTTCGCGCTCGTCCTCGCCCTCTCCACCGCCTGCAGCAGCAACGGCGGCGAGGAGCCGCAGAAGCCGGCGACGTGGGCCGAGAACGTCGCGCCGATCGTCCTCACCAAGTGCGCGAACTGCCACCGGGACGGCGGCATCGCCCCGTTCCCGCTCGAGAACTACGCGCAGGTGAAGGCGAAGGCCGCGCTCGTCGCGGGCGCCGTCGAGTCGAAGATCATGCCGCCGTGGGGCGCGTATGACTCGGCGGACTGCAAGCACCGGCTTCCGTTCCGCGACGACCTCCGCCTGACCGACCAGGAGATCAAGACGATCACCAGCTGGGCGAACAACGGCGCGCCCGAGGGCGACAAGAGCAAGACGCCGGCGATCAAGCCGACGGCCGACGGCGTGCTCAACGGCGCCACGTCCTTCTCGTTCCCGCCGCGCACCGTCGCGCCGTCGCCGCAGGACGATCTGCGCTGCTTCCCGATCGACCCCGGCTTCACCGAGGACACCTGGATCGACGCGACGCACATCGTGCCCGGCGATCCGCGCGTCGTGCACCACGTGCTCGTCTACACCGACCCGAAGAGCGAATCGGTCGCCAAGGCCGGCGCCGAGGGCAGCTACGAGTGCTTCGGCGGCCCCAACGTCGCGAACGCGGACCTGCTCATCGCGTGGGCGCCCGGCGTGCAGCCGATGGACTTCCGCGGCAAGGCCGGCTTCCTCCTGAAGGCCGGGAGCAAGATCGTCGTGCAGATGCACTACCACCCGGCCGAGGTCTCGATCGCGGACCAGACGAAGGTGCAGCTCCGCAAGCTCGGCGCCAAGCCCGAGTGGAACGCGCAGATCGCGCTCCTCGGCAACATCGACAAAGAGGCCGAGGGGCTCGAGAAGGGCGACGGCGATCGCGACGGCAAGGCGGAGTTCCGCATCCCCGCGGGCGTGAAGGGCCACGTCGAGAAGATGGGCTTTACCATCCCGCCCGAGATCGACGGCAAGCCGCTCCCCGAGCTGCGCCTGTTCGGCATCGGCACGCACATGCACTGGGTCGGCAAGGACATGAGCATCAACATCAAGCGCCTCTCGGTGAAGGGCGACGAGCCGGACGAGGAGTGCTTGATCGGCACCCCGCAATACAACTTCAACTGGCAGCGCTCCTACACCTACGCGGTCGACGACTTCATGAAGCTCCCGCCGCTCCGGTTCGGCGACCGGCTCACCATGAAGTGCACCTACGACAACACGATGGGCAACGCCTACGTGGTCAAGGCGCTCCAGGAGAAGAAGATGTCGGCGCCGATCGACGTGTTCCTCGGCGAGGCCACGCTCGACGAGATGTGCCTCGGCGCGTTCGTGGTGCTGGCGAAGAACTGACGAATCAGCCCGCGTAGACCTCGTCCTGCTCCACGCGGCTCAGCACCCAGTCGAACTCGCCGCCGGTGACGTGCGCGTTGCAGTACTCGCAGTTGCCGGCCATCGCGATCTTCAGCGCCGCGCCGCACGAGGGGCACTGCTTTCCGTCGCGCGGCGCGCCGGTGACCTCGCGGCCACGGATGAAGGTCCAGTATTCGGTGTACTCGCGCGGCGTCGTCGTGCTGCCACCGAGCACGGCGTTCTGCTTGTCGATGGTGTAGTCGAAGCCGCGGGCGAGGATGCGCACCGTGATCGCATCGAAGTACGGGTCGCTGGTGACCCGCACGAGCTCCATCCCCTGAATGCGCGCGTCGCACACGTTGCGCGCGCCCTCGCGCAGGTAGGCGTCGACCCAGCCGCTCCACGCTTGGAACGCCGTGTCGGTCATCCACGGACGCGCCCCCTGCCACGCGAGTGAGGTCCACGCGGTTTGGATCTCGGCGAACGCGCTGTGGATGCGTCGCGCCATCCCGTCCCACGTGATCGCCGGGTCGCGGGCCATCAGCGCGGCCCACGCCGCCTTGCGCCCCGGATCGGTGACCGTCGGGAAGTTGGTGCCGACCTCCTCGGCGTATCCGCCGGCGAGCTTCCCGATCGCTCGCTCCTCGGCGCGCTGGGCCGCGACGACGACCCAGTCGAAGTCGCCGCGGTCGACGATCTGGTTGCAGTGAAGGCACGCGCCGCTCCCCGAGAGCTGCGCGGGCGCGCCGCATGCCGGACACCGGTAGATCCGGACCTCGTTCGGTTTGCGCGAGCGAGCCCTTGGCATTCGCTCGAGGCGCCACTGATCGCGCACGAAGAAGGTGCGGCCTCCCTCGGTGAAGTTCGCCTCGAACGTGACGCGCACGGCGATCCGCGGGTTCTGTGGGCGCGGCGAGATGACCTCGCGGTAGTAGAACGCGCCGACGACCACGCTCTCGATCTTCGTGTTCGCGAGCCGCATCACCTCGCGCACGTCGCGCGTCAGCCACGGACCGAGCTGGTCGAGGGTCCCGTCCGCGCGCTTGATCAGGCTGTCGGTGTAGAGACCGGTGAGGAAGTCCTCGAAGACGATCACCGAGAAGCTCGGATCGAGCTCCGACAGGCGCGCCAGATAGGAGCGCCACGTGTAACCGCCGGGCGCCGTGTTGACCGGCGGACTCGGAGCGAGCCGCGCGGGGTCCGGTTGGTACGAGGCCATGTACTCGTGCACCTGCCGCTTGCGCACGAAGTGTGCGACGACGCCGCCGAGCGCGATCAGCAGATACACGACCGCGCCGAGCGGCCCGACGCTGCCGCCCCCACCACCGCCGCCGCCGCCGCTGGGTACGGAGAACGAGCTGCCGCCGCCACCGCCACCGCCACCGCCACCGCCGCCGCCGCTGCCACCGCCGCCGCTGAACCCGTGACCGCCGCCGGGTCGCGCGTGCGCGGCGGACGCGGAGAGCAGCAGCACTGCGCCGATCAACAGGCGCCTCATGCTGCCTCCGGCGGAGTGTCGGTGAGCTCGTTCTGGTCCGCAGCGGTGCGCGGGTGAACGCGCGAGAGCGCTTCGCCCAGTCTCTGTAGCCCCGGGAGCAAGTCGCGAGGGCGAATCAGAAGGGCGGCGTGCCCGAGCGCGTGTTGATCGACCCCCAGATCGCACACTACCTCGACGCGGTCCTCGAACCCCGAGACGTACACCAGGATACCGAGCCGATCGGTGCACCGCGCGACGCCCGAGCTCACGAACGCATCCCGCGCGGCGCGCCCGACGTTCTCTCGTCGCGTGCGCTCGGAGGTGAGGAGCCGTCGCGCCGGATTGAGCGCCGCCCCCGCGAAGAAGCCCACCGCGACGCCGACCGGGAACAGCCACAGCGCGAACGGCGTGGGGAGGAACAGCATCGCGAGCAGGAACGCCATGCTGACGATCGCGCCGAACAAGTAGTCCGCGTCGCGATAGGTGGCCGAGCTGCGCCGCACCAGCACCACGACCTCGGCCGCCGTCTTCGTCTCGAGCTCGGTGACCACCGCGCCGATCCGGTGGCGCGTATCCTCGTCGAAGAGATCCGCCATGCGGCGGCGAGATTACCCCGGGCGATTCGGCGCCTCGGCGTGGCGAGGCGAATTTCTGCTTCTCTTCTCCTCGGCGGGAAAACTAAGCCGACAGGGCTTGTCGCCGTGAATCGACGAGGCGGCCGTCGAGGAACACGCGCAGCTCGTAGCCGTCGGGCGGAGCGGCGATCTCCCGCGCCCGCGCGCACGCGCTCGCGTCGTCGAACGCGCCGAACGACAAACCGCTGCGCACCTCGTCGCCGTCGGGCGAGAGCAGCTGCCAGCGGAGCTTGCGGCGCATGACCCAAGAATGCGCCCGCTTCGGACCAGAGGGGTTGTGGAGAACCTCAGTTCACCGAAGTGTCACGCGAGTTCCGTCCGGCGCACCCGCGGCACGTAGGGCGTCAAGACGGAGTCCCTGCCGACAGTGAACGGATGACCACGCCACTCCACCCGGCGGGAGAGCGCAGCGCGCAGCCAACACACCTGCACGGCGACCGCGCGGAGGGGCTCGAGGAGCAGATATTTCCACGGCATCGCGTGACCGCGGAGCGCGCGTGCAGTGAGCGCGGCGCCGATCAACTGCAGGAGCATGACCGCGACGAGCGACGCGACGGTGCGGGCGCTCGGCGCAACGAGCGCCGCCGCGAGCGCGATGGCGGTTGGCGACAGGAGCGGCTCGAACACGAACGCGGCGGGGGCGATCGCGCGGCGCATCTTCGCCCACCGGGTGTGACGCTCGACCATGCGGCGGAACCCACAGTCGATGTTCCGGTTGGCGACCGGGTCGAGCACGAGCGACACGCCGATGCCGTGCTCGCGAAAGCGCCGGCCCATCACGTAGTCCTCGGCGAGCACGTTCCCCACCGAGGCGAAGCCGCCCACCCGCGCGAGCTCGCGGCGCCACATCGCCATCGACTTCCCGATCGTCAGCGTGCGCGCGAAGGTGTGCTCCATGGCCACCACGCCCGGGGCGATCTGCGCGCCGAGGTGGAGGTTCTCGAGCGCGGCGCCCCACGTGCGCTCGCCGGTGCCGGCGACGACGTTCGACACGAGCCCCACGCCCGGCTCTTGGAGCGCGGCGACGATCCCGTCGAGGTAGTTCGCGGCGACCCGCACGTTGGCGTCGGAGACGAGGAAGATCTCGCCGGTCGCGACCCTCTCGAGCCCGAGCAGCTGCGCCACCTTGGGGTTGAGCGCGGCGTGCGGGTTCGTGAACACGAGCCGCGCATCGAGGCCGGGATGCGACGCGATGAACTCGCGCACGGTCGAGATCGCCGGGTCGTCGGGATCGGCGACGCCGAAGAGGAGCTCGAAGGAGGGGTAGTCGAGGGCGGCGAACGACTCGAGGTTGTCGCGCAGGTCGTCGTCGAGCCCGGCGATGGGCTTGAAGATCGTGATCCGCGGGCAGCGGGCGAGCGGGCGCTGCTCCCGCCGCGACCAAGCGCGACCGAACGCGGTGAGCATGGTGAGGTACATGGCGCACGACACGCTGACTGCGCCGAGGGCTGCGAGCTCGATCGGACTGGTCATGCTCGCAGCGTGACGCCGCGGTGCGGCAGCTCGATGACGCCGGCGCCACCTTCGCGTGAACGATCGCCGGGGCGTGTTACGCTGCGTCCGCAATGGCTTTGGTCGCTTACGCGAAGCTCCTCGGCGGCGCCGCCGCGCTCGTCACCCTCGGCATGTACGCCGCGTGCTCCTCCAAAGAGGACGACGCGCCCGCCCCCGTCGCCACGGATCCGGCCAAGTTCAAGCCGGCCACCTGCGGCTACACGGTCGCGCGCTCGAACCTCAACGGCTTCAACGACTTCGAGCCCCACGCCGACGTCGCCAGCGCCGATCCGCAGATCCGCCACGTGCGGCGCGGCCTCGGCGGCGAGGTCGAGAAGGGCAAGCCGAGCTACGCCGATCCGTCACGCTCGTTCAGCGTCGGCTGGCAAACGGACGCGACCACCAAGGCGTCGCGCATCCGCTACGGCGCCTCGCCCGACAAGCTCGACAAGACAGCCGACGGCTTCAGCTTCGTCGTCGACCAACAGGGCAAGGTCGGCCCGGCCGACGGCATTCGCTTCCACGAGGTGCACGTGTGCGGGGTCGAGCCGGGGCGCACCATCCACTATCAGGTCGGCGGCGCCGACAAGTGGAGCCCCGTCTACTCGCTCACCACCTCGCCCGCGGCCGGCGCCGACGCGGTCACCCTCGCCTTCGCCGGCGACACGCGCGACGCGCTCGGCCGCAGCGATCTGCCGGTGTGGCGCAACATCGCCACCCGCTTCAAGACCGGCAACATCGGCCTCGCGCTGTTCTCCGGCGACATGGTGTTCTCCGGCCTCGACCAGACGAACTGGGACGCGTGGTCGAAATCCGCGAGCGCGGCCGGCCCCTCCACCTTCATCGCGATCGCGCCCGGCAACCACGAGCAGGAGCAGGTCCGCTCGTTCGCGCACATCCTCATGCCCGGCAGCACCACCGATCACGCCGAGAAGTACGCGTCGTTCGATTGGGGCCCCGTGCACGTGGTGATGCTCGACGACTACGCCGGTCTCGTGAACACCGGCGACCCGGGGTTCAAGACCGAGGTGCTCGCGTGGCTCGACAAGGACCTCGCGGCGGCCAACGCCAACCGCGCCGCGGTGCCGTGGATCGTCACGTTCCACCACCACCCGCTCTACAGCGACGGCACCCGCACCGAGCGCGCCGAGGAGCGCAAGCACATGCAGGAAGCCCTGCAGCCGCTCTACGACAAGCACAAGGTCGACCTCGACCTCGAGGGCCACGACCACTTCTACGAGCGGTTCAAGCCGCTGCTCGCCGGCGACAAGGAAGACCCCAAGGGCACCGTCTATTTGCTCGACGGCGCCGGCGGCGCGCCGAGCTACGACATCAAAGCCGACACGCCGCTCGCGGCCTTCAAGACCAAATACGATCCCGAGGCCGGCGAGGGCATCTACGGCATCGCGACGGTCGACGTCGCGAGCTTCAAGGTCAAGATGTACAAGGTGAGCCCCGCGGGCATGAGCTCGGCGGACGACACCGTGATTGACGAGTTTGCTTTGACGAAGAAGTAGCCCTGCTTGGCCCGGAGCCGCGCGCGTGAGCGAGCGGGTGTCACGGACAACCCGCTCGCTGACGAATAACCCGCTCCCTCGGACAACCCGCTCCCTGACGGTCGCGGCTCGCGTCGTTTACGGCGCTTCTTTGGTGACCCAGCCCTCGAACTCGGGGCAGGTCTTGCCGCAGGCGCCGATGAAGTCCTTGCCGCTCGGGTCGAAGCCGTCGGCGGGCGGCGTCCCGGCGCCGGTGAGCGCGGGGCTGCCGTCCTTGAGGGCGAAGTTGTACTTGTCCGACGTGGTGTCGGTGATCATCACCGCCGCGAGGTTCGCCGCGGTCTTGTTGTTCTTGCCGGCCGCCGTCGCCCACACCTCGATCGCGCCGCCCGCGGCCATGTCGTTGTAGTTCTTCCCGTTCGCGAAGAGCGAGCTCTTGACGTCGAGCGTGCCGGCCGTCGCGTTGGCGAGCGCGGCGCTGCCGTCGACGAACACGCCCGAGAGCGGCCAGTTCGCGACGAGGATGTTGCCGTACGAGCCCCGCACGTTGCGGCGGAGGTGCATGCCGTGGCCGCCCTCGGTCGTCGTGGTGACCTTGCCGACGATGGTGGCGTTCCACACCGTCGGGTTGGTGAAGGGCGTCGAGGTGCTCCCCGACGCGTCGTTGTCGGTCTCGAAGCCGTTGCCGCCGCCGCTGATGTCGTCGCGGTTGCAGATGAGGAACTGGAGCCGGCCGGTGAAGCCGTTGTCCATGTCGAAGCAGTCGTCGGTGCCCGACGTGGCGATGAGGTACTTCGCGTCGACGCTGCCGCCGAAGAACTCGAACGAGTCGTCGTTGCCGAAGTGCGACTGGAGGTGGTCGAGTTTGGTGCCGCGGCCCACGCCGAAGAAGCCGAAGCTGTTGATCTCGTTGTTCGGCGAGAGCTGGTAGCCGGCGTACTCCACGCGCACGTAGTGCATCTCGCCGCTCGAGTCGTTGTCGTCGTCGCCGCCGTAGGCGTACTCGGGCTGGTCCTTGAGACCCTCGGGGTAGCGCGGCGCGGGGAGGTTGACCTTCGCCTTCCCGAACAGGAGGAGGCCGGCCCAGTCGCCCGGCTTGCGCGAGCCCTTCTTGGCGCCCGAGGTGAACACGATCGGCTTGGCCGCCGTGCCCATCGCCTTGATCTTCGCGCCGGGGAGGATCGCGAGGCCGAACACCTCGGCGCCGGGACCGCTCGCGATCGTGACGCCGGCTTCGATGGTCAGCGTCGCGCCGGCCTTCACCCGGACGAACTTCTTGAGGTGGTAGCGCTTGGTCGCGGTCCAGGTGGTGTCCGCCTCGATGTCGGCGGTGACGTCCTCATCGGTGACCATCACCGGCGGCGTGTCGGTGCCGTCGTCGGTGGGGGTGACGTTGGTGTCGGTCGGGGTGGTGCTGGTGTCGCCCGGATCGGTCCCCGAGTCCTTCGTCGTCGAGGGCTTGAGCTCTTCCTCATCCGTGCAACCCGGCAGCGCGGCGGACGCCATCACGAGCGTGCCGGTGGTCGCGAACAGTGCCGCGCGGAAGAACGTCGACTTCGTCATGATCAAGCTCCTGGCTACGAGTTCGGCGAGCCGCGGTTCGGCTCCGCCTTCTACGCAGCCCTTTGTGCTCCACCTGCGCGGCGCCCAGGGGACGAGAGCGTGACGATCTCGAAACGTTGCGAGCGCTCTAGGGGGAGACGATCTCGTTCCGATCCTCGAGGCCGGGTGGCGTCATCTTGTAGATGCTGAACTCCCACGAGACGAGCAGGTAGACGAAGTGCTGCACGAGCCCGCGGCGGTCGACCGGCATGTCGCGCTCGTAGGCGAGGTGGAGCTCGAACGGATCCAACCGCGCCACGAGCTCGGGGGTGAGATCGAGCTCACTCGGACGGAGCCACGCGTTGCTTCGGCGATCGGTGAACATCGTCGCGTCGAGCCCGAGCCCGAGCCGCTCCTTCCAGAACAGCAGCCGCACGTGCGCTGCGTAGCGGAGGAACGCGAGCCCGGTGTTGTCGGGGCGAGCGACGTAGGTGCGGTTGACGGTGAACCAACCGAGCGTCAGCCAACCCGACACGTCCCCGCCACCGAGCGCGGGCGAGAGCCCGGGCACGACCTCGGCGAGCGAGTAGAGGAGCCGCGTCCTCGTATCGAGGAACGTCTGTGTGAAGGTGCCGCGATCGACGGGGCGTTCGTGTTGGAAGCGCGAGCCGAGCTCGATCGCGGCCTTCCCGAGGCGCCACGTCGAGGTGAGCCCGCCGATGAGATCGAGCTCGCTCGGCGCCGCGCGCGCGCGCCGGGTGCCGTCGGTGACGACGTTCACGTCGAGCGGGATCGACAGCCGGCGGCCGATGAGATCCACATCGAGGTGGCCGGCGTAGCGGAGGAACGCGAGGCCGCTGTTGTCCGGTCGCGCGGCGAACGTGGGGTTGTACAGCGACACACCCGAGGACAGGGAGCCGCCGATCGCGAGCCCGCTGTCCTCGCCCGCGATGGAGCCCCCGTGCGCGCTCCCCTGCTTGTCCAGCGCGCGCGACTCGACCGACCACAAGCACACCATCGACGCAACCAGCGTCGAGCAAAACCGAACCATGGCCTCTCCCTTGAAGGCCGCGCGCATGAGGAGCGCGCGGCGACCCGCGACGACGTCAGCCGAGGCGACGTGCGGGGGGTGGGCCGCGGGACGAGACGCTGGAGGTGAACGAGGGCCTCGCCGAGCGGCGCTGCTCGCACGGCGGGAGATCGGCGGAGATGAACGCAGCGGAGAGAGGACCGAGCACCGCCGGCGTGACGTCGTAGGAGAGGTGCATCACGCCGAGCGTGTCGCTGTCCTCGTCGAGCTCGTCGTCGTCGTCCGGGGGATCGGTGGGGTTCCAAGCGGCGCGCCGCGAGATGCCGGAGGGGCGCAGCTTCGGCCGCGGCCCCTCGTCTGCGCGAAGCTCGGCCTCGGCGCCGGCGCTCGCCGCCACCTCCGCCCGGGCCGCGTACACCTGCTGCAGGAGCAGCGCGTCGCGGGCGAAGATCGAGCCGACGGCGAACGCGACCAACAACAGCGCCGCGCGCAGCCGCGCGCCCACGCCGCCACGCCGCAACCAGCGCATGCTGCGGAACGGGTCGCGACGGCGCGTCGACATCGCGGAGACTCTACCATCGCGAGGCGCCGCCCACGCGCCGTGTGGCCAGATGCCACACGCGCGCATCCCCCGCGTCGTTCGCGCACCCAACGCCCAACGAAGGAGCGAGCATGCGACACATCACTGCCACGCTAGGATTGCTGATCGGTTGTGCCAGCGGCAGCGCGCCGCCCCCGAGCGCGTCGCATCCGGCCAGCCCCAGCGCGCCCGAGGGCACCGCGTACGTCGCGCCGGCGGCGACCCCGACCGCCGCGGCCTCGCACGAGCACGCGAGCGAGGGCGTCGTCTATACATGCCCAATGCACCCCGAGGTCACGTCGGACAAACCGGGGCAGTGCCCGAAGTGCGGAATGAATCTGGTGCCGAAGAAGTAGGTAGGGTTGAGACACGGCGGCGGCGCGCCTCGTGCAACGGCTCTGCGGCATGGGGGCGACTGTGCTCGTGATCGATGACGACGGCGACATTCGCTCGCTCTACCGACGTGTGCTCGCCAAGCGCGGCTATCGCGTCGTCGAGGCCGCGAGCCTCGCGGAGGCGTTCGACCAGCTCGCTGCGCTGCCCGACGCCATCGTGCTCGATCTCGACCTCTCGGACGGTAGCGGCACCGTACTGCTCGACGCGCTGGCGCGGGACTCCCTCGCGCCGCCGGTCGTGGTTTGCTCGTCCTCCGTCTTCGCCGCGCGCGTGGGCCGCCGCTACCACGTCGCCGCGGTCGACAAGCTCGCGCTCACGGCGATCGGCGATGAGATCGACCAAATCGTCGGCACCAGCAGGCGTCCCCGGCTGTCACGACCGAGCTCGCGTCCGTCGGTCGAGAGCCGGCCCTCCAACTCCTGACCAGCTTGTCCTTCTTATCTTTCTGAGCGCGACGAGCGCCGAGGGGCCGCAGGGCGCTAGACTTACACGCCTTGCCTACCAAGCCCTCTCGGATCCTCGTCGTGGAGGACGATCCTGTAATCCACGACGTCCTCCGCAAGTTGCTCGATGACGAGGGCTACGAGACCCGGTGCGTCTCTCTGCTGCTCGAGGCGCGCGCGATGATCGGCAGCTTCGATCCCGCGTGTCTGGTCCTCGACCTCAACCTGCCCGACGGCAACGCCGCTGAGCTGATCGAGGAGCTCGCCAAGGGGCCCACGCCGCGCAACGTCGTGATCATGTCGGCGTCGCATCGCGCGGCCGATGTCGCGCGACGGTTCGCCGTGCCGCTCGTGAGGAAGCCCGTCGAGCTCACCGCGCTCCTCGCGGCCATCGATCTGGCCATCCAGCGCGGCCTGTCCCCAACGCCGCGCTAGCCAGGCGCGCGCGTGAGCGAGCGCCTACCGGTGCAAAGGGTGCCAGTGCGCTAGAGGCTGTAGATCAGCGAGAGCCAGAACGTCTGGCCGGTGCGCCACTCCGAGGTGGTGGCGGGGAACTTCACGTTCGAGTCGGAGGGCGTGTCGCCCTCCTTGCCCTGTTGGAAGCGATACGGCGAGTTGAGCACGTTCTCGACCGCGAGCTTCACGTCGATCGTCTTCGTCACTGTGTGCGAGACCGCGATGTCCACCTGGTGGCGCGGCAGCTCGTAGATGTCGGGGAGGGCTTGGGTCGCGTTCGGCCGCGTGCCCATCGCGTCGATGCGACGACCCGCGACGTTGTACGAGATTCGCGCCTTGGTGCGCGCCTTCTCGTGCATCCAGTCGAGCGCGAGGTTGAACACGTAGGGCGCCTGGCCCTGGAGCGGTCGCTCGGTGGTCGTGACCTTGTTGGCCTGGTCGGGGTTGAGCTGCACCTTGGAATCGATGAGCGTGAAGTTCCCGAGCAGCGTGAACACGCCCCACCGCGACGTCACCGGCGTCAGGCGCTTGCGGCCCTCGATCTCGACGCCGAGGTTGCGCGCGGACTCGGCGTTCTGGAACGTGCGCGCGAACTGACCAGTCGCCTGCACCAGAGCGCTCTCGATGGGATCGCGGAAGTATTTGTAGAACACACTCGCCGCGACCACCTCGTCTGCCGAGGGGAACCACTCCCACCGCAGGTCGAGGTTGGTGATGAGCGAGCGCTGCAGCTTCTCGTTGCCGTACACCAACGCGGCGTTGAAGAAGTCGGCGTACACAAAGGGGGCGACCTCGCGGAACTGCGGCCGCGCCACCGTCTGCGAGGCGGCGAACCGGGCGTTCATGTTGTCGAGGAGCTTGTACACTGCGTTCACGCCGGGCAGCAGGTCGGTCTTCTTGAAGCCGCCGCGAATCTCGGGGCTGCCCACCTGCAGGTCGTCGCGGGTGATCACGTTGAAGCTGGTGTGCTCGACGCGCTCGCCGCCGATCACGCGGAACGACTTGGTGACCGGAAGGTCCACCATCAGGTAGCCGGCGTACACCTGCTGGTTGGCCTTGTAGCTGTCGGTCGAGCGGGTGTTCTCCTCGATGACGGCGAACTTGCCGATGCTGTCGTCGTTGAGCGCGTCCTCCGGCGGCGTCTGCAGCCACTCGACCACGCCCGGCGTGCGCAGGCGCTGGTAGCGGAAGCGACGCGCGTCGAACGTGCGGTCCTTGCCGGTGAAGAGCCCGCCGAGCTTGAGCTTCGGGCCGTCCTCGGGGTTCTTCGGATCGAAGCCCTTGCCGATCGGCTGGGTCCAGTCGAGGCCCACGCCGCGCAGCGTCTCCTTCTGCTGCGAGTAGAAGTGCGAGAACCCGTCGTCGTTGACCGCGCCGTACTTCCCGTCGGCGCCGAGCTGATAGACCGATTGGGTGTTGTTCGGCTCGCCGCGCTTGGCGGTGCCGGTGAACACGTTCCACTTCGCGAACGCGCCGCCGAGCGCGGGGAATCTGTGCTCGCCGATCAGCTGGCCGAACATCAGCGAGCGCTGCACCCAGCGCGCGCGGCGCACCCGCTGCGTCGTCCGGTCGTCCTGCTCGAGGCCCTCGAACTGCAGCACCTCGTCGTCGGCGGTCGCCGAGTAGAGGCCGGTGAACACGAGCCGGTGGTTCTTGCCGAGCTGATAGCCGAGGGTGCCGAGGCCACCGAGCGAGGTGACCTCGGTCGAGCGATCGCCGTCGAAGGAGAAGTAGGGATCCTGGAGGTTGTAGGCGGCCTGCGTCTCGCTCCGCCGCAGCCAGCGGCGCCCGTAGTTGAGGGCGAGCACCCACCCGAGCGGGTTGCCGAGGACGTTCTTGGTGTCGCCCATCGTCAGCGCGGCCGAGTAGTTCGGGCCGGTGGGCGTCGTGTAGATCTTGCGGCCCTTCTGGCTGAGGGACTCGCCGTAGGTCTCCATCTCCTCGGGCGTGCCCTCGAGCTTCTCGGCCGACGCGATCACCTTGGGGATGCGTCGCGCGCCGCCGTCGGACGCGAGCCAGTCGTTGCTGCTGCCGGTGTACGTGTAGCGCGGCCGGAAGGTGGTGAGGGTGTTGAAACCCATGGTCGTCGAGAGGTTCGCGAAGAACTCGCTCGGGAACGACTTGGTCTGCACCCGCACGCTGCCGCCGGCGAAGTCGGCCGGCATGTCGGGCGTGAAGGTCTTGAGGACGGTGACGTCGGAAATGACCGCGACCGGAAAGATGTCGAGCGGGATCGCGTTGAGGTCGGGCTCCGGCGAGGGCAGCGGCGTGCCGTTGAGGAGCGAGTTGGTGTAGCGATCGCCGAGGCCGCGCACGAACACGAAGCGACCGCCGACGACGGTCACGCCGACGACGCGCCGGCTCGCCTCGGCCGCGTTGCGATCGGGCGTCTTGGCGATGTCCTGCGAGCTGACCGCGTCGCTCACCGCCGCCGAGTTCTTGCGCAGGGTGAACTGCGTGGCCGCGGTGGAGCGATCGGGGTCGACCTCGACGACGACCTCGTCCTGCTCCTTCTTCTTCTCGTCGACCTGGAGCGTGACCTTGAGCGAGACCTTCTTGCCGGCGGCCACCGTCACGTTGTCGACGCGGGCGGTTTTGTAGCCCTCGAAGAAGCAGCGGAGCGTATAGGTGCCGGGGTCGAGCTTGAGGTTGAAGACGCCCTCGGCGTCGGTGACACCGGTGAGCTTGGTGCCCACGACGGTGCACTGCGCGTCGATGATCTCTTCCTTGGTGTCGGCGTCGATCACCTTGCCGGCGACGACGCCCTTCTTGGCGTCGGGCTTCGGTCCCTCTTCCTCGACGACCTCCTCGGCCTCCGTCGCCACCTCTTCGGGTTCGGCCGGCTTGGCCTTCGGCTTCGGCTCGCTGGCCGGTGCGTCCGCGGCCGTGCCGCCGCCCGCGCC
>JALHOE010000100.1 GCA_022843175.1 Deltaproteobacteria bacterium
CGTCCGCGGGTGCGGCGTCTGCGCGCGCGCCCGTCGCGGGCGATCGTTGCGCGTCGACCGCGGAGTGCGGAGCGCTGCAGTGCAACCTCCAGCTCGGCTGGTGCGAGTCGCCCGCGAAGGCGCCGCTCGGCACCGCCCACGCTGGCGATTCGTGCAACACCGCGGTGTGCGATCGCGGCGACGGGCTCGAGTGCCTCGGCGCCGAGTCGCTCTGGTGCGTCGCGCCGCTGCTCGTGCCGCTCGGCGGCTCGTGCGCCGACGTCGCCTCCGGGCTGCCCGTGGTGTGCGCGGCGCCGAGCGCGCGGTGCGATCACGCCACCTGGCAGTGCGCCCCCCGCATCGCCGTCGGCGAACCGTGCGACGCGCACGACGACTGCGTCACCGGCGCCGCTTGCGTGCGCTCCAACGGGCGCTACCGGTGCGTGCGCGAATCGACCGCCTGCCAGTGACACGGTCGAGGTCTCGCGTCGGCACTCGGCTTGCAACTCTTCGCGAGCATGACGGCAGAGCGTGCGCGGATTCTTGTGATCGAAGACGATCCGGTCATCGCCTTCACGATCGCGGCGGCACTTGGCGACGAGGGGTACGACGCGCACCTCGTCGAGG
Source organism: Deltaproteobacteria bacterium (assembly GCA_022843175.1). Taxonomy (GTDB): domain Bacteria; phylum Myxococcota_A; class Polyangia; order Polyangiales; family JADJMO01; genus JALHOE01. The sequence goes on from JALHOE010000100.1 coordinate 607, forward strand.
GGCTCGCCGCTGCGCGGCGTGAGATCGCCCGCAACAGCCATGCCGCGGTGGTGCTCGATCTCGATCTGCCCGACGGCGCCGGCGAGCTCTTGCTGCGCGATCTCGCGCGCTACGACTCGCCGCCCGCGGCGGTCATCGTGTCGGCGCAGGACTACGCGCCCCGCGTCGCGTCGCGATGGGCCGTGCCATACGTGATGAAGCCGTTCGACCTCGACGCCGTGGTCGCGGCGGTCCGCGTCGCGTGCGAGGCGCGACTGGTTCCGCGCGCCGCGAACCCGAGCGTTCTATAATCGTCGGCGTTGAGGCTCGCGTCCCTGGTGCTCCTCGTGGGCTGCGGCCGGCCTGTGCCCGCGCCCGCCGACACCGCGCCCGCGGTCATCGACGCCGTCGTCGACGTGGTCGACGCGTCCGACGATGCGACCGACGCGAGCGTCCGCACCCACGGTCGCTTCGGCGCCACCTTCGACCCCGGCGGCGCCCCCGGCCTCATCGTCTACATGCACGGCATGGGCGCGAGCCCCGAGGACTCGTGCCGCACCTTCGAGCCGGCCGCGATCGCCAACCGCGCGCGGCTCGTTTGCCCGCGCGGGAACGCGAAGAAGTCGGAGGGCGGCGCGTGGATCGGCAACCTCGCCGACAAGCGCTACTCGCTCGACCAGTTGATGCCGGTGCGCCCGGCCGGCGGGACGCTGATGGGCTTCTCGATCGGCGCGCACGTCGCCCTGCAGCTCGCGCTCTCCGAGCCGGGCAAGTGGAGCGGGCTCATCCTCATGAACCAGAAGATGGTGCTGACCAAGAGCGACCTCGAACGCGCCGGAATCCAGCGCGTGGTGCTGTGCGCCGGCGAATACGACGCGAGCTACCCGGTGCTCCACGCAGAGAAGGAGAAGCTCGCCAGGGCGGGCTTCCCCGTGCGCTTCGTGACGCTCGGGCCGGTCGGCCACCACTTCTCGGCGGACATGGAGACGCGGATGGTCGACGCGATCACCTGGGTGCGCGGCGGGTGATCCTCAGCGCCCCACGCCGAACGCCACGCGGAGGCGCTGAGCGCTGCGTACGTGGACGCCGAGCAGTTCGGCGAGGCGCATGGTGTCGCCGCCAGCCGCGTTCAGTAGCGTGTCGACGCGGTAGCGCGCAGCGTTGCGGAGTTGGTCGCCCTTGGGGAGATCGGAGACCGCCATCAGGGCTCGGCAGAGCATCTCGGGTTCGCGTCGGCGACTTTTGGAGCGTCGAGCAGCCATCCGGCCATCCTAGATCTCGGGAGGGCCGGGAGGCGACGGATTGTGTCGGAAGCCGAGCGCCCGGAGGGTCTCACTCCACGACGAGCGTGCGCGGCTTGTCGGTGCGTCGCGCGATCGCGCGGAGGGGGTCGACCACCACCGAGCCGAGGGTGTTCGAGTGGTTTCGCTCCCCGACCGGCAGCCCGAACCGGAGGCGCAGATATCGCTCGGTGAGAAACAGGGACCCGAACATCCAGTCCCATACTGCGAGCGCGGCCCCGTAGTTGCGGTCGTAGTGCTCCGGCGCCTCGCTGTGGTGCACCTGGTGCTGGGCGGGGCTGATGAAGATGCGCCCGAGCAAGGGTCCGTACGAGAGCCACACGTGCGAGTGTCGAAGGTTCGCGCCGAGCGCGGCGAAGGCGAAGGAGATCACGTCCACCCCGAGCACCAGCGACGCCTGCACGCGCCCGGGGAACAGCCAGATGAACAGGCCCGTGACCAGACCGAGGGTGATCGCGCCACGGATCGCCATCGCGAACCCCTCGAGCGGGTGGACGCGCTGGAGCGTGAACGGCGTGAGCACCTCCGCGCTGTGGTGCACCTTGTGTAGCTCCCACAGCACGGGCACGCGGTGCATCAGGCGGTGCAGCAGGTAGCGGGTGAGATCGTCCGCGACGAAGAGCGCGACGGTGAAGAGCGCCGCGACCCACCCCACCGAGAGCGAGCTGTGGGTCATCCCGAACGTGTGCCGGAGGCTCCTGCCGACCGCCACCGCGATGGTGACGACGCCGAGGAAGCGCGGCACCACGAGGACGAAGGACAGGAGGCCGCGCAGCACGATCAGCCGGTAGTCGAGGAGCGCCGACGGGTGCAGCCACACCGCGCGCGGGAACAGGTAGCCGAGCAGCGTCGTCTTCTTGCGCGGTCGCACCGCGAGCACCCACACGATCGCGGCGAGGATCGCGGAGACGACGAGGAAGGGGAGGAACGTGCGCTGCTCGGCGCCGAGCAGCGAGTCGAGGGGCCGCCGAAGCGCGCGAAGGAGAGGATCCACCGCGGGAGTGTGCACGCGCTCGTTGAGCGGGCCGCTGACAGCGGTCAACAGCCGCCCATCGGTGGGTCGTGCACGCGCTGGCGTGCCTCACAGGAGGCGCGGCGCGTGCTCTCCGAGGTACGACGTGAACGCCGTGACCTTCGCCGGAAGCGGCTTGGCTGCCGGGTACACCACATACATTGCGCCGAGCGCGTATTGGTACTCGGGGAGGACCCGGACGAAGCGACCCTCCGCCAGCTCCTGGGTCGCCATGAAGCACGGCATCGCACCGATGCCGAGGCCCGCCGCGACCGCCTCGCGGACGAAGAAGAAGTCGTCGCCGCTGACGCGCCCCGCGACCTTGACCTTCACCGATCGCTTCGGGCCCCTGAGGTGGTACTCGTTCGCGCCGCCGGAGAAGAAGACGACGTTGTCGTGATCCACGAGATCCTCGGGGCGCTTCGGCAGCTCGCGCCGCGCGGCGTACTGCGTGCTCGCATAGAGCGCGATGTTGTTCGGCCCGATCTTCTTCGCGACGAGCGCGGACGACGGCAGCCGAGCGCTCACCGAGGCGCGGATGGCGAGGTCGAACCCCTCCCGTACGAGATCGACGGTCCGGCGCATGAAGGCCATCTCCAGGCGCACCCGCGGGTGGCGCGCGAGGAAGCCGGGGAGCAGCGGCGCCAACACCAGGCTCGCGAGGTCGGGGAGCGTCGTGATGCGGAGGACGCCGTACGCCTCGCTCTTCGCGCGACCGAGCGCGGCCGGCGCGTCGCGCAGCGCCGCGATGTGGGGCGCGGCCATGTCTGCGAGGAGGCGTCCCGACTCGGTGAGCGCAGGCCCTCGGGACATACGACGGACCAAGGGGACGCCGAGGTCCTCTTCGACACGTCGCACGGCGCGACCGACCGTCGACTTCGGGACGCCGAGCCTCTTCGCGGCGGCGGAGAGCGAGCCCGCCTCCGCGACCTCGACGAGCACGCCGAGCTCGTTGAGGAGCGCTCTCTTCTCGAACCGTTCACGGAGCGTCGACATCGAGCCTCGGCGAGAGGGGGTTGCGTCTATGCAACCTTAGGTTACGCCGATGCCATCTGTGCAACCATCGGGTTGGGGGGCAACCTCTCTCGCTCCGGGGCGCGCACCATGCCCCGGCCGTGCCGAAGGGAGAGAGTCCGTGGCCATCAAAGTCATCATCGAGTTCACCGCCAAACCCGGCCAACGCGCGGAGCTCCGCCGCGTCCTCGACGACCTCATCGCGAGACACGGCCGCGGAATGCCGGGTTACCTCGGCAGCACACGCTTCGAGGTCGTCGACCAGCCGGACAAGCTCGTCGAGCTCGCAGACTGGGAGTCGATCGAGGCGCGCGACCAGCACATGAAGGCGGCCATGGAGAGCGGCGTGTTCGCGCCGCTGACGGACCTGATGGGCGCGCCGTTCCGCGTGACCGTGATCCGCGCGCTCCCCTGACCGCCCGGCTGGAATGCCGCAGCGGCGTGAACTGGCGCGCCATGGTGGATTCGAACCACCGACCTTTGGCTCCGGAGGCTGCAAGTTCGACGCAGATCGCGCACGTTTGACGGGCGATGAGGCGTCGGAGCGTGGTCGCGAGGTCGCTCGGAGGGTGATGCGATCCGCCGTGCTTCACGGTGATTCGCCACCGGTGGGCGATTCGGCGGAGTGGTTCCTCGAGGATGACGCAGGCTGCCCGCAGCCGTGGCCTTCAAAATTTGGGCTTGGGGCGGCGCTACACCATACTTGAGGATGCGTTCTCGCTCCTCTCTCCGGTCGGTCCGCCCCTCACTCGCCGAACTCGTGTGCGAACTCCTGCAACCCCACGCGCGCGAGCACGTCCCCGCGCCCGACACGGCCGCGGCTTGTGTTGCGGCCCAGTGGGCAGCTCACGTCGGCGATCCGACCGCGCTGACGTCCGCCTGGTCGAACTTAGGTCGGGCGGTCTCGCGCTGACCGCAGTGATCGGATCGACCGCGACCGCCGATCGTTCTAGAGCACGGACGCTCAGTCCGTCTGCTTTGGACGGACGATCTTCCGATCGAGAGGCCGTTCAGCGCCAGCCACATCCTTAATGAAGAGCTCTGTTTGCAATTCGCGAACGGCGAACTATCCTCCAGGTACACCACAACTGGGAGGTTCGCCGTGAACGCGTTGAAGCCGCAGGATGTGCTGATCGCGCTGAAGTACGTGTCGCAGCCTCAGCCGTGGAAGCAGCGAGATCTCGCGGCTGCGATCGGCATGGCGCCAAGTGAGGTGAATCACGGAATTCGGCGCCTGATCGCGTCTCGTCTTTTCAACGAGCGTGAGCAGCGCGTGATCCGACCGAAGCTGCTCGAGTTCATCACGTTCGGTCTGCCCTACGTGTTCCCCGCGCAGCTCGAGCTCCCGAGCGTCGGTGTGCCCACTGCGTTCAGCGCGCGGCCCCTAGCCGACGTGCTCGTCGGCGGTGAAGACGTGGCTATCTGGGAGAGCGACAAGGGCAACGTCCGTGGCCGGCGCGTGCAGCCGCTCTGGCGGAGCGCGCCGGAAGCCGCGTTGCGTGACCGGGTCCTCTACGAATACCTCGCGCTGGTCGATGCCCTGCGGGTCGGTCGTGCACGCGATCGCGACCTCGCCAAAGCGGAACTCGTGTCGAGGCTCACGAATTGAACCCACGCGACGTTGCTGTACAGGCGATCGGTCTCGTCGCGCGCGCCCTCGGAAACCTCTGCGATCAGGTGGTGTTCGTTGGCGGTGCCGTCGCCGCACTGTATTCGTCTGACGGCGTCGCGGTGGATGTCCGAATCACGAAGGATGTCGACTGCATCATCGAAGTCGGAACGGTGGGCGGGTACCACGATCTCACCATGGCTCTTCGATGCCGCGACTTCAAAGAGGACAACACGCCCGGCGCACCGAGATGCAGGTTTCGCCTGGACTTGCTTGTCGTCGACGTAATGCCAACCGACGAATCGGTCCTCGGCTTCTCTAACCGTTGGTTCCCCGAAGCGCTGAGGACCGCCGAACAACAGACACTTGAGGACGACCTGCGCATCCGCGTCGTTCGGCCGCTCTACTTCGTCGCAACCAAACTTGTCGCATTCGCCGACCGCGGTGAGGGCGACTACTTCGCGAGCCATGACCTCGAAGACATCGTCTCCGTACTCGATGCGCTGGCTCCATTGCGTGGGGACATCCTGAGCGGCACCGAACCTGTGCATACATTCATCCGCGAAGAGCTTCGAGCGCACCACAAGAAGGATGCGTTCCGCGACAGCATTCTCGGTCACCTCTCGGGCGATGATCGGCGCAGCAATCGTCTGCTCGACTGGATGGATTCGGTGTCTGCCTATGGGCAGACAGATCGACAGGATTGAAGCGCCTAACGGCGCGGCGGGCGCTCGACCGACCAGCGCGTCAGGTGAGCCGGGGTTGACCGCAATCCATAACGTTGATATGGATTGTGTGCCGTCGGTTGTTTCGCATCCGACGCGGCGTGATGGCACTCCGCGGGCCCACCCACCCGTTGAAGAAAGTAAGCCGCGTGAAAAAGCGCGGACGCCCGGATGGCCGGGCACCTCAGTTCGCGTTCCGTGATGACTCCGGCCTGATCGCCGAGGTCGATGCGTTCGCGCGCGCCGTGGGAGACATCTCCCGCAGTGATGCGATCCGCATCCTCCTCCGTGTGGGACTGGCCTCGAAGTCGGCACCGCCGCTGGCGCTCCTCGGCGCCGCCTAACCCGCAACCTTCACGCCGTCGCTTCGCGTCGACGGGCCCAAAATGGGCGAAGGGGTTGCAGGTCCGGGCAGGAACGCAGCAACCCCATCGCGACGGAGACGTCGCATGGACCAATCTAGCAAGAAAACAGACCGGCCGCATGGGGCAGCAGTCCTGCTCCCTGTCTCGGTCGACCTCACCGAACTCGGCTCGCTGCTTCGCGTAGCGGTGCGCGAAACCATCCGCGAGGAGCTCGCTGCGCTGCGGTCGGCCGCCCCGGTCGACGGGCTCACCGACAAGAGCAGCGCCGCACGCGCGCTACAGATCTCGAACGCCACGCTCGATCGGGCTGCACGAGAGCCGACCTTCCCCGTCCACATCGTGGGCAATCGGCGCCGCTATAACGTCGCCGAGGTTCGCGCCTGGTTCGATGCGCGGGGCCGCAAGCCGACGACCCCTACCGCGTCGGCGTCCACGCGCGTCGATTCCGTCACGGAGTCGATGCTCGAGCGCGTGGGCCTCCGAGTGATCGCGGGCGGTGGGCGATGATCCCCCGCGCACTCCGCGTCCCACGCCTCTCGAAGGTCGAGCGACAGGGGTACGCCCTGCCGCGCGCGATCCTCTCCGGCAATGGCGCGTCCTGGCTGCTCCATTCGCCCGACTGCGCGCCCCTGACGATCGGATCGCGCTGCACCGGCTGTGCGGCGATCGAGTGTAGCTGGACCTATCCGGGCCAAGTGCGTGTTCGTCCTCCCGGCGGCGCGTGGCTCGACTCCGATGCTCGCGCCTTCGACCTGCACACCGCGCTCGTGCTCGCGATCGACACCGCGGCGCGACGGGTCGAGCGGCCGACCCGTACACGCTCGCCGCTCGGGCCGAGGCCGTCATGGTGACCAGCCCTTCGATCCTGGTCTTCCCTACGCGGTTCGCGCGCGGATGGCCGGCCCACGCCTGCGGTGAAGCTCCCGAGATCACCGAAGCAGCCGAGGCGTTCACGACCGTCTACGGCACCGATGGGCACTTCACCGGGTACGAGCTGGCCGCGGAATCCCCGCGGCGCCGCCTGACACTCGATGCGCTCGCGGCGCTGCCGGTCCCGCCGTCCATGGTGTGGTTCGTGGCCGACGTCGACGCGCCGGCCCACGCGTCCACCGACGAGTGGCGCGACGTGCAGCGCACGCTCTCGCGGTACGTGCCGGGCAACCCTTTCGGCTACTTCACCCGAGGGGGCGCGCGGCTCGTGTGGCGTCTCGAGCGACGTCCGATCGTCGACGGCGACGAGTGGTCACGCTTCTACCTGCTCGGCCTCGTGGCGCTTGCGGCGCTCTCGGGCATCGTCGCCGACCCGGCGTGCCACGACTGGACGCGCCTCTACCGCCTGCCGCACGCAACGCGAGACGGCGTGCTCCAGCAGCACGGGTGGATCTGCGGCGACCCCGCAGCGATCGGCGCATGGACGATGCCGGAGATTTCACCGGCCGACCTCGCGGCGACGCTCGGGTGGCTCGAGTCGATCTCGCCGGCGTGGGCGCGACGCGCGTCGAGGCTCTTCCCGCCCCCTGAGCGCCCCGTGCGCGCGTTTTCGGGAACGGGTGATGCCTCGCGCGCTATCCGGTGGGCCGCCGACCGTGTGGCCAACCACGGGCAGGGCGACCGCAACACGGAGCTGTTCCGTCGGGCGCGCTGGCTCCGCGGTCTCGTGGAGAGGGGCGAGCTCGCGGCGGCCGACGTCGAGCGCGCGATGTTCGCTGCCGGGCTGGCCTCGGGTCTGACCGAGCGCGAGGCACGGCGCACGATCGCCTCTGCGCTGCGGGGTGCAGCGTGAACGGCCACGTTCCGAACCTGCTCCCGATCTCGCCCGAGCATCGCGAGGTCAGCAAGCTCGCGGCGTCGGGGGATTGGCAGGGCGTCCACGAACTGGCCAAGCGGGTGATCTCCGCCGCGCCGACGGTGGGCCACGGGTTTGCGCTGCATGGCCCGGATGTGATTTTCGCGCCGCTCTCGCCTCCCGACTACCTCGTGGAGGGCGCGATCCGTCGCGCATCGCTGGTGCTACTCGGCGCCTACGGCTCGAGCGGCAAGACGTGGACGATGCTCGACCTCGGGCTAGCCGTCGCGACGGGCGGGCAATGGCTCGGCCGCCACCCGTGCAAGCAAGGCTCGGTAGCGATCCTCGACTACGAGAGCGGCGACTACGAGCTCAAGCGGCGCACGCAGCTGATCGCGCGCGCCCGCGCTGTCTCGGGCCGGCCCACCTTGGCCTTCGCGTCGTTCCCTGGCCTCTACATGAACGATCCGGCCTTCGCAGGTCGGATCGAAGCGCTCGCAAAGGAGCACGCCCTCATTCTGATCGACTCGCTCGCCGCGATGAACCCCGGCGTGGACGAGAACAGCTCTGCGATGCGCGTCGGGCTCGACGTGCTTCGCGCCGTCGGCGAGCGCACCGGATGCGTGTTCGTAGTCCTGCTTCACGCGAAGAAGACCTCGGGCAACAAGGACGAGATCGACCCACGCGAGCTGTTCCGCGGATCCTCCGCCATCTATGACGCGGCCGACGTCGCTTTCGCGATCGTGCTCCGAAAGAAGCAAGCGACCGTTCACCAAACGAAGGCGCGGCACGGTCGTGCACTGGAGCCCTTCGCGCTGACCGTCTCGGACGTCGGAGACGGCGTCGCCGTCCTCGCCGAGGACTTGACCGAACCGAACGACGCCCAACGGCGCCATGACGAGACGAAGGGGCTCGTGATGGACGTGCTCGCCGTGGAGCACACCCTCACCGCGGCGGACGTGATCGCCGTCCGAGTGGAGCGAAAAGCGGCGGACGTCCGGACGGCGCTCAAAGACCTCCTCGGGCGCGGAATCGTCACCAAGCGGGACGGCGTCTTCCGGCTCACTTCTGACCTACGAAAACAGGGGGATTCCTGATCTCGACGTCCCGCCGTCCCGTGACGTCCCACGACGTCCCGGACGCCGCTTGCACCGTCCGACGTCCGCCGTCCGCCCCCTCTATAGGGGGAGACGGACGGACGCCGAGGTGCGTCAACGAGCTTGCCACGAACGGGCACAAGGGGAGCGCCTAGCCCATGGCCGCCACTCACCGCCGCTGGTCTCGTCGCGAACGCGAGGCCGCCGAGATCCTCGGGACCAAGCGGGTGCACCGCTCGCGGTTCGAGGTGGCGCCCGACGTAGAGCGCGTCGTCGCGCCGAACGGTCGCGGGGTGCAAGCCGAGGTGAAGACCCGCAAGCGGCTGCCGGCGTGGCTCACGGACTGGCTCGCCCAGGCCGCGCGCTACTCGCTGCCGGGCGACGCGGCGGTGGTCGTGGTGTCGGAGACGGGCGGGCGCGCGCTCGCAGTGACGTGGGCCGAGGACTTCGCCGACCTCACCGGCCTGAAACCGAAGGCGCTGCCCCCGCAGCAAGCGCTGCCGATCGCGTCGGCGCCCGAGACCGAACCCGAGAACAACGGAGAACCAACATGAAGAACGACCCCGACGTCACGAACGCAAGGATCGCCGCCGCGCTGCTCCTCCTCGATGCCCCGTGGCGCGCGAACCGGGAGATCGCTGCGCGCTGGGCCGAGCTCACCGCCGAGGAGCAGGACACCCTCAGGAGCCGCGTCCCCGAGATGGTGCGGGCGTCCCTTGCCGGCACGTTCGATGTGCTCCGCGACGTGCTGCGGAGCATCGCCGACAACCCGAACGCGGCGGAGACAGACCGCGAGGCCGCACGCGCGGCGCTCGCCAAGTACGGGAATGGAGGCCCGAGCGCATGAAGAAGCCGAAGACGAAAACGCACAAAAACGCGGAGGAATCCGCAGACGACGCGCTGCCCGCGATCCCCGGCCTGTCGCCGACGCAGGTGCGCGCGATCGAACTGCTGGTGATGGGCGTGCCGATCGCCGCCGTCGCCACATCGATCGGGCGCGACTCGTCCCGCATCTACCGATGGCGCCACGAAAACGAGACCTTTATCGCCGCGCTTTCCGACGCCACAAGCCGCGGCCTGCCTGCCGCGATCGAGCGGATGAAGTGCCTGCGCGAGAGCGCGATCAACGTCCTCGAGACGCTGCTCTCCAACGACGACGTTCCGCACGCGGTGCGCCTCGCCGCTGCTCGTGAGGTGCTCGACCGCACCGGCCTCGGCGATGCCGTGGTGCGTGGCGCTGCCGTGGAGTCGCCGGTGAACCAGGCCATGACCGCCGAGGATGCGGCGGCGCTGATCGGGCTCGTGAGCAAGACGCACCCGGAAATCGTCGCGGGTGCCTGCGCGCGGTGCGACGACGGCCACGTAGATTGATAAGCTAGTTATGTAATCGTGAGTGGTGAGTGAAGGAGTCAACGATGGGAATCGGAGCAAGCGGGTCGAGTGATATGTCGTCGTTCTGGGGCAGCGATGTTGCGAAGTCCTACGCGGCGAAGCCCTCGGATCCGTACGGCAAGGCCGACGCGGAGCGCTACGACGCGGCCAAGGGCTACGGCGTCGCGCCGTCGGTGCTCGCGATCCCCGGCGTCACCAAGGGTGCCGTCGCGAGCTACATGGACCGCAGCGCCTCCGATCCGTTCCGCGCGAAGATGAACGGAGACATGGCCGCTCTCGCCGCGCGCGAGACACCGCGGGCCGGCTACTCGTCGTTCGGTCCCGGTGGGTACATGACGGCGGCCACGCTCGGACCGATGGCGACGGCCTCGGCGTCGAAGCTCGATCAGAGCTACGCCGATGCGATCCGCGCGAAGCAGATGGCGCAGCTCGCGCGCCTGTCGTCCATCGCCTCGGGCGCGACGAAGGGCGCAGGGGTCGAGCAGCTCGACGCGAACCTCGTGGCGACGAAGGCCGCGAACGCCTCGATGGCGGGGAGTGGTGCGGGGCGGTTCAACGTTGGCGCGGGGCTGCGCGGTCTCGCCGATCGGAATGCCGACGCATCGCAGGCGAAAGCGTCCGCCGCCGGCATGGTGGGGGTCCAAGACAAGCTCGAGGCTACGAACGCGCTCGCCTCGCTCGCGAGCGGGACACGCGCGGCCGACATGGGCGCCGCCAACGCCGACGCCGACCTCGCTGCGCGAACCGCGTTCTTCAACGCGGGAGCCGACAACTCGGCCGGCATGGCGCGTGCGGGCTTCGCGCAGAACACCGGCCTCTTCAACGCCGATGCGGCGCAGAAACAGTACGGCATGAACCACGCGGTGAACATGGCGAACCTCGAGGCCAGCTTGCGGGCGCAGGGGCTCAACGATCAGGCGATCGCGGCGCGCATGGAGATGCTCGGACAGCAGATCAACCGCGACCGCTCCGACGCGATGTCGTTCTGGGACTACTCGAGTGGGACGCGGAAGTTCGATGCGACCTTCCAGTACCAGAAGGATCTCGACGAAGCGCGCCGCACTGCCGAGCGCTACGCGCAGGCGGGTCAGGGCGCAGCGTGGGCCGGTGCGAACTGGCCGAGCAGCGAGGGCGACGGCGTGTCGCAGGGTGGATGGGGCGGCAGCAAGCCGAGCGGCTACGGCTACGACAGCGGGCTCGAGGGCATGGCCGACAGCTACTACGGCAAGAAATACTGAGGGGGACCAGCGATGTTCATGATGAAGGGCCTTTACGGCGCCGAGGCGAAGCAGGCGAACAACGAAGCGGACGCGAAGCGCGCTGACTTTGTCGGCGGGGCGCAGTCGTCGTTCTACGACACGACCGAGAGCGACAAGCTGAAGGAGGCGCAGCACCGTCGACGGCTGGAGCTCGAGGGGCGCGTCGCGCCGCAGATGGAAAAGACCGCGTTCGGCTCCGATGCGTACGCCTCGGCCGCGAAGGTCGGACCAGTGGCGAAAGCTACCGCTCCGGCCGTCGCGAGGCGCGACCTCGGGCCGCGCGCGCTCGAGATGGAGGCGCTCGCGAGGATGCAGCAGAGCGCACTCGGCAAGGGCCCGTCGATCGCGGGCCTCCAGATGAACAGCGGCGTCGACATGGCGCTCGCCGAACGCAACGCACGCATGGGTGCGACTCGTCCCGGCATGGCTGCACTGGCCGCGCACGGCATCGGCAACGCGGCGGCTGCGAACATCGGCGCGGCGTCGCTCGGCTCGGCACAGACCAAGCTCGGCGAGGTGGCCGCCGGTAACCAGGGGTTCGCCGGCCTCTCGTCCGGCATCCGTGGCAGCGACCTCGCGATGGCGAGCGCGCAGGCGAAGCACGACACCGATGCCTCGCTGTTCAACTCGAAGGCCATGAACGACGCATCACTCGCGAACGCGTCGTTCGCCCAGCAAGCAGGGGCGATGAACGCACTGGCGAAGCAGAAGGAGACCGAGATGGCCCAAGCCGCGGAGCTGGCGAACGTGGAGGCCGCGCTACGTAACCGCGGCATGACGGACAGCGCGATCGCGAGCGTCCTCGCCTCGTATCAGGCGCAGTTCAACGCCGACAACGCGGCGAAGCAGTCGTTCTGGAACTGGCGGCAGGACGTGGGCCAGTTCGATCAGAAGACCGCGTACGAGAAGCAGAAGGCCGCCGAGCAGCAGGACGCGAACACGGTGAACATGATGATGCAGCTGATGACGTTCGGTGCGGCGTCGGGCATGGGTTCCGGCAAGGGGGCGGGCAAGTGACCGCCGAGGAGCTCGAGATCCTTGTGTTCGACGGCGCCGAGAGCAGCCTGCGTCTCCGCGCGGGAGCTGCCGACGACGCCGAGCGCGCTCGCCTCGCCGATGACTACCACCGCACCCTCGACGCCCTGCTTGCGCGGCAGGCGACCGCTCCGGGGTTCCGCGTCCGCGGGTGGTCGGTCGAGCTGGTGATCTCGATGTTCGTCGAGCTCCTCAACGACGCCGTGAACGGGCCGAGGCCGGAGCAACGCAAAGAGGTGCGCGACCTCGGGCTCGAGCGCGTACAAGCCGGGACAGACCGAGCGATTGCGCTGGCGGATGCCGGCAGCTTCGTCGAGGCGGCCGAGACCATGGACGCGCAGTGCAGGTTCCTCGCGTCCATGATCGAGTGGCGACTGTTCGGCGACGATGAACCGGAGCCCCCGCAGATGCTCGCGAGCCTGGAGGCGATGCGCGACCGGATGCGCAACAGCGCGCGGCGCGTCGCGAACTAATGCAGGCCGTGGCGGCATCGACTGAACCGCTAGCGCTTGTGTGGCTCGGGTTGGAGCGCACGAGGCAGCGACGTCCACCGATTCGTCGGAACGCGGTAGACGACGAACATCTCGTCGCGGCCCGTCGAAGGCATGAGCGCCCCGGTCGAGGTCAGGCGGCCGGAGAGGAAGTGCGTGCCGCCATACTCTGCGGCTTCGGTGCTCGTAATGCCCTCGCTGCGACCCTTCATGGTCATCGTCCCGAGCGCGTAGCCCTCGGCGCTCTGGATGATTTCGAGGTCAGCCACGCCGACGTGGACCGCGGCTTTGGCGATCCGGTTCGTGTGCGCTGCCACCGAGACCGGGTCCCAAGCGATGCTGCGCGGGTTGCCGCACGCGAGCAGCGCAACGAACAGGACACCGGTGGCGATCGTCTTCTCTCCCATGGCTGCGATGCTGTGTCCTCTGCGGCCCGTTGGGAAGGGCTCGACACTATTGGACCGCTGCGGAGAGAGATGAGCGGCAAGCCATCTGGTGGAAAACGCCAGATGTCCGAGCCGCAGACGCCTCGGATCGGCCGGCGCGAGCTACCCGATGATCCCCGCGTCCTTCGCGCTCTCCAGGGCGAGCAGGAGGTCGGTGCACAGCGCCCCCGACGCGGGCGAGCCGTCGGGCCCCTCGCACCCGTGCCGTCCAAGGCCCCACCAGATCGATCCAATCTCGACGTAGCGGTTCGGGTGCGCGGGCTCGCCGATCTCGCGATCTGGGTTGAGACGGAAGACCGTGTACCACCGCTTGCCGTCGTCTCGATCGGTCAACGAGAGCCAACGCGGCTCGCCGTGGTGCATGAATTGTTGCTTGTCGGCCATGGCCGCGAGCCTACTGCTCGCCATGGACACCCGCACCACCCCGCCGGGGTGATTGACAACGCGAGGAGTGAGCGCCTCGTTCGGCTAGGGGTAGGTCCCGCACCGTTCGCTAACTTGCGAGTAGTCCGCGGGGTGCGCCGCGTAGTAGGCGCGAGACTCCTCGCATTCGCTGACGAGCTCGAAACAAAGCGCACCGAGCGCTGGCTGCGTTGCCGGTTTCATCGTCAGGCACGCGGCCCCTGGGCGTTCGGTACACGGGGAGATCGAGTAGCTGAGCGCGCGCCGATCGTACTCGTCGCGGAGCCGACGACGGAACGTCTCGCACTCGGCAGGCCTGTAGCAGAGCGAGATTTCGGCGACCGAATCTCGGAAGCATCCCCACCCTTTGCCCGCGGGCAGTGCACTCACATCGGGGCCAGACTTCCGTGGCTCCGGTCCCTCGCCAGCGCAAGCGGTCACGATCACGGTGCACAGGACTGCGAGGCGCATCGCTTCCATTCAACGCCGCGCTCGTGGCCGAGCGGAAGCCTCGAAGGGGCCGCGACGTACCGCAAGCGACGAGGTGTGTCGCATGGCGGCGGTTTTGACGCGGTGCGGACGTGCGATGCTGTCCAAACAGCGACCGCCGATGGGACAGGAGAGCCGCGCCGCCGGCTTGTAAACGTTGACATCGGCCTGGACGAACCGGCCGACGCGACACACGAGGAGTGGAACCACCATGGCGACGAAGAAGAAGGCGAAGGCCGAACCAAAGAAGAGGCGCGCCCCGGTGATGGCCGCCACGCTCACGCCCGAGGAGCACTCGGCGGCGGCGTCGCTCGCTCTCGAGCACGACACCTCCGTCTCGCGCGTGATCGGCGCCGCTGTCATGGCGCTGCGCGCGAGCAAGTCCGCGGTGCGGCACATCGAAGATGCCAAGGCACGCGCCCCGATCGGTCGACCACGGACGGAAGAGTAGGAAAGGGTATTGCACTAATCGGCGCCCGTCTTAGGGTGTCCGGCATGCCCCGCTCGCCCCGCTCCGGTAACCCCCTCGTCGCCGTCGCCTACCTCCGGTGCAGCACTGACGCACAGGAGCTCGGTCCCGAGGCGCAGCGCGCGGCGATTGAAGCGTGGGCGGCTCGCGAGGGCGTCACGGTTGCCGCGTGGCACGCCGACCAGGGCGTCTCCGGTGGCGCACCGATCGACAAGCGCCCGGCCCTGCTCGACGCGTTCGCCTCCCTCGAGGCGCACGGCGCGGGGGTTCTCGTCACGCAGAAGCGGGACCGGCTCGCGCGCGACACCATGGCCGCGATCGCGATTGAGGGCTTGGCCGCCAAGGCCGGGGCGAAGATCGTCTCCGCGGCGGGCGAGGGGACCGACGCCGACGAGAACGACCCGGCAGCGTTCATGCTCCGCCGCATGCTGGACGTGTTCGCCGAATACGAGCGCCTCGTCATCAAAGCCCGGACGCGCGCCGCGATGCGCGTGAAGAAGGCGCGCGGCGAGAGCACCGGGGAGACGCCGTACGGCTACCGCGCCGAGGCCGGACGCCTCGTTCCCGACGCGGCCGAGCAAGCGACCGTGGCCCTGGTGCGCAGCCTCCGCGCCTCCGGCCTGTCGGTCCGCGCGATCGCCGTCGAGCTGAACGCCCGCGGCCTCGTCGCCCGCACCGGCAAGCCGCTCGGCAAGACGCAGGTGCACAACCTGATCGCGAGGGACGCGGCGTGATCGATCTCCGTCACCCGGGCTTGGCCCGTCCGTCGATCGGCGCGCCTCGGGTGGCACCGACCCCGGGCGGACATCCAAAAGCGCGCCAGCTGGGCACCGAGGGGGCGAGAGGCGCAGTTACATAGTCACTGTATGAGTCGGCCGAGCGGCGCGCCAACGCCCTCGGCCATGGTTCCCAACCCGTGAGAGGAGTGAACGCATGAGAACTACCACGAAAACCGCCCCGCGCGCCGCGACGAAGACCGCGGGCAAGCCGAAGAAGACCGCCACGCCCGAGCCGGTGCGCGACGCCGCCATCGCGTGGGCGCACGAGACGCTCACGCCGGATCTCGCGGCGACGTTCGCCAAGGCCGAGGTGCGCCGAGGCGACTACGCGACGTGGATCCATCTCGTCGCCGACGCGGCGGGCATTCCCGCCGCGGAGCAGCACGCGAGCTTCATGATTAAGGCTCGTGCTATCCTCGGCATGGCCGACGAGGCCACCGACAAGGACGTGCTCATGGAGCTGGTCGCCATCCGCCGAGCCCTCGACGCCCAGCAACGGCCTGCCACGACGCCCGCCGAACCCACGGGCGAGACGCCGCGCACCGATGCGGAGCGCGAGGCCGAGCGGGCGACGCTCCGTCTCTCGCGGGTCGACACTCACAACCGGCACTACGAGATGACGATCGGCGACCTGATCGCCGGCATGGTGGGCGGCACCCCGCGCATGGCGAACCCGGCACCGTCCCTGCTCGACATCGTCTCGACGCAGCTCGGCCTCTTGCAGATGGCCGAGGATGTCGATGGGGGTATCAGCGACTCGTTCCGCGAGCGCGTGACGTTCCAGATCCAGAACCTCGCGCAGTACGGCGCCGAGCTCATGGCGCGCGTCGCGCACGTTCGGGCCAAGGCCGCGGAGGGGGGAGCGTAGATGGCCCGCCCCCGCACGGGCTCCCTGGAGCTTCGCAAGGATGGCTACTACCTCCGCGTCACGGTCGACGCGATCGTGGACGGCAGGCCCGTCAGCGAGCGCCGGTGGATCCCTCTCGAGACCCTCGACGAACGCGTGGCCAAGCGGAAGCGCGAGGCGATCGTCGCCGGCCTCAACAGCGGAGCCATCGTCGCCGAAGCGAAGCGCGAGGCGCGACGCGCCTCGACGATCGCCGAACTCTCACAGGACTACCTCGCGCTACGCCGCGCGGCCGGCAAGCGCATGGCTCCCGAGGAGGAAACCTACTTCCGACTCCACATCAACCCGGCGATCGGGCATCGCGAACCGGCCGGTGTCACGACCCCCGACGTGCTGCGCATGCTCGAGACGGTCGTGGTGAAAGGCAAAGCCGCGGGGACCGTCAGCCATGCCCGGCGGCTCTTGCATCGGTTCTACAAGTGGCTTCTCAATACGGGGCGCGTCAGCCACAACCCCGTGCGAGACGTCGCGACGCCGAGCGCGAGGCGCGACACACGGAAGCGGGTTCGGCCTACCGACGCGGAGGTTCTGGCCTTCCTAACGGCGGCCGACCCTGGGCAACGACTCCTCGAGATGAAGATGCTGTCCATCTCGTCGCGCGTCGCAGGCGGCATGCGCACGATCGAGACCGTGCGATGGTGTTGGGAGCACATCGATCGCGAGAGGTTCGCCCACTGCTGGATCCCGCGTGGCAAGGGCGCCGAGGTGCAGGAGCTCGAGGTTCCCGATCTGCTCGCGCCGTTCCTGCGCGCGTGGTGGCTGCGTCACGGGCGCCCGGAAACCGGCCCGGTCTTCCCGGTGACGGTCGGCAAGCGCAAGGGCCAGCAGCGGCTCGAAAGAGGCACGTCGTTCGCGGCTCGGATGCGACGCGCGTTCATGAAGGCAGGTATCACCCGCCACGAGCTGCACAACGACACCCCGCGGAGCCGTCGCGCCGACTTCCATTCGTTCCGACGCGCGTTCGTCACCGCGTGCGCCAAGGGCGGGACCAACGCGCAGGAGTCGATGGCCCTGTCCGCGCACACGGACTACCGCACGCACGCGAAGTACATCGTCGAGTCGTTCACCGCGATCCCGCTCGCGGCACTACCGGCGGTCTCGCCCGCGACCGCGGAGGTTTTGGCACGCGTGGTGGGCGATTCGGCGCGCCCGCCCACGAAGCACCGTGATTTCGCGCGCCATGGTGGATTCGAACCACCGACCTTTGGCTCCGGAGGCCCCTAGCCCGGAGTTGAGCAGGGGTGGGCAGGCTTACGAAACACTGGGAAATCGTGGTGATCGTGAATCGGGCGATTCGCCAGGAGTAGGCAGGATTCCATCCGTTCGCACGCCGTTTGGTACACCGGTGGTACAGCCGCCGGGCCCGCCGGGGGAGGTCCTGACCGTCGCGGAGACCGCGGCCCGGCTCAAGGTCTCGACCGCCACCGTCTACGCGATGTGCGAGCGCGGGGAGCTGCCGCACTTCCGGGTCATGAACTCCATCCGCGTCCTCGCCGGGGCGCTCGCGGCGCTCTGCGAGGGCCGGGCGAAGCCGGGGAGGGCGAGATGAGCGAGCTGACGAAGGTCGTCGGGGCCGCGCTGCACCTCCAGCACTGTGTGACGGCCCTCGAGATCCGCGCGTCGCGCCCGCGCGCGGCCTGGAGCCGCGTGGCGTTCTGCACCTGTGGGCTGCTGGTCCGCCTCGGCTGCCTGCTTCAGGACCTCGGAAACCAGGACGCCTGCACCCACATCGAGCAGTGCGCCGGGTGGGCGCGGACCGAGCAGTGGCGAACGCCGAACGCGGCGCGCGCGGCCCTGGCGATCCTGGCACGCCAGCTGAGCGAGGACCACGTCGTCGGCGGCGGGGCCCGCGAGGTCGCCGACGCGGTGATCGAGATGACGACGCGGATCGTGGACGCCTGCTGCGAGGGCGCGTCGGCTCCCTTCACGGGGGACGACGCACGGCGCTTCGTTGAGCTGCTCCGGGTCGTGGTCGAGCAGCTGTCAGAGCAGGCCGCCGTGACACCGCCGGGAGGATGACCGATGACCCAACGCAGATCGGATGCAGAGAATGCAGGGCAGATCGTTCGGCGAACGGGCGCGTCGACGACGCGCACCGTGACAACGAGCGCGACCCTGTCCGGCGTGACGCTGCCGGCTGGCAGGCTCCTGCGGCGCGCGGAGGCGGCGCGGTCGCTTCAAGTGAGCGTCAGCACCCTGCGGCGGCTTGATTCGCAGCTGCAGCCCGTGACCGACGATCGCGGCATCCACCTCTACGACCCGGCAAAGCTCGAGGAGGCCCGGGCGACAATCCGGCAGACGGTGACGACTCGGACGACCGACCCGCACGGGGTCGATGGCGACCTCGCCGCGGGGGTGTTCGATGTCTTCGAGGAGGGGCGTGGCCCGATCGACGCGGTTCGGGAGCTGCGGGTGCATCCCGACGCGGCCGAGCGGCTGTACGCGCAGTGGGCGCGGATGCGGGGGAGCGCGGTGATCGCCCATGCGGTGCTCGATGACGTGCGCGAGGCGATGCTCGAGCACGTCGCCGTCACGGCGCCGATCAGGACCGGGCAGACTCTCCTGGACGCGGTCCGCAGGCTCGGGGATGTTCTCGACCTTCGCAACGAGCAGCGCGATAAACTACTCGCGCGGTTGAAGGCCAGCGCCGACGGCGTCTGACGATCGCAAGGGAGGTCGACGTGTGGCGGACTCTCATCTTCATGGGCCCGAACTCCAAGACCACGTCCGGCGTGAGCTGGAAGATTTGGCGCGTCCGCCGCTCGGGCGTTCGCGTGCATGCCGAATGGGGTGCCGGAACCGTAGAGCGCCGGCGGGCTCGTTTTGTGCGGTCTCCCCAAGCGAAGACGTGGACGCTGCGCAACGTCGAAGCGGCGGTCGCGGAGATGGCGCGCCGGATCGCGCGCAAGCATGCGAAGGGATACAAGACGCTCCCGCGACATTCATGACGCGTGGCGTGGGGCTCACTCCTCGTCGCCGCCGATGTGCCCGTCGTGCTGCAGCATTCGGATAACGATCCACGCTCGCGATGCCCTGCACGGCCGCGAATCGCTTGTCGGTCTGCTGCTCGCGATGCGGACTCCACCGAGCGTGGCGCCCAGTTCGTGCTCCATCGCGGCGCGGTGGGCAGGCGTCTCGACGACGTTCGGATACAGATCGCGCGGTGCGATGCTACGGTGGCTCATGCGCCACATCGCCGCGACGATCATCATGGTTGGTGTCGTCGGTTGCAGCGACGGAGGGACTGTTGCCGCTGGCGACGCAGGCGTTGATGTCGGTCCCGAGGTCAACGAGCCTGCCCCGCAATGCACCTACTCTACGAGCGGCCCGTGGCCTCCCCCTGGAACCTATTCATCGCACCACATCTGCGTTGGTCCGATGCCGCGCCAGTGCACGCGAGCGCAAGCGATTTGGACGGTCCGTGGCGATCGAACGTTTGATCTGTCTGTCACCTTCGATGCGTTGGATCCGGCGTGCAAGTATCCGCCGATCCGGCTGACCAACGTGCCGCGTCCCAGCGGTGATTCGGCCGCCGCTGCGAATCAGACGTCGTCGATGCCACCGCGTTGGTCATTCTGGCCGAACGTCGACTACGACCGGACCCTCAGCAAGTGGTCTGCGAGCACCGGTCAAGGACCCCTACACATCAGCAACCTTGCGCTGGAGAGCGTTCCCTAGCGGAGATGGCGCCGCGCCGGGATCACTCCCCGGCGACGGCCCAACGAAGCCGTCGAGGTCGCGCGGCCGCGCGAGTCGCACTGGGTGGGACTGCGATCGAACCCAGCGATCATCACCAGCGCGCCGGATTACTTGCAGCGATAGAGCTTCGGGAACGCCTTTGCGAGCGCGGCGCAACGCTCGGACGGCACGCAGAACCCATAGAGGTCCGCGATCTCCTGCATGCGACCGGGCGTCGTCAGATGCGTGATGCACCGCAGCCCCGGCGTCGAGCACGACGCGCCGAGGCCGCAGCTGTTCGTGCCGGGAAAGTCGATCTTGCGATCCGCGCAAACCCCGAAGGGCTTGGTCGGCGAACGACCAACGCATGCTTGTCCGGCACCGCACTCGCCGCATTCACCTCCGCACAAGCCGAGCGCGGCCCCACACTCGGGCATGGTGCCGAGGGGATGGTGTCCGACGCGGACCATCGTGTGACGTCTTGGTAGACGCACGGGCTGGCGGTGCTTGCGGATCCTCGGGGCGTGAGCCGTCGGCACAGAGTGGCGGGGACGCACACGAAGGTGGCGAGGTCGGTCATCACGCACAGGTCGCCGTCATTCGGACAGACCGGGCACGTGAGTTGACCGTCACCGTAGAAGGGTGAGGGGCCGCTCGGCACGCAGACTCCGGGAACGAAGCTGCCCTTGAACTCGATGTCGTCGAACCCCGTGCAGCGCTGCTCGGCACCGCAGCTACCGCAGGTTCTGCCGCACGTGCCGACCCCGTGTACGGGGGTGCGCAGACACCACTGTCGTCTGCATCGGGCTTGGTGGACGAATCGCCAGGTTCGGCGTCGACCTGGCCGGCGGTGTCGTTTCCGTCGTCTGCCGCGGCGTCGTTCTGCGGACGATCGACGTCGTCACCGGCGACACGGCCACCACACGCTGCGACGGACAGTGCGACTGCGGCGGCGATCAGTCGCAAGTCGAACCGGTGAGCGGGTTGTAGCCGCACTGCCGCACTGGCACCCGTACATGTCCTTCGTGGACTCGTCTGTTGGTCGTCACTCCAGCAGGTCGAGCGGTCCGCGCGCAGCGGACGTGCCGAGTAGCGACAAGTGGACCTGTGCCCGCGCCCCGAGAGCGAGTGGATCGATTTTTCCGACGAGGTGGGCATGGGCGATTCGATCCACGCCAGCACCAACAAGGGGCGCAGCCGCCCGCAGCGCCGGGACGAGAGCAATCGCGTTCGTGCGCCCTCCGTGCAGCACGAGGTTGCGCTGCCGATACAGCCGCCGGAACGCGCCGATCGCGTGGGCTTGTACATCTCGC
Source organism: Deltaproteobacteria bacterium (assembly GCA_022843175.1). Lineage (GTDB taxonomy): Bacteria > Myxococcota_A > Polyangia > Polyangiales > JADJMO01 > JALHOE01. The sequence continues at coordinate 22,155 of JALHOE010000100.1, forward strand.
AAGACCTCCTGCGGTCGTTGCAGAACATTCAGCATCCGATCGGATGCGGCTCGGTCACTCGGGTCGTTCCAGGCCGGTGGCTGACCGCCCAGCAGGACTTGAGCAACGATCGACGCCTTGTCGCGATTGGATACCGCCGCGCGGATTGTCTGCGCAACGGCGTCGTTCGCCGCCTTCTCGTGCGCATAAGCGAGCGTCGTTAGCTCCGCTCGTGGGAAGGAGCATGCCACGAGCGCTGCAAGCCGATCTGCCGCAGCCACATCTTCCTCTCCCGGCGCAGAGAGCAGCGCTTCGATCGCGGCCCAGCCACTGGCGACCGCCGGGCCCGCGGCCCCCTCGTCTAGAGTCCCGAGTAGTTCGATGGCCGCATCGAATTTCGTTGGTGGAGTCTGGACGAAGAGCTGTCCTTCGCGCTCCAGCGACAGTATCTCTACGCGGCGCGGCACCCGCAGAGCGCGTCGCCGTCGTTCACCCTTAACCCAGGCGGATCCTACCGGCAGAACGTGTCGACGGGTTCCGATCGTCACGCGCGCAGCAATGCGTTCAACCAACTCCGCAGCTTGAACGACTGCTGCGGCCGGGTCGCGCGCCGGGATCGCCGCCTCCCATCCTCCGACCTGGCGAATCGCACCGCTGCGGGGGTCTTCCTTCGCAAGCCACGCGGCTACCGTCTGCGCGTCTCGCCATTGCGGCGCGCTGTTCGCTCCTCCTGGGAAGACGGCGAACGGCACGAGCACCTGCCAGGTTTTGGGCGGCGCCGCGATGAGCGAGTGCGCCTCGTCGATGATGTCTGCGAGATCGCGCGTACCAGTCTCGTGGCGAACTCGGTACTTCCACCATCGGTGCAGGTAGTCCGCGCTGAATCCTGCATCGAGCAGGTGCGCGGCGATGTAGCGGGCAGCACGCTCGGGCTTAACCGTCACGCCCTGTCGGAGGGCACCAGCCCAACGCGAGAGGTAATCCGTCTCGACGAAGCCGATGGCTTGCTGCAGGACGTTCCACTCGAACCCACCACAGCGGAGTGAACTTCGCAGGCAACTCTGAAGCAGCTGGTGCTGTGGCTTGTCACCGGCCCCGCAGTCGCGTCCAACCGCGACCTCGACCCGTTTCATCAACCAATCCAGTGCGGCCTGGCTGAGGACGCCATCTCGCACCGCTTCGCTCGCTTCCAGAACCTCCTTCAGGGAGAGGATCGTGCCGATGTCCCAAAGCGCTCGGTTCCAGCGGGTGTTCCAGCCAAAGAAGTCGAGCAGCCGGGCTGCAGTAAGTTCATCCCGAGAGTTGACACCCAGCATCGAATCGCTAGATTCCCTTCAGGTCTTCGGACCGCAGTCTATACGGAGGCAATCGCTTCGGGTAACCGGGCCGTTGCCTCCTAACCTTTTTGTCGGCTGGTTTCGAGGCTGCGACGGGACGAACGGTGCGGCACGTTGATCGCGTGGCGCCGGCAGCGCTCGGTCGGCTCAACTTCGGAACTCGTCGAAGAACGCGACGTCGACCTCGTACGTCTGCCGGGGTCGAAGCCCGATCCCCGCACGCTCGAACATCATCACGAGCTTGGTTTCATCGACGAGTTCGATCGGCGGAACGCCGTCGCGCGTGGCTTCCTTTCGTGCCTCGCTGGTGAAGCTGCCGGTCGTGAGGATCAGTCCCTTGTCAGCGCGTCCCATCATCGCACCGCGGAAGTCGCGCACCTGGCTCGGCGTGACGACGCTGCCGTCGCCGTAGCGCTTGCACTGGAACAGCACCTTGAAGGTGACGAGCGGGTTGATCTCGAGAACGCCATGGCCGGACCGCCGTGTCCTCGGTCGACAGGCTGGTGTCGATTCTCCCAGCCCCGGTATCCTCGGCGCCGACCGAACTCGTGTCCGCAGCACTCGCGGGACCCTCTGGCTCGCTGAGAGCCGTGCATGCAATCCCCCACGCCAAGAGGCTGATGGACAGGATTGATGCCTTCATCGCCAGGCGCAGGCTGTTCATCTAGAAGGTCCCCTTCACGCCCACCCACCCGGGGCCGAGCGACAACGTCGCGGTTGAAGTCGGTGTTGGCTTGACGGCTATCGGCATCATGAAGCCGACGACCGCGAGGGCTGCTCCCGCGGTGCCGACCACGACATGGCCGTAGAACACGTTCTTGTTCAGCGACCATGTGTCCTCGATTTCGCGGCAGTCGCTTGCGTTCTTTCGGCAGGTCTCGAGCTTGCCGCGTTCGGGAGCAACCCAGCCGAAATAGCTGGCGAAGCCCCCGACGAAGCCGCCCACTGCAAAGCCGATCCCCCAATAGGTCAGCGGGTTTGTCGCTGTTGTCATTTTCGACGTGGCCGATTTGTCGGCTGGCTGGGCTTCAAAGGCGCCGCTTTCGCCATCAGCGAACGAAATCGTCGTCGTCATCGTCTCGCCGGCGCTCACCGCCACCGACGTGCTCTTGGTCCGCCCCGCAAACGTGACTGCAATGGTGTGCTTGCCGGGATCGAGTTCGATGAAGTCGTCCGCCTCGCCGTCCGCCAACCTCAGGTTGTCGACGAACACAACTGGGGTCGCAGTGTCGGGGAGTCCCTCGAGCTTGAGCCGCACCTTCGCTATCCGCGCGGCGACATCCTTCGCGCGCTTTACAGCCTGCTCCCGTGCGGTCACCGCCTCGCTGGACTCGTTTGGCTTCGGGGGCAGCTTGACCACCGCGCGGTAGACAGTGCGTGCTTCGACGAGATTGCCGAGATCCTCGAGCGCACGCCCGACCGCGAGCCCCGTGATGGGTGTCGGGAGAAGCGCGTAGGCCTTGCGGAACTTCGCGAGCGCCTCGGCCGGCTTGCCTGCGTTGCGCAATTCCATGCCGGCGATGTACGCGTCCTTTGCGGCAGCCTTGTCCTCGGCGCTGGGTTCGCCCGCGGATGACGCGATCGCCGCCAGCAGCACGGCGAGAAGCGCACTGCACCGGGCCGGTGCGCCGCTCAGGAGGCCGCTACCGGAGAGCCCGCACCCGCGGGGGGAACATGCGCGGTGAACGCTGGGGGGCGCCCGGAGGCGCTTGGTACAATGGTGGTACAGCGCCCCGAAAACCGCGTTCGAGGCCCTTCCGCGCGCCTCCGGAAGTGCCGGCAATCTCACGGCAATTCGGGGCGCGCCATGGTGGATTCGAACCACCGACCTTTGGCTCCGGAGGCCAACGCTCTATCCAGCTGAGCTAATGGCGCGTGGGGGCGAGTCCTAGCGCGAGTGGTGCGCGGGGTCTACTTACAACCCTTGCCGCACTTCTCGACGTCGGGGAGCTCTTCGGCCTCGATGATGCACTTGCGCTGGCAGGCGTACTTCTCGGGGTTCGCCTTCTGCTCGTCCTTGCCGGACGCGTAGCAGTCCTGGAGGAACTCGCTCCGCTGCTTGTCGCCGGGGACCTTGGCTTTGGGGTTCTTCTTGGACTGCGCCTCGGCGTCCTTCGCGATGAGCGACCACATCTTGCGGCACACGTCCTCGTGCGAGGGCTCCTTGGGCGGCGCGCTCGACTCGGTGGTGGCCACGGGCTCGGACGTCGTCGCGGTGCCCTCGGCCGGCGGCGGCTTCTCCCACGACTGTTTGGGCTGGCCCATGGGACCGCACGCGAACCCCCCAAGCACGATCGCGGAGATCAACAACTTCTCCATAACCGAAGAATGAATCAGAAAAGGCGTCGTGTCTCGCCTACATCCATCCGCCACAGCCGCTCGCGCGCAGCCTCGCCGGGGCCCTCCGCGCCGCGCCACCACTCCTCGATGCGGGTGACGGGCTCGCCGAGCGGCTCGTCGGTGAGCTGGAACGTGCCCCAGTGCATGCACACGAAGTTGCGGGCCCGCAGCTCGAGGAACGCGCGGCCCGCCTCTTCGGGGCCCATGTGCTGCGGGCTCATGAACCACACCGGATCGTAGGCGCCGATCGGCAGCATCGCCCAGTCGATGGGCCCGGCGCGCTCGCCGATCTCGGCGAAGTGCGGGAAGTAGCCGGTGTCGCCGGCGTGATAGGCGGTGCCCTCGGGGGCCTGGATCACCCAGCCGCCCCACAGCGCCTCGTCGCGGTCGAAGGGCCCGCGCATCGACCAGTGCTGCTGCGGCACCAGCGTGAAGCGCACGCGGCCGACCTGATGGTGCTCCCACCACCCGCGCTCGACGTGCTCGAGCCCGCGCAGGTAGCGCCCGACCTCGCTCGGCACGACGAACAGCGTGCGCTTGCCGGTGAGCTTCTGCGTGTGCGCGTCGATCGCGCGGCACGACGCGAGATCGAGGTGGTCGTGGTGCGCGTGCGAGATCGTCACCACGTCGATCGGCGGCATGTGCGCGAGCGCGACGCCGAGCGCCACGTTGCGCTTGGTGAGCCCGACGCGCTCGACGAGGATCGGATCGGTGAGCACGGCCAACCCTCCGATGCGCAGCGCGAACGAGGAGTGACCGAGCCAGGTGAGCGTGGGCTCCGCCGCGTGCAACAGCGCGCCGTCGTTCTCGCGCCGCGGGGTAACGAACGGCGCGCGTCGATCGGGGCGGCGCGCGCCGAGCTGCCACTTGAGCACGTGCCGCAGGCCCCGCGCGTCGACTCGATCGAGGTTCTTGAACCTCCCCATGGGCTTACCCTCGCTGATCGACGAGGAGCTCGAGCGTCTTCGGATCGAGCACGAACCGGAGCCGCGCCGCGCCGCCCTCGTTGGGGACGCCCACGCACACGACCATCGACTTCATGAAACCGTGGGGGAGCGCCTCGCCGAGGAGCTGCGCGACGAGCAGCGACAGGTCGGGCTCGTGCCCGACCACCATCATCCGCTTGCGCCCCTGGCCGGCGCAGGAGCGGACGAAGTCGTGCGCGGCGCCGCGCGGAGCGAGCGCGCTGTTGGCGACGACCGGTGAGTCGGTGGGGGCGACCGCGTGGACGATCTCGGCGGTTTGCAGGGCGCGCACGAGCGGGCTGGAGACGATCTGCTTGGGGAACTCGTTGAGCTCGACGAGCCTGCGGCCGACGAGGCGGGTGCGCTCGCGGCCCGGGCCGGTGAGCGCGCGGCTCGCGTCGAGGCCGTCGGGCGCGTGGTCCTCGGCCGGACCGTGGCGCATCACGTAGAGCTTCACTTCGCGAGCCCCAGACTCGCGCGGATGCGCGGGAGCGGGTCTTCGCCGTCGGGCTCGAACGTGTCGCCGGTGATCCGCTCGAACGCCTCGACGTAGCGGCGCGCCGCTTCGACGCGGATCTCGTCGGGGATCTTCGGCGACGGGCCGTCTCCCGTGTAGCCCTCGGCCGCGAGCCAGCGCCGCACGTACTCCTTGTCGAACGACTCGGGCTCCTCGCCGCGGGGGTGGCGCTCGCGGTAGCTCTCGGTGAACCAGTAGCGCGAGCTGTCGGGCGTGTGGATCTCGTCGATGACGATGACCCGGCCGTCGGGGGCGACGCCGAACTCGTATTTGGTGTCGACGAGGATCAGCCCGCGCGCGGCGGCGTGTTTGCGACCGGCCTCGTAGAGCGCCATGGCCAGGCGCGCGGCCTCGTCGAACTCGGCGGCGGGCATCTTGGTGAGGGCGAGGATCTCGTCGCGCGAGGCGGAGATGTCGTGCCCGCCCTTCTCGGCCTTGGTGGAGGGCGTGAGGATCGGCTGCGGGAGCTTGTCGTTCTTGTTGAGGCCGTTGGGGAGCGTGTGGCCGCAGAAGTCGCGCTTGCCGTCCTTGTAGTGCGTCCAGATCGAGGTTGAGGTGACGCCGGTGATGTAGCCGCGGACCACCATCTCGACCGGCAGCGGCCGACACTCGATGCACTCCATGACGTTGGGATCGCGCACGGCGATCATGTGGTTGGGCGCGATGTCGCGCGTCTTCTCGAACCAGTAGGCGGCCATGCGCGTGAGGAGCTGGCCCTTGTAGGGGATGGTGCCGAGCACGCGATCGAACGCGCTGATGCGGTCGGTAACGACGATGAACCGCCGGCCGTCGGCGGTGGAGTAGTTGTCGCGCACCTTGCCCTCGTACTTCTTGCCGAGCTCGTCGAGGTCGGTGCGGTCGAGCGTGCGGCCCAGCCCCGCGTACAGCATCTGGAGCAGCTGCACCTTGTGTGCGGGCATGGAGAGTGACGGCTTGGTATGGAGCGACTCGGCCACGGTGGGTTGGCTATCGCGGGCCGCGATGCGCCGCTAGCCTGCGGGCGCGATGCTGCTCCGCGATCCGGTCCACGACCTCGTCACGTTCGAAGCGGACGAAGAGCGCATCGTCCCAGAGCTCCTCGCGACCTCTGAGATGCAGCGGCTCCGCCGGATCAAGCAGCTCGGCGTGACCCACCTCGTGTTTCCCGGCGCCGAGCACTCCCGCTTCACCCACGCCATCGGCGCCTCGCACGTCATGACGCGGCTGATCCGGCGCCTGCGCGCCCTGCACGACGAGCTCCCGTTCTGGCAGCGGCTCGCCTCCGACCGCGCGCGCGACGCGCTCGCCGCCTCCCTCCTCCACGACGTCGGGCACGGGCCCTATTCGCACCTGTTCGAGGAGGCCATCGCCGGCGCGCCGCACCACGAATCGTGGTCGCTGCGGATCGTCCGCGATCCCGGCACCGAGGTGCACCAGAAGCTCGTCCGGATCGATCCCGGGCTCCCCGAGCGGATCGCCTCGCTCATCTCGGGCGGCGAGGATCCGCACCCGTACCCGCTGCCCTACCTCGCGCACGCGGTGTCCGGGACGTTCGACGTCGACCGCTGCGACTACCTGCTGCGCGACGCGCACATGACCGGCGTTCGCTACGGCCTGTTCGACCTCGACTGGTTGCTCCGGAGTCTCCGATTCTCGCCGCACACCGACGGCTCGCCGCCGCGCTTCGCGATCGACGGGATGAAGGGGCTCCCGGCGATCGAGGGCTTCGTCCTCGCGCGGCGGTTCATGTTCGAGCAGGTCTATCTGCACAAGGCGACGCGCGCCGCCGAGGTCCTGATCAAGGCGATCTTCGCCCGCGCGGCGATGCTCGTGCGGGACGGCACCCGCCTCGATCCGATCCCGCGCGCCCTCGAGCTCGCCGCGCACGGCGAGCAGATCCCCCTCGGCGCCTATCTCGATCTCGACGACGTCACGATCGGCGCGGCGTTCATGGCCTGGTGCGACACGCGCGATCCGGTGCTGGCCGATCTCTGCCGCCGTCTCCGGGTCCGCCGGATCGGCAAGACCGTCGAGCTCACCGGCGAGAACGCGCACCCCGAGCGCGCCGACGACCTCGTGCAGCAGGCTCGCGAGCTCTGTGTGGCCGCGGGCCTCGAGCCCGACGCCCACGTCGCCCTCGACATCGCCGAGGACGTGCAGTCCTTCGGCGACGCCGAGACCGAGGGGTCCGAGCCGCCGCTCGACGTGGTGCTCGCCGACGGTCGCGCCCGGCCTCTCGGCGCGGTGTCGGTGCTGCTCGCCCGCCTCGACAACGTGCCCATCCGCCGGACGCGGCTCGTGGTTCCGCCCGAGATCCGGGACGAAGTGGTGCTACGCGTGGGCGGCGGGCGCGACGGAACGGGTGTTCCGTAGCAATGACCACCGGGTGTCGCATTGAGCCCGGCTTGAGCGGGCAAGCACGCGCGTGCTACCACCTAGGTCCGGATCGATCGTGATGAAGGCCCCGTCACCGCTGCTTGGGTTCAACAACAACTTCAAGCACAAGGGCTCCGTCTATCACATCCAGACCGAGGACTCGGGCGTCAAGCACCCGCACATCATCACCCACCTGTTCGCCGACGGCGGCCGCATCCTGAAGTCGATCAAGACTTCCTACGCGACCTACCTCGCCGAGCCGAACATGGCGGACATCGTGCGCTCCATGATGAAGGAGCAGCACAAGGCGATGATCGTGGCCCTGCGCGACGGCCGCTTCGACGCCGGCGGCTCGCGCGAGGTCGACCTCCCGACCGACGGCTACTTCGCCAACGTCACCACGCTCGGCAAGAAGCCCGAGCCCGTCGCTCCACCGGCGCCCAAGGCTCCCGAGCTCGACGTGGGTGTCGAGCAGCTCGAGCGCGCGTCGAGCAACGTCCGCGCGGCGCTCCCGAGCGACGATCTCCCCCCGCCGCCCGCCAACGTCCTCGGCGGCGGCGGCGCGCGCCCCACCACCGGCGGCTACGCGAGCGTCCAGGCGGC
>JALHOE010000101.1 GCA_022843175.1 Deltaproteobacteria bacterium
CGCACGCCCCCGGTGCCGGCAGCGCGGCCCACGCCCCCGGCGCCGGCAGCGCGGCCCACGGCGGCGAGCACGCCATTCACCACCCCGAGCCGTTCAACTTCGCCGACATCAACCGCTATCAGGTCGAGAAGGAGAAGGCGGCCAAGGGCGAGAAGGACGCGCACGGCAACCCGATCGTCCCGGTCACGCCCTACGCCTACCTGCTCGTTAACGCGGCGATCCTCTTCTACATCTACTACCGCGTCGGCAAGAAGCCGATCGTCGACGGCCTCCAGGCCCGCCACGACGCCGTCGCCAAGGAGCTGCAAGCGGCCGCGCGGAACACGCCCGAGGCCGAGGCCCAGGCGCAGGAATACTCCGACAAGCTCGAGAAGCTCGAAGAAGAGCTCGAGCGCATCAAGGCCGACACGATCAAGGCCGGCGAGGCCGATCGCGCGCGCATCATCCGTGAAGCCGAGGAGAAGGCCGAGCGCATGAAGAAGGACGCGCAGTTCCTCCTCGACCAGGAGCTCAAGCAGCTCCGCAACGACCTCATCGTCTTCACCGCCGAGGCCGCGGTCGCGGCCGCCGAGTCGGTGCTCCGCGCCAAGGTCACCGCCTCCGATCACGATCGGCTGGCCGACGAGTTCCTCAAGGACGTGAGCAAGCCCGCAGGAGGTGTCTCGTGATCGGTGGCGTCGTCGCTCGCCGTTACGCCAAGGCGCTCATCGACCTCGGTCAGGAGACCGGCCAGCTCGAGGCGCTCGTGCGCGACATCGGCAACCTCGCCGACGTCCTCGAGAGCTCCCCCGAGCTCCGCGACGTGCGCGACAACCCGCAGGTCCCGGTCGCCGCCCGCAAGGCCGTGTTCAAGGACGTCGCCGACCGCGTCGGCGCCGGTCAGCTCGCGAAGAACACGCTGATGCTCCTCATCGACAACGGCCGCCTGCGGGTGCTGTCGTTCATCGCCCGCGCGCTCCGCGAGGAGAACGACCGCCGCGCCGGCGTGCTCCGCGCGCTCGTCACGAGCGCCACCCCGCTCAACGACGCCTACGTGCAGCGCCTCACGCAGGCGCTCGAGACTCGCTTCAAGAAGAAGGTCGTCGTCCAGCGCGACGTCGACCCGAAGCTCATCGCCGGCGTGGTCACCCGCGTCGGCGACGTCATCATCGACGGCTCGGTTCGCTCCCGCCTCGATGAGCTGAAGACCGCGTTGACGCCCCAGTGATGGGTCGCCCACCAGCCCCGAGGCCCCACAGACTCTCGCAGACCCTCGATTCGCCACTGTCGACTGTCGACCGTTGACTGTCGACCAAGAGGACCCGATGCAGCTCCGCGCCGAAGAAATCAGCCAGATCATCAAGAAGCAGATCGCCAACTACGAGAAGGCGGCGCAGGTCAGCGAGACCGGCACCATCCTCACCGTCGGCGACGGTATCGCCCGCATCTACGGCCTCGAAGGCGCGATGGCCGGCGAGCTGCTCGAGTTCCCGGGCGGCCTCTACGGCATCGTCCTCAACCTCGAAGAGGACAACGTCGGCGCCGCGGTCTTCGGCGGCACCGAGACCATCAAAGAGGGCGACTCGGTCAAGCGCACCGGCCGCATCGCGGACGTGCCCGTCGGCGAGGCGCTCGTCGGACGCGTGGTCAACACCCTCGGCCAGCCAATCGACGGCAAGGGCCCGATCGAGACGCCGCACCGTCGTCGTATCGAGGTGAAGGCGCCGGGCATCATCGTCCGCCAGCCCGTCAAGGAGCCGCTCCAGACGGGTCTCAAGGCGATCGACTCGATGATCCCGATCGGCCGCGGGCAGCGCGAGCTCATCATCGGCGACCGCCAGACCGGCAAGACCGCCGTCGCGCTCGACACGATCATCAACCAGAAGGGCCAGGGCGTGCACTGCTTCTACAGCGCCATCGGCCAGAAGCAGTCGACGATCGCCAACGTCGTCGACAAGCTCAACTCCTTCGGCGCGATGGAGTACACGACGATCGTCGTCGCCGGCGCGTCGGAGTCGGCGCCGCTCCAGTTCCTCTGCCCGTACACCGCGGTCACGATGGGCGAGTACTTCCGCGACAGCGGTCGTCACGCGCTCTGCATCTACGACGACCTGTCGAAGCACGCTGTCGCCTATCGCCAGCTGTCGCTGCTCCTCCGCCGCCCGCCGGGTCGCGAGGCGTATCCCGGCGACGTCTTCTATCTCCACAGCCGCTTGCTCGAGCGCGCCGCGAAGATGGGCGAGCGCCGCTACATCGTCCCCAAGGGCACCAAGATCAAAGAGGGCGACCTCGAGTACCGCGGCGCCGACGGCAAGATGTGGGTCGGCGACGAGGGCAAGCACCTCGCGGAAGAGGCGCTCAAGAAGATGCCCGACCACGAGCTCGTGAAGGACTCGCTCTCGGGCGGCTCGCTCACCGCGCTCCCGATCATCGAGACCCAGGCCGGAGACGTCTCCGCCTACATCCCGACCAACGTCATCTCCATCACCGACGGCCAGATCTTCCTCGAGTCCGACCTGTTCTTCTCCGGCGTTCGCCCGGCGATCAACGTCGGTATCTCGGTCAGCCGCGTCGGCGGCAACGCGCAGATCCCGGCCATGAAGAAGATCGCCGGCACCCTCCGCCTCGACCTCGCGCAGTACCGCGAGATGGCGGCCTTCGCGCAGTTCGCCTCCGACCTCGACGCGGCGACCCGCCAGCAGCTCGAGCGCGGCCAGCGCCTGGTCGAGATCCTCAAGCAGGGCCAGTACGTCCCGCAGCCGGTCGAGAAGCAGATCGTCACCATTTGGGCGGCGACCAACGGCTTCCTCGACAAGTTCCCGGTCGCCTCGCTCGGTCGCTGGGAGACCGAGATCTACGCGTACATCGACGCGAAGCAGCCGAAGCTCTTCGAGGACATCCGCACCAAGAAGAAGCTCGACGACGACCTCACCGCGCTCCTCAAGAAGACGATCGCCTCGTTCAACGAGGGCTTCGTCGCCGAGCCGGGCAAGAAGGACGAGAAGAAGGCCGCGCCGAAGAAGGACGAGAAGAAGCCGGCGAAGAAGAAGGACGCGGAGGCCGAGGACCACTGAGCGCCCGGGGTCGGCGGTCGAGCACTCGACCGTCGACAGCCGAGCAGGTGAACGTCACGAACTGTTGACTGTCGACTGTGAACTGTCGACCGAGCGAAGCGACGAATGCCCTCACTCAAAGCCATCCGCAAGCGCATCACTTCCGTCAAATCGACGCAGAAGATCACGCGCGCCATGAAGATGATCTCTGCCGCGCGCCTTCGCCGCGCGCAGCAGCGGATCACCGAGATGCGCCCCTTCGCGCTCAAAACCGCCGAGGTGCTCTCCTCGGTCGCGCTTCGCGTCGGCACCAACGAGGCGGTGCACCCGCTCCTCGAGCGGCGGGAAGAGCGGTCGGTGTTGCTCGTGGTGGTCGGCAGCGATCGCGGCCTCGCGGGTGGCTTCAACGCCAACATCAACCGCGCCGCCGAGCGTCGGTGGAAGGAGCTCGTAGCCGAGGGCAAGAGCGTCGTGTTCATCACGATCGGTCGCCGCCCGCGCGACTACTTCCGCCGCCGCAACGCCGAGATCCTCGCCGAGATCGCCGCGCCGAACGAGAAGATGGACCTCGGCACGGCCGACGAGATCGCCGCCCAGATCATCGACCTCTACGTCGGCTCGCACGCGAAGAAGGCCGGCGCCTCCGACGGCGAGGGCGAGCAGCCCGCCGAGCGCGAGGCCGGGCCGCAGTTCGACGCGGTGTACTTCATGTACAACGAGTTCAAGTCGGCGATGACCCAGATGGTCGCGATCACGCACCTCCTCCCGGTCGACCCGGCGGGCGGCGAAGAGGCCGGCTCCGCACAGGACTTCCTCTACGAGCCGGACCGCACGGCGCTCCTCGATCGCCTGCTCCCGCTCTACGTGCAGATCGGCGTGTTCCGTGGCCTGCTCGAGTCGGTCGCGTCCGAGCACGGCGCGCGCATGACCGCGATGGACGCGGCGACCAACAACGCCAAGGACATGATCGGGCGCCTCACGCTCGAGTACAACCGCGCCCGCCAGGCCTCGATCACCAAGGAGCTCATGGAGATCATTGGTGGCTCCGAGGCGCTGAAGTAGGTCGACGCGTTCGTCGTGACGGGAGGTTGCCTCGAAGGCAACGTCGACGTGCACATCTCGTTGCCCCCGAGGCAACGAAGCCCACGCAACTCCGCGCATTGCCTCTCGGCACGCGGGTCGCATCGGCGCGCGGGAAGCCGAGGAGGCTCCCATGAAATCGATCGCGAAGGTGACGCTTGTCGTGGCGTTGTCGCTCGGATGCTCGTCCGAGACGAGCTCCGGTACGACGACGTCGTCGAAGCAGTGCCAGTACAAGGAGCCGGGAACGACCTTCGCTCCCTGCTCGAAGGACTCCGACTGCTTCGGCAGCTACTGCGACATGACGGGGAAGCCGTCGCCCTACTGCCACGTGCCGGGGGTGAACCAGGTCGCCGCGCTGCACGGCATCAGGTGCAGCAACGACAGTGAGTGCGCGAGCGTCCTGCCTCCCGACGCCGTGCAACGCGGCATCGTCGGGAAGTGCCAGGGCCGCTCCAACCTCGATCCGGCGGTGTGCCAGTACACCTGCAGCATCCCGGCCACGACGCCAACGAATCCGGACAATTGACGGAACACTTCGGCGACGCGGCGGGTCGCGATCCGGCTTGCTACGCTCGCAGAGATGCGATCGCCTCTGCTCTTGCTCGGCTGCGCGATGATCATCGGTTGCGCGAGCGAGAGCGCGGTCGCGCCCGTGGACGACTCCGCGGGCGAAACCGCGTCGGCGACCGATTCGGCATCCGGCGACACGATCGCCGCCGACACCGCCGAACCCATCGACACGACGACCGCCGACACCGCCGCGACGCCGGACGGCGCGTTCGTCCGCATCTTCGACGGCCTCGACGGTGCGGAGATCTACGTGTGCGAGGACGGCGCGCGCATCGGCGGCACGTACAGTCGCATCGGGTCCGGTGGCAGCATCGCCTCGGGCTATATCGAGACGACGAAGCTCGGGATGCGCCGGGTTCACGCGCAGGCGTCGACCGCGCCCTCATGCCTCGCGGCGACCAGCAGCGATCCGTCCTATTCGTTGGCGAAGGGCGAACACAAGACCCTCTTCGTCCGCGCGATCGCCGGCTTCAACGCCATCCTCTCCGTGGCCGACGACGTCACCGCACCGGCCGCCGGCAAGGCGCGCGTTCGTGTCTTCAGCGGTGCGACCGCGTTCGCGACCACGCACGGTCTCCTCGACGTATGCGTCGCTGCCGCGCCGTGGGCGAAGGGGCTTCCGGGCGCTGCGTCCGGTGGGTACTTGGAGGTCACTCCCGGCGCGGCGGCGGTCGAGGTTCGCAAGGCCACGACGCCGCCGTGCACCGGCGTCGTGGTCGCGACGGTCTCGGTCACCACGCAACCCAACGCGACCCACACCCTGTTCCTCGTCGACGGGCGCGGGACTGGTGCGAAGGATCACGCGACGTTCTGCACCGACGCGAACGCGGGCGTCGCGGTAAAGACGGCCAGCTGCACCGATTCGGCGCTCTGAGACGAACCGTCGCCACAGCCACTTGCGTTGTACGATGCCGAGCGATGGCCCGCTTCGCGCCGTTCGTCGTGATCGTGACCCTCGCTGCGTCGTCGGCGTGCGAGCCGCGGGTCAAGACGGCGTTGAACGTCGTCCCCCCGCTGCCCACGGTTCCGACGCCCGCGCCGAGGTGCGCCGAGAGCGGGCAGAGCGCGCCGTTGATCGTCGAGTGGCCGAGCGCCGAGCGCGCGATGATCGAGTCCCGCGCAAAGGCCGGGTTGGTGTTGCTTCGCTACAAGGACTGCAACATCGCGGTGCTCAGCCAGTGCGCGACCAAGGCGAAGAGCGCGTACGCGTGGGTCGGGACGACGCGCAAGCGCGACCGGCTCGTGGTCACGGACCGCAACGAGCTCTACGCAAACCTCCCGCTCGGCGCGGCGACCCTCGAGGGAACGCTCGCGCGCGCGAAATCGCTCGACGTCGACATGACCGTCGTCGGACGGTACGAAACCGATCGCGGTGGGCTGCGTGTCGACGACCTCACGGGCGATGACTGCGCGCGGGCGACCCACGTCGTCACGGGGATCACGGTCGGCGCGTTTCGCTTCTCCGCCGGAACGCGCGGCAGCGCGAGCGCCGGTGCGTGCGTGCTGGGCGTGAAGGCGGGGGGCTCGACGTCGTCGACCCACGAGGTGCTCGCGGAGGACGGCGACGACTCGGCGTGCACGACCATGACCCAGGCTGCAGCCACACCACCCCCCAACTGCGCGGCGCCGCTCCGCCTCGACCTCGTTCCGATCGGCACCGAGAAGAAGTCCACCCCCGACTGCGCTCCGGGGACCACCTGGGACGGCACGAAGTGCAAGGACGCCGCCTCTCCGCCGATCGGCTGCACGGTGGCCGAGGCCTCGCTCTCGGTCTGCAGCAATCGATGTGCGGGCGACGACGCGACGGCGTGTGTCTCGCTCGGCGTGATCTACGAGCGCCGCGGCGAGGCGGCGTTCGCCGCGGCTGCCTACAACAAGGCGTGCACTCGAAACGTCGGCGAGGGCTGCAGCGGCCTCGCGAGCATGCTCATCGACGGCGTCTCGCAGCCGAAGGACACGCCGCGCGCCGCCTCGCTGTTCGAGCGTGGCTGCGATCTGCGCCACCCCGAGGCGTGTACGTGGCTCGGCCATCTGCACCGGATGGAGCTCATCGCGGGAGCCGACGCCACCAAGGCCACCGGCTGGTACACGCGCGGCTGCGACTCGGGCGACAGCTTCGCGTGCTATTGGCTCGCCGACGCGCTCCTCGAGGGACGCGGAGCGCCCAAAGACCAAGGGCGAGCGGCGCTCATCCTGCAGCGCCTGTGCACGCAGAAGCACGCGCTCTCCTGCATGAAGCTGAAGTCTCTCGGCGGCTAGCACTTTCCGCTCGCGGTGGTCGAGTTGTGGACGTTGCTCGCGCGGGTTGCGTCGACCGTTAACGGTCTTCCGTTGGAAGCACGGCCGAACAGGCGCGCGGGTAAGCGAGCGCCTACCGCTCCGAATGGTGCGAATCACCGAGGCGCTCGCTGACGCGCGCGCCTATGGGTCGGCACGGTCGACGGTAGACGGTCGACGGCGGCGAAAGGGCAGCGCCCGCGTCGATCATCGAAAGCGGAAAGTGCTCTGGGCGATCGAACGGCGTAGGATGCGCGCATGTCTCTGCGACGCATCGTGTCCGCCCTCGCCCTCACGCTCTTCACCGGCGCCGTAGCTGTTGCGTGTGGCGACGGGGAGCTCGGTGAGAGTTGCGAGTCCGCCGGTAAGACGGACGGTGAGTGCGAGGACGGTCTGGTCTGCGGCAAGGACACGGGCGGCGCGCTCCTCTGTCTGAAGACGTGCGCCGACTCCGCAGGGTGTCCCGCGGACCGCGAGTGCAACGGCGTCGAGGGCACCAACGTCAAGGCCTGCCGCCTCAAGACCACGAAGTAGACGCTCAATCCGTCAGCGCGGAAGAGGCGACGCACGGCTACAGGTCGGCCACGCGCATCGACGCACGCTGTCCACTGTGTTGACTCGCCGTGACCAGACCGTCGATCGTCCGCTGGTTGGCGCCCGAGCGGCTATTTGCAGGCGTACAGACTCCACTCACCGGCACACACGGCGAGACAGCCGGCGCTCAAGCCACCGTAGTTGCATGCAGTCATACGCTCGAACGGGCACGCGGTCCTGGCTCCGGGGCGCGGCGCCGGGCACTCCGTGCTCGACGACACGTCGACTAACCGGTAGTCCGCGCCATCGATGATGAGTCCACTGTCGCCATTGACGACGCCCGAGCGACCAGTCGCCGTCACGGCAGTGGCGACACCATCCTCGGTTCGCTCGACGAGTACAATCTCGAACTCGTCGCGTGCGATCTTGCAGTCAGCCCGCGCGTCGCGTGCGAGAAGCAGAGAAGCCAACCCAGCCAGTGCGCGACGCATGGGCTAGTCCCTCCTGACACGAAGTATTGAGTAGACCTCCACGATGGTCCGGCCGTTCTCGACCCACGTCACTGTAACTCGGCCGCTCGCTTGGTCGACGTGCACCCGCGTTGCGGCGAGTCGATTGTCCGGCGTCAAAGAGCCAATGTAGTCGCCATCGAGAAGCCGGTCGTAGCTCTCGCAGGCCCCGCCACAGGCGGCGCCCACATAGCAAAGCGCGACGATGATGATCGTTGATCCACCCCACCTCCAGGCGCCCATGCCTGAAAGACTGCGACGGTTCCTCGCTCGGCGCCACATTTTCACAAATCAACGAACGCCACGATTTGGATGGGGCAGATAAAACATCAATTCCCTAACGCGTACCGTAGGGTAGCTTCACCACATGCGCATCCTCCGTGGTCTCCGACTCGCCGCCGCGGGCTTCGTCATGAGCTGTAGTGCAGGAGCGGACTTGCCTACCGAAAACGTCGGTACCACGGAGCAGCCGGTTATAGATCCTGAACTCGAACTCGCGGCGAACTGCTCGAGTACCCAGAACATTGTGCGGAGTGCGCACAATACCGGGATGGTCATCGCGCGCACCCGAGAGTTCAAAGAGTGCATAATCAATCCGCTCCCCGATATTAGTCTCGCGCGTTCGGTCCCAGGAGGTGCCACCAGGAACTATCTATCCTGCAATGCGCCGTGCTTCACGTGGAACCAGAATAGTTGTGGCGATGACGAAGGAGGAAAGTCCACCACGATGCTGTTCCGGGTCGCCGAGCGACCCAACCAAGTTGAAATCACCTGCGGAGTGTTCGGCGCGCGGGGCCGGGCGTGCAATCCGCTGCTACTGAATGACTGCCCTGGAGTTCTTCATAGCCAGGATGAGGAGATAGAAATTGACGACAACTTCGCGTTAACCGCGAATCCCTCGACGAACCCGCAGGCCGCACGCCCGTGGCCCTGGAATACCACTGGACAGGGGTTCTCGGAGGTGGCCGGGACGATTTGGCACGAGATACTGCACACGCACCACTACAGCCACGGCGGCGATTCAGACCAGAACTCGAACTGCGGGCGCGCCAGCGCTCCTGTCGCTTGGCATTGGCGACGCAATGCCGCGACGGCCGTCGTCCAGAATTGCATGATGAACTTGACTGCCGGCCGTGGTCCGGCTGGGGACGGAGCGCAAGCCCCTGGACCGTATGGTCAACCGATCCTTGTCGGTCCCCCCGCCGGACAACGGACCTACCGATACCCAGGCGACAACATTACCGACCGATTCCTCCGCCAATATGCAAAAAGTGGTGTCAACTGCGTGGTCGGCGCCAGCGGCGCGTGTACAAACGTGGACAACGGTCCGGGATCCCCAACGCCGTTCTTCGACGCCGTCGGGGCTCGGATGGCTGCCGGCACCTATAACCCGGACGACATTGTCCGCGACGTGCTCGGCGTGTCGTACGCAAGGGCGGCGCTCGACACCGGTGGAGACATCGTGACCCCGTCTGGCATCACGACAGGCGAAGTCACGGGGACGTTTGGCCCGGAAATCGTCATCGCCGGCATCGATACCGTGAACAACCCGAACTATTGGCGCTATCGGCTCGGCCGTGACTGTGCGTTCGGCGGTTGCGTCGAATGGGGACCCCCAATCGGCGTCTCGTCCGACGGCGCGATCCTTACTGGCGGGAGTGTGCACCTAGCCGACTTCAGCGGCGATGGGCGCGCGGACATTCTTCTGAGCGGCGTCGACAAATGCGGCGAAGGATTCGACGATGCATGTGACGACTACTTTCGGTATCGAATTCTAAGCAACTGCGACGGACTCGGAAACTGCGCTGTGTGGTCTCCGATTAGAGCGACCCCTCAGCTTGCAAATGGAACTGACCTCAAAAGCAGCATCGCAGTCGGCGCCGGCGCGGTTGGCGATCTCGACTCCAACAACATTCGCGACATCGTGTTTGCCGGCGTCGACAAGCGCGCACGCGGTGGCAATCAATGGCTGTTCGCCATCGGACGCAACTGCAATGCCGACGGAGACTGCGCGGGCGGTTGGAGTACCAGTCGCATACCTATCGGCAGCTTTTCGATGACTGGTGCGGGCGTCGCAATCGGCGATCTCGACGGTGACGGGGTTGCCAACGAAATCATCATCTCTGGGACTGACAGCGACCTCGGGAGCATCGACGGCTTGAAGCGTCAGGGCTGGCGCTACGTGATCGGACGCTGTCCTGGGATCGCTTCGCAATGTGTCTTCGGACCGCCGCAAACGGTGGAAAGCGAGGACAATATGCTTGAAGCGAACTGGGGCATTCTCCGGGAGGGCAACACGATTGCAACGACTCCTGTCTCGAGACTCAGCACCGTGCGCGGAGACCAAGTTGTATTGTCCGGCGCGGTGACGTTCTTCGGACTCGAGGCGCGCGGCTACACACTGACGCGAGCGGGCCGCGCTTGCAACCTCACGACGGGGACATGTGAGTTCGGGCCGTCACGATCGTTTGAGACGGGTGTGCGCGACTTCCTTGGCGGACAGATTGCGCAGTTGGTCACGTCGCCGAACAACCAACCAAGCCTCGTCTATGGTGGTATAGACCATCGAGCATCTCTCGCCGACCACTTTTTTTATGGGATTCATAACCCGCCGCAAGGTACTATGGCGAACGAACAGTTTGGCTTTGGACCTTACGATGTGGACGAAGCAAACCTCCGCGCGACGAACGACAGCATGGCTGGCGCAACGCGCATCGGCATTCCGTCAAACCAATGGACATACCAGATTGATCGCGCGGCCGGTGCGTGCCCGCCAGAAATGCCGAGCTGCGCGAACGACGTCGACTTCTATGTCTTTGATCTGCCATTTAGCCAGTGGGTCGACATCAAGATGTTTCATCCAACTACGGCCTTCAGTGGGTCCGCCCCGAATGGCGACATCGACATCGACCTCTTGAACGCGAGCGGGGCACTCATCGCCCGCAGCGCAGTGGGCGCGCCCGGGGGATGGGTCACCGAGTCGATCACGAGAAACCTGTCGGCAGGCCGGTACTTCATTAAAGTCTACGGGTTCAAGTACAGCGGAAGCCTGATCGCGGAGACCAACTTCTACGTCATGCGGGTACAATGAGCGACCATGCGAGCGCGTGAGGACAGGGCCATCGCCACGATTCTCATTCTTGTCCTTGGCGGCGCCCTGCAATCGGCGTGCGGAGGCTCGGTGGCAGCGGATCCGGATCCTTCCATCGCCGGCGACGGCGGAGGAGCGACCGGCGACGGCGTGTCTCCCGGCGGTTGCGGATCTGTTTGCGTTCCGGAACTGCTGCATGGCGCCACGAAGTCGGGTTCTCTAAGGGCGGCCGGCAATTCTGCATTCTTCTTCGCGAAATCGCCGGACGGTCTGGTGCGTCGGTCGCTCGACTCATCCACTACCGCAACACTAGCGAGCGCACCACCGGCACTCGAGTTGCCGACTTCGCTCACGCTTTCGGAAACATATGCCTTCTGGCTTGCCGGCGAGAGCGGGGCTGTCCGGTCAGCGTTTCGTGCGTCATTTAATCCGGGCGAGGTAGTGACGCGTTTGCCCATCAGTGGTGCGATCGCGATCGCCGCCGCGCCATCCAGATTGTATGTCGGATACGACAATAGGATCGATGCCCATTCCCTGACCGGAGAGGATCCCGCTACCGTATTCTTTGACATACACGGGCTTCTTGAGCTGGATGCGGCGCTTGGAAGGATCGTGTGGCTCGAAAAGGGTCTCGGCCTCCCCCGATTGCGCGTGGCGACACCCGGTGGCAGTACCCGTGACGTTTCGACCTCGATCGGCCTTCCGTGCCCGTTCTCGTTCGACGGCCTCGATGTCGCGTGGGCGACTGCCGGGTCGTCGCGGTGGACCGTCAGCGTACTGCGGAATGCTGCTGACGTACCGTCGCAGATCGCAGACATGACCGATGAGGTCGTCGCCGTGGGAAATGATGCTGTGGGGGTTGTCGTTGCGACACGGACAGGCGTCTTGTTTGAAATTGCCGCCGATGGAGCGAAGAGACTGCTAACCGCGAGCAGGGTGTCGATTCCAACGTCGAGCGCGGCACTGCGCTTGACGCCGAGCGCTGTGATTTGGGTGGGCCCAGACGGTGTCTGGAAGGTCCCGCGTACATGCTCGTGCGGGAGCGGTTGACGGTTGACGGTCCTCGTGGAGGGTTTCTCACGGAGACGCTCGTCGCTCGTCCGGTGTGGGTGGAGGTTCGATGGCGCGCCGCGCTCGTCGTCGGGCGTGAGCTCGTCACCGAGGAAGTCTACGGCCGAGGACGACTACGGCGGGAGAGGTGCGAGATCCGCCGAGAAACGGCCCGGTGACACGCGTTCGCCGGTGAGACTCGCGGCGGGGCGGATCGCCGTTTGCTGAATCGGGGGGGATGGGCGACCACCTGAACCCGGATTCCACGGTGATTTGCGCGCCTCCGTCGTTCCTTTCGGAGCGAATGCCGTCGAACGATGCGCGAGTTGCGCAGGGCGATGCACAAGGAACCTTCGACGGTCCAACCGATGCAATGGGTGACACGACGACTTCCGATCGGGAGGCGCTGTTGCAGAAGTTGCTCGACGAGAACCCCGACGACACCGACGCCCACCAGGCGCTCGCGACGATTTTCGCGCGCGGCGGCCGCTGGTCGGACCTCGCGGAGCTTCACGCCAAGCGCTTCGACGCGATCGAGCACCCGCGCGAGCGCGCCGCGCTCCTGCGGAACATCGCGGCCATACTCCGCGAGAAGTTCGACGACGACGATCGCGCCTTCGAGGTGCTCCTCGACGCCTTCCGCGAGGACTTCGCCGACGACGAGACCGCGCGCGATCTCGAGTCCGCCGCGCGCTGGACCGACCGCTTCGGCGATCTGCTGGTCTCCGCCAACGACTGGCTGCGCGAGCCCGCGATCGTCGGCGCCCAACGGCTGGCGCTGCTCGTGCGCGTGGGGCAGTGGTACGGCGACGACCTCGGCAAGCCGGAGTGGGGCATGCCCTACCTCGACGAGGCGCGGGCGCTCGCGCCGAACGACCTGCGCGTGCTCCACGCGATCGTGCGCGTGCAGAACGCGGCCGGCGCCATGGCCGGGTGCGCGCCGATTCTCCGGCGCATCCTCGAGCTCGATCCGACCGAGCGCGGCGCGGCCGAGGCGCTCGAGCGGATCCTGCTCGCACGGGGCGCGATCTACGAGCTGGTCGCGTTCCTCGAGAACCTCGTGCGCGGCAGCGGGTCGGTGGCGCTCAACGCGCTGCGGGCGCAGCTCGCGGCGCTGCACGGCACGCTCCCGGGTGGCGCGTCGCGCGCGTGCGAGCTGCTCGAAGAGGCGCATGAGCTCGATCGCGACGACGTCGAGATCCTGCGCGCGCTCGACGCCCGCTGCGTGAGCTCGCAGCGCTGGGCGCGCCTCGCGACGGTGCTCGAGGAGCGGATCGAGCGCGCGGTGGACGAGGACGAGCGGGTGGAGCTGCTCGTGCGTCTCGCCCGACTCCACGAGGACGAGGACCTCGATCCCGATCGCGCGGCGCAGCGCCTCGAGCAGGTGGTCGAGCTCGCGCCACACCGCGACGACGCGTTCCGCGCGCTCCAGCGCTGCTACGGCAAGCTCCGCTTGTGGGACGCCGCGGTGTACGCCTACGAGCGGCACGTCGATGCGACCGAGGACGTCGAATCGCGCGTCGCCTCGTTCGTCGCCATGGCGCGGGTGCTCCTCGACGAGCTCGACGTCCCCGAGCGCGCGCTCGAGGCGTACGCGTCGGCGCTCGACCTCGATCCCGATCGCGTCGCGGTCCTCGACGCGATCGCGCGCATCCACGAGCGGCAGGGCGATCTGCCGCGCGCGCTCGCGGTGATGGAGCAGGCGGTCGAGCGGGCGACCGATCCGGCGCACAAGCTCGGCGCGCTCTGCCGGCTCGCGGCGACGTACCGCAGCCGCGCGGGCGACGCGGTGCGCGCACGCGCGCTCTATCGCGAGGCGCTCGAGCTCGACCCGACCCACCTGGTCGCGTTGTCCGCGCTGCGGCAGCTCGCGCTCGAGATCGACGACGTGGCCGACGCCGCGCGCCTGCTCGATCGAGAGCAGCGGCACACCGCGCAGCCACGCCTGCGCGCCAAGCTGCTCGTGGAGCTGGGGACGCTCCGTCGCGATCGGCTCGACGATCCCCGCGGCGCCGCGCACGCCTTCGAGGAGGCGCACGCCGAGGATCCGGAGAACGAGGACGCGGCGTTCGCCCTCGCTGCGGGCTGCGTCGAGCGGTGCGAGTGGAGCGTCGTCGAGCCAATGCTCGAGAAGCTGGCCAAGAGCGCGGCGCGGCGGCCGCCGAGCGAGCAGCGCGAGATCTACGCCCACCTCGGCCGCACCTACGCCGCGCGAGGGGAGCCGCTGCGCGCGCTCGACGCGCTTCGGCGCGCCCACCAGCTCGGCGCGCACGACGAAGACGTGCTGCGCGCGCTCGCCGACGCGGCGTATGCGGCGGGCGAGTACGAGGAGGCGCTCGCCGTGCAGCGCAAGCTCGCGGCGCTCGACGGCGACGACAGCGAGCGCGCGATCACGCTCCATCGGCTCGGCGAGCTCCATCACCGGCTCGGCGACGACCGGCGCGCGCGTGCTGCCTTCGAGCGGGCGCTCGCCGCGAACTGCGGCCATCGACCGTCGATCCGCGCGCTGGCCGAGCTCGGCGCCGCGCGCGGTGACTGGGACGAGGTCGCGCACCTCGAGGAGCGCTTGGTCGAAGAGGCCGAGACGCCGGAGGAGCGCCTGTCGTTCCTCCGCGAGAGCGCGCGGAGGTGGGCGGAGGAGGCCGGCGATGTCGAGCGGGCCGCCGCCGCGCTCGAGGCGGCGCTGGCGATCGCTCCGGCCGATCGGCGCCTGGTCCTCGACCTGCTGCGCCTGCGCGAGCTGCTCGACGACAAGCGCGGCATCGCGAGCGCGATCGAGCGCCTGATCCAGCTCGAGGAGGAGCCGCAGCGTCGCGTGCGCTACCGGCTGACCTGCGCGCAGCTCTACCGCGACCTCGGCGACGACGACGCGGCGATCGCTGCGTGCGAGCTCGCGCTCGACGAGGACGAGACCGCGCTCGTGGCCTTCCGCGCGATCGAGGAGCTCCTCCGCGCGCGCGGCGACTACCGGGCGCTCGAGCGCGCGTATCGCAAGATGATCCACCGCGCGCGACGCCAGAACGACGCGAACCTCGATTTCGAGCTATGGCATGCGCTCGGCGTCATCTATCGCGATGAGCTCCACGATCCGAGCGCGGGGATCGAGGCGTTCCGCATGGCGTCGCGGGTCCGCCCGGACGACTCGCACGAGCGGGGGATCATCGCGGAGCTGTGCGTCGAGACCGACCGCACCGACCTCGCGATCGCGGAGCTGCACGAGGCGATCGCGCGCGAGCCGCTCGACATCGCGCCGCACCGAGCGCTCTATCGCCTCTTCGCCCGCACGGGAGAGCTTGATCGCGCGTACGCGGTCGCCTCGGCGTTGGTGTTCCTCAAGGGCGCCGACGCCGAGCAGCGCGCGTGCTTCATGGAGCTGCGACCGCGGGGCGCGCCGGATTTTCGCGCCCGACTCGGACGCGCGGCCTTCCTCCGCGACCTGGCGCACCCCGAGCTCGACCGCCTGATCGGCGGCGTGTTCGAGATCATCGCGCGGGCGGCGCGCGCGGCGCGGCGGGCTCCCCCGCTCGCCGGCGTAGCTCGCGAGAGGCCCGAGACCACCGAGCGCCTCGCGGCCAAGGCGTTCTTCGGCGCGGCCGACGTGCTCGGGCTCGAGCCGCCCGCGCTCTACATCCGCCCCGATCTGCCGGGCGCGGTGACGGCCCTGCCGACCGATGCGAATGCGACGCTGATGGGGTCGACGCTGCTCGCCGGCTTCTCGGTGCCCGAGCTGATGTTCGTCTTCGGCAAGCACCTCGCGACCCAGCAGGGCGAGCACGGTGTGCGCGGGCACTACCCCGCGGTCAGCGAGCTCGAGGCGTTGCTCCTCGCGGCGGTGAAGCTCGCGGTCCCCTCGTTCGCGCAGGAGACCGCGGCGAGCCGGCGAGCACATCAGCTGCTCGCGAGGGAGCTCCGGACCGACGAGCTCGAGAAGCTGCGGCACGTGGTCTCGAGCATGGTCGAGCTCGGGGTGAGCGCCGACGTGACGAGGTGGGTGCAGTGCTCGGAGCTGACCGCGGTCCGCACGGGTTTCCTGCTCTGCGGCGATCTCTCGGTGGCGGCGAAGCTGCTCCGCCAGCAGCCGGTCGTCGCCGGCGACCTGTCGCCCAACGAGAAGGTCAAGGAGCTCGTCCGGTTCGTGGTCAGCGACGCCTACCACCAGCTCCGCCGTTCCCTCGGCATCGACGTCAGAGCGCGCGATCCGGGCCTCGACGAGGACGACGACGAGCCGACGCTCGATCGGAAGTTGTGCGCTTAGTTTAGTATGGGGGGGTGCGCCTGCTCATCGTCGACGACGATCCGGCCGTGCGGACGGCCCTCGTCCGCTTGCTCGGTCTGCGGCACGAGGTCGCGGCGGCGGGGGGTTACGTCGAGGCGTGCGCGCTCCTCGACTCCGGCGCCGTGTTCGACGTCGTGCTGTGCGACGTCGTGATGCCGGACGGCACGGGCCTCGACTTCCTCGCCTACGTCGACCGCGCGCGGCCCTCTCTGTCGGGCCGCGTCGTCCTGATGACCGGCGGCGCCGCCACCCGGGAGGACGAGCTCGCGTTGCAGGTCTCGCGCGCGGAGGTCATCACCAAGCCGTTCGACATGGCGCGGCTCGAGGCCGCGCTCGCACGCGCGCTCGGGTAGTCTCGCCGAGGCGGACAAAGCGCACCCGAGGGCCAACGTTTCGAGTAGGCTCGGCGCGACCCGATGCGCCGCTCGACGCCACTCTACGCAGGTGTTGTCGCTGTTTCATGGTTCGCCGGCACGATCGCGCCGGCGTGGGCCCAGGAGCCCGCCGCACCCGCGGCAGCCCCAGCACCTGCACCGGCGAGCGACGAGGCCAAGAAGACCGAGGCGAAGGACCACTTCGTCAAGGGCGTCGAGCTCATGCAGGTGGAGCACTGGGACGCGGCGCTCGTCGAGTTCAACGCGTCGCTCGCGCTGTTCCCCACCAAGAACGCGCGCAAGAACGCCGCTACGTGTCTCCGTCAGCTCGGCCGATTCTCCGAAGCGCTCGACGAATACGAGCTGCTCCTCAAGGACTACGGCAGCCAGCTCACGCCGCAGGATCTCGAGCTGGTCAACAAGGCGATCGCCGACCTCAAGAACGTCACCGGCTTCATCGCGATCACGTCCACGGTCGCCGGCGCGACGGTCGTCATCGACAGCAAGCCGCGCGGTGTCACGCCGCTCCCGCCCGTCCGCGTCGGCCAGGGCACCCACACGATTCGCGTGATCAAAGAGGGCTACATCCCCTTCGAGACCACGTCGCCGGTGCTCGGCAAGCAGACGGTGAACATCGAAGCGAAGCTCTCGGTCCTCGAGCGGAGCGGCAGCCTCACCATCATCGAGCAGAACGGCGCCGACGCAGAGGTCATCATCGACGGCGCGCCCAAGGGCAAGGTCGGTAAGACGCCCTACCAGGAGAAGATCGGCCCCGGCGCGCACTGGGTCTCGCTCAAGGGGCCGGGCAACCTCGGCACGCAGCCCGCCGCGATCAACGTCGCCGTCGATCAAACGGCGACGCTCCGGCTCACGCTCGAGGAGCTGCCGGCCGACGCGCGCGTCGAGGCCGATCCGGTCGGCGCAGCGATCGTGCTCGACGGAGTCCCGGTCGGTCAGGGGTCGTGGGAGGGGCGCCTTCGCGCCGGCACCCACAAGGTCGACGCGACGGCCGAGGGTTACTTCCGCACGAGCAAGTCGTTCGATGCGAAGAGCGACGGCAAGACCACGTTCAAGATCGTCCTCGATCGCGACGAGAACTCGCCGTTCTGGAGCAAGGGCCGCGCGCGAAAGATCTCGCTCGGCATCTTCGGCTCCGGCGTCTACGCCGCGTTCGGCATGGGCGGCGACTACGAGCGGAGCTGCAGCAACGCGGGCACCGAGTGCTACGACCGCAGCCGCGGCCTCGGTGTCCTCGGCGGAGTGCGCGGCGGCTACGAGATTCTGCCCGGTCTCAGCCTCGAGCTCGACGTCGGCTACGCGTACATCGAGTCGTCGCTCAAGCGCCGCACCACGCTCTCGGGCGAGCTGCTCGCGCCGGTGCGCGTCAACATCACCGACACCTGGACGGTCTCCGGCTTCGTCGTCGGCGTCGGCGCGTCGTACCGCTTCCTCCGCAAGCCCTTCGCGATCTACGGCGCGCTCACCGGCGGCGCGATCATCGGCGGCCGCGTGCGCGATCGCCGCTCGGGCGACACGGCCTGCCTCCCGCCGCTCACCGAGACCGACTGCTCCACCGCGGAGTCGCGCGATCCGCCGAGCCCGCGCCCGATGCGACCGAACAGCGCGCTCGAGACCAAGACCATCCCCTTCATCGCGCCCGAGCTGCGCGTCGGCGTTCCGCTGAGCGAGGCGATGGAGCTCGGCTTCGCGCTCGGCGTGTTCATCGGCACGACCGACGCGCGCCCGAAGCTGGCGCAGTCGCCGCAGTCGGTCTCCGGCGACCGGCCCGCGGTGCCGCTGCAGCCGGGAGAGCCGGACACCACGCCGCGTCGCCCGATCGGCCTCGTGCCGTCGCCCGCGGGCACCTACGAGAGCGCGGTGCAGACGTTCGTGCTGCCGCGCGCGTCGATCTACCTGCGCTTGATGTTCTAGCGGTCGTACGCGCAGCGCACGCCGACCCAGTCGTGGCGCGAGCCATCGGGCAGGACGCGTCGCCACCGCGGTCTCAGGGACGTCGCGTCCGGCTCGCGGAAGCTGCCGCCACGCACCGCGGCCGAGCCCGGCGGCGCGCCGTCGTCGACCCACTCCGCGACGTTGCCGGCGAGATCGTGGAGCCCGGCCGTCGACTTCCCCCACGGGCGCGCGCCGACGGTGTCGGGGCCGAGCGCGCCGCGCGCGCAGCGGCCGTCGAGCGCGAACGCCGCGCGCAGACAGAGCGCGTCGGGATCGCCCCACGGGTAGCGCTTCTCGGCCTCGCCGATCGCCGCTCGCAACCACTCGGCGTCGGTGGGCAGACGACCCCCGACCGAGCGGCAGTACGCGCGCGCCTCGTCGCGGGTCATCGAGTGCGCGGCCTGGCCGGGATCGCCGGGCGGGAGGAGCGCGCACGTGGCGCAGGTGGACCACGCGGCGCGGGTCACCTCGTAGACGTCGATCGCGAAGGCGGGCGTCTTGGCTGTCTCGCCGGCGGGCGCGACGGTCGTATCCGGTGGCTTCCAGCTGGACTCGCCCGCGCCGATGGTGACCCGCGCCGGGCGCGCGACGCACCCGTCGGAGCGGAGCTCGAGGCCCTCCCCGCAGCGGGTGGGGGCGCCGACGCACAGGCCCTGCTCGAGACGTTGGCCGTCGCCGCAGCAGCGGGCTCCGAGCGGGATCAGCCCGGCCGGACAGCGCGGCACGTCGCGGTGCGTCGTCGCGAGGACGACGACCAGCGCGGCCCCGGCGAGGGCCAATAGCGCCCCGGTTCGGTCGAGCACGCGCAAGCGGTTACCGCGACGACGGCCGCGCTTGAAGCCGGTTCGGGGACCCCGGCATCGTAAGGCCTTACCGGTTGACGGAGCCTTCCAGGCAGTCAAAGGTTGGCCCCCGCAACGGCCCGAAGGAGTGAAATCGAAGATGGCGAGCCCGAACGTCCTCCACGTGAACGACCTGAACTTCGACACCGAGATTCTCAAGAGCGACAAGCCCGTCCTCCTGGATTTCACCGCCACGTGGTGCGGGCCGTGCCGCGCCATCGCGCCGATGATCGATGAGCTCGCCAACGAGACGGCCGGTCAATACAAGGTCGCCAAGCTCGACATCGACGAGGCGCCCGCCACTGCGGCCAAGTTCGGCATCCGCGGCGTCCCCACGCTCCTCGCGTTCAAGGACGGCAAAGAGGTCGCGCGCCACGTCGGCGCCAACACGTCGAAGGCGAAGCTCAAGGCCATGCTCGCCGGCGGCGCCGACTGACACAGCGACGCGCGCACCCGACCGACGCGCGCACCCGACTGATAGGCGCGCGCGTGAGCGAGCGCCTAAACGTCGATGTGCGGTTCGCACCGGTCAGGCGCTCGCTGACGCGCGCGCCTAACGGGTCAGCGCTCGCTGACGCGCGCGCCTAACGGGTCAGGCGCTCGCTGACGCGCGCGCCTAACGGGTCAGGCGCTCGCTGACGCGCGCGCGGGGCAGGCGCTCGCTGACGCGCGCGCCTATTTGACGAGTGCGAGGTCGTAGGTGGCGCCCACGCCGAAGCCGAAGAAGGTGTGGTTCTTCGTCAGGTCGATGGCCTCGTTGTCGCGCTTCTGGGTCGGGTCGGCGTCGGCGTTGTAGCTGAACGACGTGTAGCTGCCGGCGGACACGAACGCGAAGCCGAGGATCGTGAACGTGGGGATCGGCTTGTACGCGACGCCGCCCTTCAGCCGGAAGTTCTGGCCGCTGAACGTCGCCGTCTCGCCGGTGGTGCGGTCGTTGAACGAGGTGCTGCGGCTCGTGACGGCCATGTCGAGGTAGAGCCCGAACGGCCCGCGCGGGTGGGTGTTGAGCGCGAGGCCGAGGCCGAATGCGTCGGTCGACGCGCTGAAGTCGTGGTCCTTGCTGTAGCCGCTCTGGCCGAGGAAGCCGTGCTGCCAGAGCAGATACGCGTGCAGCGGCCGGACGAAGCGAAAGCCGATCTGCGGCTCGATCGCGACGCCGGCGCCGAAGTAGTCGAGCTGGTCGTTCTTCACCTCGCCGTCGCGCCGGGCGAAGCGCGGGACGTTGCCGGTGTTCTCGTCGACCATCTTGCCGCGCGGCTCGATGTTGCCGATCGCGAACCCGAACACGAGGCCGAGGCGCGGCGCCTCGTTCTTCTCGGGCGCCCTCGGGGGCGGCGGCGGAAGCTTGTCGTCCTTGGGGGGCGGCGGCGGGAGCTTGTCGTCCTTGGGCGGCGGCTTCTTGTCGTCCTTGGGGGGCGGCGTCGCGCTGCCGGGCTCCTTGGCCACGAAGACGACCTCTTTGGTCTCCTTCTCGGCGACCGTGACCTCTTGCGTGTCGGTGACGATGCCCTCACCGCTCAGCTCGATGGTGTGCTTGCCGACGTCGACCGGCACCGGCGCGTCGATCAGCGCCGAGCTCACCGGCGTGCCGTCGATCTTGAGATCGTATTTGCCCTTCGGCGTGCCGCTGACCTTGGTGTGGATCTTCGGCACGCGCGGGCGGAGGGCGTTGCCGGCTTTTTTGGAGGCTTCGACGGCGTCCTTCTGCTTGGGATCGCCCTGACCGTCGATGACGCCCTTGGCGTAGGCGTCGAGCGCGTCGATCCAGTGACCGAGCTTCTCGGCGCAGAAGCCCTCGTGATAGCGGACGATGGCCGTCGACTTGATCTGGGTGACGCGGCGAAATTTCTCGAGCGCGCCGGCGTAGTCCTTCTTCTTCTCGAGCTCGATGCCCTCGCTGAAGAGCGCCCGGGCGGCGACGAGCTCCGCCGCGGTCTGCGCGGCCGCCATGCGCGGGGCGGCTGCGAGCAGCAGCGACGCAGCGAGGAGGACCCGGAATCGCATCGGCCGGGCGGAGCTTGCCAGGGCCGGGGCCGGGAAGGCTAGTTAGAAGCCGGGGCCGTCGCCGACCTTCGCCGGGCCGTCGTCCCCGGTGCCGCTCGCGCTTGACTTGGGCTTCGGCACGAAGGGCTTTGCGACGGAGGGGGCGGGCTTTTTCGCGGACGCCGACGCGGACGCGGAGACCGAGGGCTCGGCCGAGACCGAGGGCGCGACGGCGGGCTCGGGCGCGGATACCGAGGGAGACGGCGCGGGCTCCGGCAGCGGGACGACCAGGGGCGGCGGCTCGATCACCGGCGACGCGGCCGGCGCGGGCGGCGCCTTCTTGGCGAGCATCGTGTAGCCGCCGACCGAGGCGACCAGCGCGACGGCGCCGGCGGCCACGAGCACCAGGGCGTTACGCGTCTTGCGGCGCGGCTGGTCCACCACCGTGACCGCGCCGCCGACCGTGAGCTGGGCCGGATCGTTGCGCGCCGAGAGGACCGTGTCCCGCTCGGGCGAGGGGCTCTTGGCGCGGGGGACCGCGTAGGCGCCGACGCGCGAGCTCGACGCCTTCTTGAGGTCTCCGTCGCCGATGTCGATCGCGGGGATGCCGTACGAGGCGCGGGGGGCGACGTAGCCGTCGAGCAGCGCGGCGAGCGAGTCCATCGTCGGCGGGCGGAGCTCACGGTCCTTCTGGAGACAGGTATCGACGATCGCGGCGAAGTCTCCGTCGACCGACGGCACCACCTGCGACAGCGGGGTCGGCGGATCGAGGGTGATCGCCATCATGATCTGGTTGTAGTTCTCGCCGTTGAACGGGAGCTTGCCGCTGATCGCCTCGTAGAGGATGACGCCGATGGCCCAGATGTCGGCGCGGCCGTCGATGTCGGTGCGGCCGCGCGCCTGCTCGGGCGACATATAGGCGGGGCTGCCGAGCACGGCGCCGGTGCGGGTCATGCGCACGTCGTTGCCGATCGCCGAGGTGATCTTCGAGATGCCGAAGTCGAGGATCTTGGGGACGAGCTGGTCGCCCTTCTTGGCGATGAAGAGGTTCGCGGGCTTGAGGTCGCGGTGGACGATGCTGGCGGCGTGGGCGGCCGCGAGCGCGTGGGTGACGTCGAGGAGGATCGCCGCGGCCTGGATCGGCGCGAGGGGCTCGCGGTCGATGATCTCCTCGAGGGAGCGGCCCTCGAGGAACTCCATGACCATGAACGGGGTGTTGTCCTCGAGCGTGCCGAGGTCGAGCACGTCGACGATGCTCGGGTGGTCGATGCGTGCGCTGGCCTTGGCCTCGCGGAAGAAGCGCTGGATCGTCTCGGGGGACGTGGCCAGCTCGGGGAGCATGAACTTGATGGCGACGCGCCGCTCGGTGAGCTTGTTCTGCGCGACCCACACCGCGCCCATGCCACCGCGCGCGATCGGACGCTGGAGCTCGTACTTCTCGGCGACGAGGTCGCCGGGCTTCCAGATCCGCGCCTCGGCCATGGGGGAGCAGGGAGCGTAGCGGTAAGGGGCGCTGCCGCCAACGGAACCGTAAGGAATTCGTGGAATTCGGCTCGATCGTGCCCGCAGGCCAGCGGCACCCTGCTTGCTCTTATCACTCGCACCAACAGTCGCGTGCACACGCGCGAAGGAGCACTCACAGATGAGCAATATCGACCGCAAGAACGAGGGCAAGCTCGAGCAGGTGGGCGGCAAGATCAAGGGCGCGATCGGCGGACTCGTCGGAAACGAGCGCATGCGCGCCGAGGGCGAGGCTCAGCAGGCGCGCGGTGAGACGCGCGAGGAGACCGCCAAGACCGTGGAGCGCACCAAGGGCGCCGTGGAGGAGGTCGCCGGCAAGATCAAGAACCGCGTCGGCGCGCTGATCGGCGACAAGAAGCTGCAGACCGAGGGCCGCGCGAAAGAGGTCGCCGGCGAGGAGCGCCAGCGCGAGAACCGCCCGAGCGCTCCGTCGGTCCCGTGATCGAGTGATGGAGGAGAGGGGCTGCGGGCTTACGCGCGCGGCCCCGTCGTTTTTGTCTTCACCGTCTGGAGGGCGTCGAAGGTGCGGCTGCCCTGTCGATCGAGCTCGATCGTCGGCTTCAGCGGCCCCTCGATGTCGACCGGCCCGGGCTGAAAGGGCACCGCCAGCTTCGCGATGATCGCGCGGCCGTCGTGCTCGACGACGACCTGCACGCGCGCCCATTGGTCGGGACCGACATGGAGCGTGCGCCCGCTGATCTTCGCGTCGGCGAGCGGCACGCGATGGAAGGTGACGTCCTTGCGGCGAAGGAGCAGCACGCCGTCGTCGAGGAGGATCTCGCCGCGCGCCATCTTGTCGGTGCGGCGCTTGTGATCGATGCGGTAGACCGCGTAGGCGGCGAGCGGCGAGAACGTGGAGAGCGGCCAGTGACGGAGCGCCGCTGCCGCGCCGAGCACCGCACAAAGCGCGAGCGCCGCGGAAAACACCGCGGCGCTCCTGGCACGTCGTGCCTCGGTGACGAGGACGAAGGTGCCTAGATTCACGCCTTCGCTGCGCCGGAAGCCTGGGCTTGGAGCTGCTGGAGGATCTTGGCGATCCCCTGCGCACGCTCCTGCGCGAACGCCTTGACCTGCGCGTTCTCCGCGCGGACGAGCGTGTTGAGGAACTTGGTGACCTTCTCGATCTGCCGCGACTGCCAGAGGCACTCGAAGTAGTTGTTCGCGAGGCGCACGTCGGTGAGCATCTTGCTCTCGTGCGGGCGGAGGAGCTTCTCGACCTCGTCGAGCTGGCCCTTCTGGCCGTAGATCGCCGAGAGGCAGAGCAGCGACATCGGGTCGTTGCTGTCGCGCTCGACGGCCTTCTTCGCGAAGGCGAGGGCCTTCTCGCGGGTGTCGTCCTCGTTGACGTAGAAGCCCTGGAGCGCGATGTACGGCGCCGCGAACTTCTTGTTCTTCTCGGTGTTGGCGAGCTCCTCGAGCGTCTTCTCGGCCGCAGCCTCGCCGCCGCCGTGTTCCTTGATCGTGGTGTAGAGGCCGATCCACGCGTCGAGGAAGTTGCCGGCGATGTCGATGGCGCCGAGCAGCGTCTCCTTGACCTTGGGCTGGTCGCCCTTGAGCTCGTAGACCTTCGCCAGGTGAATGAGCGGGATCGGCGAGTCCTTGGCGAGGTTGGCGGCGCCCTTGAGCGTGCCCTCGGCCTTCTCGAACTTCTTGAGGTTCGTCTGCACGACGCCGAGCGCGAGCCAGTCGTCGGCGTCGCCGCCGCGGGCGACGAGCTTGCCGATGACCTGCTCGGCCTTCTCGAAGCGCTCGTGCTTCATGAGCTCTTGCGCGTAGACGCGGGCGCGCTGCACGTCGCCCGGCTCCTGCTTGTACATCTGCTCGAGACCACCGAGGAGGTCTTCGAGGCCGATGAGGACGGGGCGACCCTCTTGGTCCTGCACCTGCACCGCGGGGCCGTTGAAGCCGAGCATCTTCCACATCTGCTCGTTGGTGAGCGCGACGGGGCCGTCGACCACCGGCTTCTCGAGCGGCTCGCCACCCTCGCCAATCGGCACGAGGATCATCGCGCCGGGCGGGAGCTGACCATTCTGGAAGGCGGTCGGCGGGGCGAGGATCGCGGCGCCCGAGGGCTTGAAACCCTCAACACCGCCGAGGGGGGCGTTCCCGTTGTCTTTGTCGGCCATTCTCGGTTTCTCCGTAAGCCCCTACGTCGGGGGACGGCAACCTAGCAACGATCCCGCAGAAGCGCGAGGGGGCCGGTAATTACTGGCCTTTCGGCAGCGAGACCGGGGTCAGCACGACGTTGGTTTTGGTCGTCGCCTTGGGGTCCCAGGCGACGGCCTCGGCGACGCCACCGGTGTGCGCGTAGCGGACGAGCGCCTCGACGATGGAGATGGCGCGGGTGGTCGCCAGCTTGTCGGCGGCTTCGCCCTTGCCCTCCGGTTTCACGGCCACGCGGAGGCGCGTGTCGGGGTGGGCGAGCAGCCACGCGGCGAGCGCGCGCAGATCGTTCGCGGCGTCCTTGGCGGGCGCCGTGCCGTCGAACTTGACGTTGCGGGTGAGCGCGACGCCCTTGGCGTCGGTGACCAACGCCACGGCCTTGGGGGCCTCGTCCGGGCAGCCGTCCTCGTCGTTGAAGCCGTTGAACGTCTCGGGCTTGTCGGGGCAGGAGTCGACCGCGTCGAGGAAGGTGTCGTTGTCCTTGTCGAGCTCCGGGCAGCCGTCCTCGTCCTCGTAGCCGTTCACCGTCTCGCGCTCGTTCGGGCACTTGTCGGCTTCGTCGGGGATGCCGTCGGCGTCGGCGTCGGACGAGGCGACCGGCGCGACGTCGGGCGTGGGCAGCACCGTCGGCGCGGGCTCGGTGGTCGCGGGGATCGAGCTTGTTTCCTCGCCCTCGTAGTCGGGGCAACCGTCGTGCGGCTTCTTGCCCTGACCGTCCTCGGGGAGGCCGGGGCACTCGTCGGTGCCGTCGTCGGGGACGCCGTCGCGGTCGTCGTCGATGATCGTCGGCGCGTAGCTGAGGGTGAGCATGCCGCGGAAGAGCGGCGCGCCGATCGCATCCGTCAGGCCGAGCTCGACGCCGCTGAACAGGAACACGTCCTTGGCGAGCTCTTTGCGCACCGAGAGCCCGAGGAACGCCGGCGACACGCGCGAGGACGTGAGGAACTTGTTCGGGACCGCGCCGACCTCGCCGTGTGCCTCGAGGTTGAAGAGCCACTTCTTGGTGTCGAGGCCGAGCCCCGGCAGCGGCTTGAGCGAGAGCGTGGCGCCCCACGGGATGGTGTCGCCGACGACCACGTTCGACACCTGGTGGTGTACGAACCGCATCCGGTAGCCGACGACGGCGGTGATGCGCGCGAGGATGTAGTCGACGGCGACGAGCGCGCGCAGATCGGCGATGGCGCCCTTGTCGCTGACGAACGAGGTGCGGTCGCCGGTGGGCAGCTGCACGCGGCTGAGGAATGCGAGGCCGAGGCCGCCGGCGTCGGGATCGATCTCCTTGACCGACGCCTTGCCGTGGAGCGCGAGATCGCCGATGCCGGTCGCAGGCGGCGACGCGACGAGCGAGGACACGCCGGTGTCCTGGTGGAGCACGTAGGGGAGCGACACGCCGAACGCCGCGCGATGCCCGAGGCCGAGGAACAGGGTGGGCTCTCCGAGCAGTCGGGGACCGAGGACGCGCTTCACGTCGCCGTTCGTCTCGGTGAGGCGGAGCGACGCGCTCTCGAACACGAGCCAGTGCGCGGCCTGCAGGTTCCACGGGCCGGGTGTGCCGACCCCTTCGGTCGCGAGCGTGCCGTGCTTGTCGGGCGACGCGCGGAAGCTCCTCAGGTCTGCATCGGACGGCCCGTCGGCGCGCGCGAGGAGCGGCAGCGACGCGGCCAGGGCCACGGAAAAGAAAGCAGAAAAGCGCAAAGTACCGCCGAAGGTATCACGGCTGGCGGCCGAGTCGCCGCCGCACTTCGGCGAGCGCCTCCCGTGCGCGGACGCCCAGTGTGGCGAGATCGCCGTCGTTGTGGATCACCACGTCGGCGGCGGCGATCTTGGCCTCGACCGGCGCCTGTGCGGCGAGCCGCGCGTCGGCCTCGGCGGGGGTGAGCTTGTCGCGCTCGATGAGACGGCTCCGCTGTAGCTCGCGTGGCGCAGCGACCACCACCAGGGGCCGGAACGCCTCGGCGAGCCCGCGCTCGACGATCAGGGCGGCGTCGTAGCAGGCGAGTCGTTCGCCGAGCGCGGCGAAGTGCGCGGCGCTCGCGGCGGCGATCGCCGGGTGGAGGATCGCGTTGAGCTTCGCGCGCGCGTCCGCGTCCTCGAACACGATCGCCGCGACCGCCTTGCGATCGAGCGTGCCGTCGGCGGCGAGCGCGCGGGGACCGAACGCCTCGACGACCGCCGAGAGCCCCGGCGTGCCGGGCGCGACGACCTCGCGCGAGACCTCGTCGGCGTCGATCACCGGGACGCCCTCGTCGCGGAAGACCTTCGCGACGGCGGATTTGCCCGAGGCGATGCCGCCGGTGAGACCGAAGACGGGCATGGGTGAAGAGTAACGCGGCGCCCGCTACGCCACGCCCGCCCGCTGGCGCGACTCGATGTACGTATCCGAGATCGCGAACATCACCAGATCGCGCGCCGCCGGGTTCTCGAGCAGCCACTTGCGGAGCTCCTCGGGATCGCGCGGGGCGTCCTTCTGGCCGAGCGTCCAAGCGACGCCGCGGAGGGCGGCGCCGAGGTCGCCCACGGCGAGCAGCGCGACGCGATCGCCCCAAGTGGCCGCGGCGGACGCGAGGCGTTCGATGTCGAGTGCGCCGCCGCCCACGAGCTCGCCGGCGAGGCGTTTGAGCTCGGCCTCGTCCTTCTTCGGCACGAAGCGCTGAAGGCGCTTGGTGATCTCGTCGAGGCGCTCGGCGTCGATGTCCGGCGGCGGGTAGTCCGGCTGGAGGAAGTGGAGGAGCGCGTCGAGGTAGACGCGGAGGTCGGCCGGCGGCACGCGGATGAGGGCCGCGCAGCGCGCGCCACACAGCTTCATGGTGCGGGCGAGGGCGAAGCGACGGCCGACGTCGTCGTCGGTGCCGACGATGCCGTCGCCGATCACGATCTGGAACGGCTTGGCGCCGACCGGCAGGCAGAGGAGCGGCATCGCGCGCGAGATCACCACGTCGGGATCGGGCAGGCCGAACCCGCGCGCGACCGCGTCGATCTTCGCCTTGAGCACCGGATTGGTGGTCCCGAGCTTCGCCGCCTTGAGCGCGCGAAGATCGACCGGCACCGACTTCTCGAGCGCCTCACCCGCCTTGTCGAGGAACGCGCGGATCTCCGGGAGCAGCTCGGGCGGGCACAGCAGCGGATCGACGTCGGGCATCGCCGCCGCGTCCTCGGCGCCGACGAGCTCGGTCTGCTCGCCCGACAGGCCGGCGATCGCTGCACGGACGACGCGCACGGCGTCTTCGCGGCCGCGCAGCTCGAGGATCTTCGCGAGGCTGTGGAAGAGCTTGAGGTCCGGGTCGCTGGCGAGGCGGGTGCGGAGCTCGTCGATCGCTTGATCGAGCGCCGCGGACAGCGCGTCCGGGCGGCCGTGCTTGGTGTGGAACTCCGCGAGCGCGGCCAGCGCCTCGAGATCGGAGGGATCGGACGAGCGCGCCTCTTCGAGCGCCTTGAGCGCGCGGGTGGCGTCGTTGGCCTGCTCGTCGAGGATGCGCGCGAGCTCGAGCAAGCGCGCGCGGCGAGCCGGGCCGCCCTGCGCGAGGCGAACGCGCTCCTGGTGCGTCTCGACGGCCATGTCGGGATCGCCGAGCTGAATGTAGACGTCGACGAGACGGGCGAGGATCTCGTCGTTGCCCTCCTCGTGCGAGAGGATCTTCTTGTAGACCGCCTCGGCGCGCGACGGGTTGGGGAGCGGCCCCTCGTAGAGCGCACCGAGCCGCTTCAGGATGCCGACCTGCAGCGCGTCGTCCGTGTGCGCCTTGCTGAACTTGATCAGGTACTGCTCGTACTCCGGCCAGTCCTCGGCCTCTTCGGCGAGGCGGAGACCCTCTTCGAGCGCTTCGCTGTTCGTCGGCTGTGCGTCGAGCGCGTTGGTGAGCGACACGCGCGCTCCATCGCGATCGCCCGTTTGGAGGAGCAGCTTGGCGTGCTCGACGTGGAGCGCGGCGCGCGCCACCGGATCCTCGAGCTGGCCGAGGCGGCGCTGATAGAGGTCGTTGACGATCTCTGTCTCGCCGGCCGCGCGCGCGAGCGTGGTCAAGCGCTCGAAGACGTCGGCGTAGCCGAGATCGATCTCGGCCGCGCGCTCGAGGGCGGCGCGCCCACGGGATGCGTCGTGCACCTTGTCGAGCCAGATCACGGCTGCGGCGTGCCAGTCCTCGAGGCGATGCTCGGGGACCATCTGGTTCTGGGCCATCTGCTCGATCGCCTCACCGGCGCCGCGGAAGTCGCCCGCCGCGCGACGCAGCTCCGCCACCGAAGCGAGCGCGGTGGGGTGCTGCGGATCGGCCTCGAGCGCGCGGTCGAGGTAGCCCCGCGCGCGATCGATATCGCCAAGGCGGAACGCGGACTCGGCCGCGCGGGTGGCCAGCGCGGCGACCTCGAGCGGGCGATCGGCGCGCGCGAGCAACAGATCGCACGCCCGCAGGGACGCCTTGTTGTCGCTGCGAACGCGCGCGACGGCGTCCATCATGCGCGTGGTCCACAGCGAGGGGTTCTCGCGCTCGCCGGCGAGATCGATCAGATCGGCGACGGAGATCCACTCCGCACCGGCCTGTCGCAGCCGCAAGCGGGCGGCGATCTCGACGTGCGCCTCGCGGCTGTCGGGGCTGAGCACGCGGGCGATCTGCGAGGCGATCGGCTCGTAGTCGTCCTCGCGACCGACCGAGATCAGCATGTGCTCGAGGCGACGCAGGCTCGGCAGGTGATCGGGCGAGCCCTCGAGGATCGCCTGGTGCCACATGATCGCGCTCGCGGTGTCTCCGCGGGAGAAGAGGTCGAGATCGGCCAGCCCCTCGTAGAGCTCTCTTTGTGTGGAGGGCTCGTCGGTCTTCTTCGCGGCGTCGAGCAGCTCCTCGGCGAGGCGCGCCGCGCCGTTCCCCCGCGCCTGCACGCGGTGACGGAGCGCGACGGCCTCGGCTCCGCTGCCCGCCGCCTCGGCCTCGCTCGCGAACCGCTCGGCGTTCTC